>CAZSDD010000029.1:4066-29584 GCA_964605505.1 uncultured Gemmatimonadaceae bacterium | reverse complement strand
CATTAGGGCGTCGGCCCTCCGGAGGCAGCCCCTTTGGTTCCCGGCCCTTCCGGGAAGTGCGGTCGTCCGGAGTGGGATCCTTCCCCGCCGTCACCTGAAAGCGCGTCTCGCAAGCGAAAATTCAGTCACCGGTCATGACCCCGGCAATCCCATGGAGGTATGCCATGCGAGCGAAAACATCGTCGTCACCGGCAGGGACCCTGGCGATTCTCCTCCTGCCGGCATTCCTGTGGGGATGCGGGGGCGGCGGGGGGCCCGAGGTGGAGGTCCTGGATCCCTGGGCCCGGCCCATGGCCGTGGAGACGGGCCCGGCAGGGGGCGAGGCGCTCCCGGGGGTGAACTCGGCGGTGTATCTCACGGTGCGGAACTCCGGCGGCGCTCCCGATACCCTGACGGGTGCGTCGTCGCCGGCGGCCGAGAGGGTGGAGATCCACGAGAGCTACCTGGAGGGGGACGTCATGCGCATGCGGGAGGTGGGCCCTCTCCCTGTGCCGGCAGATGGAGAGGTGGACCTCAGGCCCGGAGGACTGCACCTCATGCTGGTGGGCCTCCGGGAGTCCCTCCTGGAAGGAGACACCCTCTCACTGGTGTTGGATTTCCGACACTCGGGCTCTGTCCCCCTGGAGGTCCCCGTCCGGGGTCTGGGAATGGGAGGGCGGTAGGAGCCATGGCTTCACGAGGCAGGGGGCCGGGATGGCGGGATGAGGCGGCGGGGGCTCTTCTCCTTCGCCACCTTCCCTTCCTCCGGTTGTCGGGGCCGGTCCTGGTCATGGAAGACCCCCGCCCGGAGGTGGCGGAGGGTCTCCGGGGCCTGGGTCTGGAGGTGGTCCGCTGGAACCGCCGGGCTCCGGGGCAGGAGGTGGACCGCCGGAACGCCCCGGCCCCGGGAGGCCTGCCTGCCTCGGCCTGGCCGCCGCCGGGACCCTTCGGGGCCGCGGCGCTGCGGATGCCCCGGTCCAGGGACGCCCTGGCCATGAGCCTCCATGCCGCCTGGGGAGCCCTGGAGACGGGCGGAACCCTCCTGCTCTACGGGGCCAAGGACGAGGGCATCGGGTCCGCCGGCGGGGTGGCGGAGGAACTGTTTTCTTCGGTGGGGACGGTGGGGGTGGGGGGCAGGTGCCGCCTCCTTCAGGGGATCAGACGGGAAACGGCGCCCGGCGCCAGAACCACTCTGGAAGCGTGGAGGGAGGTATGGGCGCCGGATCACCCGGCCCTTCCCTCCCGGTGGGTTTCCTATCCCGGGATCTTCGCCCACCGACAGTTGGATCCCGGGACCCGCCTTCTCCTGGACGTGCTTCCGGAATTCTCCACCGGTGCGCGGATCCTGGACTACGGATGCGGCTCGGGGATCCTGGGGGCGGCGGCCCTGCGGCGGCAACCCGGGGCGACGGTGCATCTCCTGGACGTGGACGCCGTGGCCCTGGAAGCGGCCAGGGAGAACGTTCCCGGGGCGGAGCTCATCCTGGCGGACGGGCTGGACCCGATTCCTTCGGATTCCTGTGACGCCGTCATCACCAACCCGCCCTTCCACCGGGGAAAGGAGGAGGACCCCGGCATGCTGGCGGAGATGATCCGGGGGGGCCGGAGGATCCTGTGCCCCGGCGGCGTCCTGACCCTGGTGACGCAGCGGCGGATCCGGCTGGAGAAGATAATGGAGGAGTCCTTTTCGAAGGTCTCCGTCCTGGCCCAGGATTCCGTTTTCAGCGTCTGGCAGGGACAGCGGCCGAGAAAAACGTTCCCCTGAGGAGCCGGTCATCGAGGGGTGGGCCCCGGACGACGCGGCTCGCCCCGTTCGAGGATGAATGAGGAGGAGAGATATGGATCGCCGCGGTTTTTCCAGGTCGTTGCTGGCTGCCCTGGGCCTCTCCGCCCTGGGTGAGATTCCGGGAGCGGCGGGAGCCTCTCTCCGGGCCGGGACCTCTCTCCGGAATGTCCCGCCGTCTTCCGTTCCGCCGGCAAGCGAAGCCGCCGCCTCGGAGCAGGTCCGGGATCCGTACGGCCTCCGCATCGACGGTCCACGCCTGAACGGGTGGCTGTCGGAGTTCTCCCGATTCGGTCGGCGAAGCGACGGAGGTGTGGACCGGGTGGCCTTCAGCGACGCCAACCTGGAGGGGAGGGCATGGGTCCTGGCCCTCATGGAGGAGATGGGGCTCCGGATCCGCATCGACGTGGCGGGGAACATCCTGGGGCGCCGGGAGGGGTCGGATCCCGATCTGCCTCCCCTCTGGGTGGGCTCCCACCTGGACTCGGTCCCGGCGGGGGGGAACTATGACGGCCCTCTGGGAACCCTGGGGGCCCTGGAGGCGGTGAGGACCCTCCAGGAGGCTGGGGTCCGGACCCGGCACCCCCTGGAGGTGGTGGTCTTCGTGAACGAGGAGGGGGGAAAGACCGGGAGCCGGGTCATGGCCGGGGAGGTGGCCCCCCGGGAGCTTCAGCTGGAGACGGCCAGCGGCTATACCATCGGAGAGGGGATCCGGCGGCTGGGCGGAGATCCGGATCGCCTGGAGGAGGGCCGGGTGGCCCCGGGCACGGTGGCCGGCTTCCTGGAGATCCACGTGGAGCAGGGCGCCGTCCTGGAGGAGGAGGGGGCCCGCATCGGGGTGGTGGAGGGGATCGTGGGCATCCGGCGCTGGAACGCCACCGTGCAGGGGGCGGCGAACCACGCCGGCACCACGCCCATGAACCGGAGGCGGGACGCCATGCTCGGGGCCGCCGGCCTGGTGGAGGCGGTGAACCGGGTGGTCACCTCCATGCCGGGGAGCCAGGTGGGAACGGTGGGACGGATCCAGGCGCATCCCGGCGTCCCCAACGTCATTCCGGGAGAGGTGACGCTGAGCATAGAGATCAGGGCCCTGGAGATGAGCCGGATCCAGGAGGTCTTCGAGGGCATCCAGGCCGAGTCGGAAGACATCGCCCGGAGGAACGGCACGCCCATCGCCCTGGAGGAGTTCTACCTGAGCCGGGCGGCCCCCAGCGACGAGCGCTTCCGCACCTGGGTGGAGGAGTCGGCGGAGGCCCTGGAGCTGACGGCGCTTCGAATGCCGTCAGGGGCCGGGCACGACGCCCAGAGCGTGGCCCAATTCGCCCCCATGGGGATGATCTTCATCCCCAGCGTGGGAGGCCTCAGCCATCACCCCGACGAGTACTCCCGCCCCGAGGACGTCGAGGCGGGAGTGAACGTGCTCCTGCACAGCCTGATGAGGGCGGACCGGGGATTGCAGAGCTGAGGTCGGCAGGGCCTGGCCCCCGGCGTCGGTCCCGGGGCCCGACCCCGGTGCCGGCTCCCAGGGCCTGACCCGGCCCCCCGGCCCTCAGTCCAGGAGAACGTCCTGGTACGCGTAGAGGCCGGGAGCGCCGCCGGTGTGCAGGAAGAGGACCTTTTCTCCCTGCTTGAAGTGCCCCTTCTGGATGAGATCCAGGAGGCCGTGGGCCGCCTTTCCGGTGTAGACGGGGTCCAGGAGGATCCCCTCGATGCGGGCGAAGGTCCGGACGGCTTCGGCCATCCCCTCGGTGGGGATGGAGTATCCCTCCCCCACGTAGTCGTCGAAGATCTTCAGCTCTCCGTCCTGGAGCTCCGGGGTCATCCCCAGGAACTCCCGGGTGGCCTTGGCCAGGCCCCCGATGAGCTCTTCCTGCTCGGGGACCGGGCGCCGCACGCTGATTCCCGTCACGGGGATCCTGCTTCCCATCCCCCTCAGCCCCACCAGGAGACCCGAATGGGTGCCGCCGCTTCCGCTGGCGCACACCAGGTGATCGAACTGGATCCCCTTCTGGAAGGCCTGGGCCAGGATCTCCTGGGCGCAGGCTACGTAGCCCAGGGTCCCGGTGGGATTTGAGCCGCCCCCCGGAATGATGTACGCCTGCCGGCCCTCTGCGGCCACCTGGTCCGCCTCGGCCTGCATGGCCGCCGCCAGGTCCACCCCGCCGTCCACCACGGTGACCTTCTCCACGCCCAGGAGGCGGAAGAGGAAGTTGTTGCCGCTGGCGTCCGGGTCATAGGAGTCGGGAACCCGCTGCTCCAGGACCAGGCGGCAGTTCATCCCTTCCTTGACGGCGGCGGCCAGGGTGAGGCGGCAGTGGTTGGACTGGACGGCTCCGCAGGTGATGAGGGTGTCGGCCCCCTGCCGGAGGGCGTCGGCCACCAGGAATTCCAGCTTCCGGGTCTTGTTCCCTCCCCCGGACAGGCCCAGGAGGTCGTCCCGCTTGACGAAGATGTGGGGACCGTTCATGTGAGTGGTGAGCTGGGGGAGATGCTCCAGCGGAGTCCAGCTATCGGTGTAGCGGCGGCGGGGAAAGCGAGCCAGATCCATGATCGTCCTCTCGGGCTTCGGGTCAGTGTAGCTTCGGGTCAGTGAAGGATCCTGTCCGGGAACGCACCCTGCTACGCGGATCACCCGGACAGGCTCCATAGGAGATAAGGTCCCTGCTCCAGCAGAGAGAATGGGGCGGAGAAGGAACTCAGGCCAGGGGTGGAGGGGTGGACGGCCGGCCAGGGACGAAGCATCCTGCCGGGAGCCGTGGCACGGTTCTTTCGGTTTGCCTCTCTCCGGTTGCCTTGACCGTAAAGCTCGGTCCTTTGATCTTCATTTTGTGTTGAAAACGATTCTCAACTAAAAGAAGCAGGATATGCCCTCGGGAGGTTGGTTCAGAGGCAGGGGAAGAGGTCGGCGCCGGCGGAAAGGCCGGGGGCGCCGGCGTGTGCCCAGGTCCCTGGCCGAGCTCCCCGAGGGGGAGACGGGAATCGTGGAGACCCTGGAGCTTCCCGAAGACGTGGCGCACCGCCTCATGGAGCTGGGCTTTCTTCCCGGGACCTCGGTGGTGGCCGGGAAGTCCGCGCCGGGAGGCGACCCTCAGGTATTCCGGGTGGACGGCGGTGAGATCGCCCTCCGACGCGAAACCACCCGGAACATCCTCCTGAAGCTGCCGGAATGAGCGCTTCTTCCCCGGAGGTCAACACCCTCCCGGACATCTCACCGAAGGCGGGTTCCCCGGCCTGTGAGGGACCCACGGTGGCTCTGGTGGGACCCCCCAACAGCGGAAAGTCCACCCTCTTCAACCGGTTGACGGGGCTCCGCCAGAAGACGGCGAACTTTCCCGGGGTCACGGTGGAGCGCCACCACGGCACGGTCCAGCTCTCCTCCGGCAGGGAGCTGGAGATCCTGGACCTTCCCGGCACCTACAGCCTGACCCCCCGTTCCGAAGACGAGCGCATCACCGACGACCTCCTCCGGGGTCGCATGCCGGACGTCTGCGTCCCGGACGCCGTACTCCTGGTGCTGGACTCCACCAACCTGGGCCGGAACCTGGTCATGGCAGCGCCCATGCTGGCGCTGGAAAAGCCCATCCTGGTGATCCTGAACATGGCCGACGAGCTCCGGAACAGGGGCGGGGAGGTGGACGTGGACGTCCTCTCCCAGAGGCTCGGGGCCCCGGTCGTCCTGGTGAGCGCCGCCAAGGGCGAGGGGATGGACGAGATCCGGAAGTTCCTGGAGAGCACCTTCCGGGCCCCTGCTCCCGTGGAGCTCCCGGTCCTCCAGAGCCCGCCCTCCTGCCGGCAGTGGGCCGGCCAGGTGGCGGCGGATTCGGCCTACCGTCCCCCGGTGGCGCCGGTCTGGACCCAGCGGCTGGACCGGATCTTCCTCCACACCTGGCTGGGCCCCCTCTTCTTCATCCTGGTGGTCCTGGCGGTGTTCCAGACCATCTTCTACGCCGCGGTGCCCCTCATGGACGCCGTGGACTGGACGGTGACCTCCTCGGCAGGCTGGCTGCAGGCCAACCTGCCGGATTCCATGGTGAAGGACCTGATGCTGGACGGGGTGTGGGGCGGGGTGGGGTCGGTGCTGGTCTTCCTGCCCCAGATCCTCCTCCTCTTCCTCTTCATCGGGATCCTGGAGGATTCGGGGTACCTGGCCAGGGCCGCCCTCATCGCCGATCGGACCATGGCCAAGGTGGGGCTCCAGGGAAAGTCCTTCATTCCCCTTCTCTCGGCCTACGCCTGCGCCGTTCCGGCCATCATGGCCACCCGGACCATCGAGAACAAGCGGGACCGCCTGGCCACCATTCTCATCGCCCCGTTCATGACCTGCGCGGCCCGATTGCCGGTCTACACCCTGGTCATCGCCGCCTTTCTCCCGAACCGCCCCCTCCTGGGGCCCTTTCTCGGAACCCGGGCGGCGGCCCTCCTGAGCCTCTACGTCCTGGGGTTCGTCGCGGCCCTGGTCACGGCCAGGGTGTTGAAGTCCACCATCCTCAGAAGCGACCGGACGCCCTTCGTCCTGGAGCTGCCCACCTACCGCTGGCCCACGGTGGAGTCGCTGGGGCTCCGGCTCCTGGACCGGTCGAAGGTCTTTCTGCGCCGGGCCGGGACGGTGATCCTGGCGGTGACGGTGTCCCTCTGGGTGCTGGCCAACATTCCTCCGGAGAACGGAGCGCCGCCCCCCATCGAGGAGAGCCTGGTCGGAACCCTGGGCCGGACCCTGGAGCCCGTCATCGAGCCCCTGGGCTTCGACTGGAAGATCGGGGTGGGCCTGGTGACCTCCCTGGCCGCCCGGGAGGTCATCGTGGGCACCCTGGGAACCCTCCATGGGGTGGAGGGCGACGAGACGTCCGCGGGGCTCCAGGAGGCCCTGCGCCGGGACCTGGATCCCGCCGGCGCCGTGGCCCTTCTGGTCTTCTTCGCCTTCGCCATGCAGTGCATGTCCACGGTGGCCATGGTGAAGCGGGAGACGGGGGGGTGGACCATTCCCATCCTGCAGTTCTCCTATATGGGGATCCTGGCCTACGCGGGGGCCTTCGCGGCCAACCGGATCATGACCGCCTTCTTCCTGTGACCCGGTTCTCCTGACCCGCCTCCTGCGGCCCGGCTCCTGTGCGGGGTCAGTGCCCCCCGTTCCCTGTGGCGCGGCTCCCGGGGATCCGGTCCCTCACTCCCCCAGGAGATACTCCTTCAGGGCCCCGGAATCCGGCTCCATGGGCGACACCACCCTCTCCCGCTCCAGGCATTCGGCCAGCTCCGGGGGCAGGGGCAGGGGCTCCCCCAGGACCGGCTCCACCACCTCGGCGAACTTGGCGGGATGGGCCGTGGCCAGCAGCACCCCCACAGCGCCGTCGCCCCCGGCCCCTCCGCCCTCCTCCAGCTCCTTCTCCAGGGCCCGGTAGCCCACCGCGGAGTGGGGATCCAGCACGTATCCCCGCCGGGCGTGGACCCGGCGGATGCAGTCCCGGGTCTCCTGGTCGGAGACGACCCGGGCGTCCAGGTCCCGGCGGAGCCGATCCAGGTCGTGCCCGTACAGGTGGAGGATCCGGGCCAGGTTGCTGGGGTCTCCCACGTCCATGGCCGTGGAGAGGGTCCGGACGGAGGGGCGGGGCCGGAACCGACCCGTCTCCAGGTACTCCGGGACCCCGTCGTTGGCGTTGGTGGCCGCCAGGAAGCGCGCCCCCGGAAGGCCCATGGCCCCGGCCATGAGGCCGGCGGCCAGGTTTCCGAAATTCCCGGAGGGAACGGTGAAGAGGATGGGCGTCTCTCCACCCCCGGCGGTCCCGGCCGGGCGGGCCCGGGCCGGGCGGATCCGGGCCAGGCGGGCCCAGGCCAGGAAGTAGTAGAACGTCTGGGGAATCAGGCGCCCCACGTTGATGGAGTTGGCGGAGGTCAGGGCTACCCGCTTTCTGAGCTCCCGGTCGCGGAACGCCGCTTTCGCCATCCGCTGACAGTCGTCGAAATCCCCCTGGACGGCCACGGCCCGGACATTCCGCCCCAGGGTGGAGAACTGGCGCTCCTGTCTGGGCGTGACCTTGCCGTCGGGAAAGAGGACCACCACCCGGATGCCGGGCAGGCCCAGAAAGGCCCGGGCCACGGCTCCGCCGGTGTCGCCGGAAGTGGCCGTGAGGACGGTGAGGGGCTCCGGATCGTCCCCCCGGAAGTGGGCCATGAGGCGGGCCATGAACCGGGCTCCCACGTCCTTGAAGGCCAGGGTGGGGCCGTGGAAGAGCTCCAGCACCTGGATCCTGTCGGTGAGGGGCCGGAGGGGGACGGGAAAGTCCAGGGCGTCCCGGACCAGGCGGCGGACCACCGCCGGGTCCAGGGCGTCGGCCAGAAGGCGTTGGGCCACGGCAACGGCCACCTCCGGCCAGTCCGAGGCTTCCATGGCCCGGAGCTGGCCCCGGGAGAAACGGGGGAGGCGCGCCGGCACGTAGAGCCCACCGTCGGGAGCCAGGCCCCGGAAGAGGGCTTCCCGCAACCCCGTTTCCGGGGCTCCCCCTCCAGTGCTCACGAAGATCATGGGCCTCTCTCCAGGATCCGGGCTCCGGGGGCCCGCCCCCGGGAGACCAGGAGATGGGCCTCCAGCCCCGCCTTCGCGAAGGCCTGGACCATGGCCTCCCCCACGGCGGCCGCCCGTTCCCGCCCCCGGCAGAGGGCGAAGAGGGAAGGGCCGCTGCCCGAGAGGCTGGCGGCCAGGGCCCCGGCGTTCAGGGCGGCCTCCTTCACCGCCGCGAATCCCGGGATCGCCGGGGCCCTCAGCGGCTCCGCCACCCGGTCCTGCACCGACCTGGCGATGAGCTCCCAGTCTTCCCGGAAGAGCCCCGCCACCAGGGCGGCGGTGTTTCCCCACTGGGCCACCCCGGCCTCCAGGGAAATGGAGTCGCCCAGGACCCTTCGGGCCCCGGCGGTCTCCACCTCCAGGCGGGGATGGACGTGGACGGAGTGGAGGTCTTCCGGAACCTCCAGGGGGATGATCCGCAGGGGCTCCCAGGCCGGGGTCAGGACCAGCCCCCCCACCAGAGAGGGAGCCGCGTTGTCCGGATGCCTCGCTCCCGAAGCCACGGCTTCGCCCACCAGGGCGCAGCCCAGGAGAGCCTCCGGCGACAGTCGGGCGTCCAGGAGGGCATTCACCGCCACGGCGGCGGCCACGGCGCTGCCGGCGCTTCCCCCCATGCCGGCGGCCAGGGGCAGGCCCTTGTGGATCTCCATCTCCAGGCCTTCCCGGGAGCCCAGGAGATCCAGGACGGCCCCAGCGGCTGCTCCGGCGGTGTTTCGACGGGGGTCGGTGGAAAGGCGGCCGCCGTCCCCGGTGATGGTGGAGATCCGGATTCCGGGGTCGGCGTGCCGGCGGACCACCACTTCGTCTCCGGCGCCCTCCAGCGCCAGACCCATGACGTCGAAGCCGCAGGCCAGGTTCCCGATGGAACCGGGTGCGAAGGCGCGGCATTCCTCTGACGGATCCAACCGTTCCTTTGACGGATCCAACCGTTCCTCTGACGGATCCAACGGTTCCTCCCGGAGCAGGGGGTCATGGTTATCGCCTGCGGATGTCTCGCAGGCCGCGGCCCGCCCGGCGCGGCTCGCGGGCCCCGCCTTCAGGAAGAAAAGGGAAAGCCGGCGGGATGGCCAGAGTGGCGGCTCGCCCCATTACCTCGCCCCATTCCTCGGATAGGCTCCAGGGAATCCTTCAAGGAGGACGGTTTTCTACCTCGTCCGATAAGGGGACAAATTGTCACTGCATCGGGTTCCGTTTCTCCACGTCCCCGGCGCGAAGGGGGCCCATGTGCTACCTGTGGCCCCACTTCCCCGTTCCCTGCCTTTCCTGATCCCTTGGCACGAAATAAGCTATGGCTCCATTGGGGTTGTCCGCCCCCGGGAATGACTCGCTTTTCCGGGGGCATGCTTACCGAGACCAAAAGGGTAGATCATGGAGACGAAGCTCCCCGTGGTTGGGGCCGACACCTCTGAGAAGACGGGTGCGCCGAACGGCAAGAAGGTGACCCGTGCAAAGATGAGCACCGTGGAGATCGTGTCCGATCCCGGTGAAGGTGCTCAGAAGTGCGCTCAGATCTTCGGGTCGGTGTCCGCCAAGATGGGCAACGGGGTCTGGACGGTGGAGATCATTCCCGCCGAGATCCAACCACCGCCGCGGCTTCCGGCCGGGGCCTCCGGAAACCGGATCCGAATCGGATCGGTTCCCGTCACCAACTGGGGCGACAAGTCCAGCGTCATCGTGGCCTTGAACGAGCAGGTTCTCCTGGCCCGGCATCGCCTGGACGCCCTGGAGGACGACGCTATCGTCCTCATAGAGAACATGTGGAAGGACCATGGCGACGAGGACATCCGGCAGGAGTGGGCCGACGCCATGGAGGAAATCGCCGACAAGAATTACCAGTTGATCGAAGTGCCCATGGAGGAGGAGTGCCTCAAGATCGTGGACAACCCCCAGCGGGGGAAGAACATGTGGGTGCTGGGGCTCCTCTGCTATCTCTACGACCGGGACCTGGAGCTGGCCGCCGACCAGATCTCCCATGCCTTCCGGAAGAAGGCCCAGGAGATCACCGACCGTAACGTGGCCCTCCTCCAGGCCGGCTATGACTGGGCCTCCGAGAACCTGGGCTTCGGATTCGAGGTTCCCCCCACCGGCGACGACCGTCCCCACGTGGTCATGAACGGGAACGAGGCTGTCGCCATGGGCGGCGTGGCCGCCGGCATGGACGTGGCGGCCATGTACCCCATCACCCCGGCCACCTCGGTTTCCCACCACCTGGGCGAGATCTTCCTGAAGTTCGGAGGCCTTCTGCACCAGGCGGAGGACGAGATCGCCGCCGCCGGTGTGGCCATCGGAGCTTCCTGGGCCGGGAAGGTGGCCTTCACCATCACGTCCGGCCCGGGACTGGCCCTGAAGACGGAGTTCATCGGGCTGGCCATCATGACGGAGATCCCCCTGGTGGTGGTGGACGTCCAGCGGGGCGGCCCCAGCACCGGGCTCCCCACCAAGGTGGAGCAGTCGGACCTCCTGGCGGCCATCTACGGCCAGCCCGGGGACGCGCCCCACGTGGTCATGGCGCCGGCCACCATCGAGGAATGCTTCTACTCCATGATCACGGCCCGGAAGATCGCCGAGGCCTTCCGCTGCGTGGTCATGGTCCTCACCGACACGAATCTGGCTACCGGAGTCTCTCCGTATCCCAGGCCGGAGCTGGATGCGGCGTGGTTGGCCTCCCCGCCGGATCTCTCCCCCATTCCCGAGGGCCTGAGGCCCTATGACTGGAACCCGGAAACCGGGCTGTCCCGACGGTTCATCCCCGGCACCCCCGGGGGCATGCACACCCTCACGGGGCTGGCCCACGACGAGGGGAGCAAGGTGGCCTACACCACCGATGTGGTGCAGCGCAGCATGACCATGCGGAGCCGTAAGATGTCCGTCTTCCAGTCGACGCTTCGGCCCCCGGAGGTGAACGGCCCCGATGAAGGGGATCTCCTGGTGGTGGGTTGGGGCAGCACCAAGGGGGCCATCGAGGAGGCCGTGGAGCGGGCCCAGGAAGAGGGGCTGAAGGTCTCCAGCCTCCACCTCACCTTCCTCTCGCCCCTGGAGCCGGGCCTGAAGGAGATCTTCAGCCGGTTCAAGAAGGTCGTGACGGTGGAGATCAATTACAGCGACGAGCTGGGGCAACCCTACATCACTGAAGAGAATCGTCGGTACGGGCAGCTGGCATGGATCCTACGCGCCGCCACTCTGGTGGACGTGGACTGCTGGACCCGGGTCATGGGCGAGCCCCTGAAACCCGGCGCCATTCACCAGGCGATTCGAGAGAAGATGCCCAAAGGAGGTGCTTCGTGAGCAGCGCTTGTTCTCTCCTCCACCTGACCGAGGAGGACGACCGCGTCTTTGCCATGGCCGACTATGAGGCCGCCCTGGCCCGGTGGTGTCCCGGGTGCGGCGACCACTCGGTCCTCACCGCGGTCCAGCGCCTCATGGCCGACGAGCAGCTCAAGCCGGAGGACACGGTGTTCGTGTCCGGCATCGGCTGCTCCAGCCGGTTTCCCCACTACATGAAGACCTACGGGTTCCACGGAATCCACGGCCGGGCCCTCCCCGTATCCACGGGAATCAAGCTCCACAGGCCGGATCTGACGGTATTCACGGTCATGGGAGACGGGGACTGTGTGTCCATCGGGGCCGGGCACTGGATCCACTCCATCCGCTACAACGTGAACATCACGGCCCTCCTCCTGGACAACAACATCTACGGTCTGACCAAGATGCAGACCTCTCCCACCACCCCCCAGGGGCAGAAGAGCAACACGCAGCCCCAGGGGAGCTGGCTGCCTCCCATGAACCCCCTGGAGACCACGCTGGGCGTCACCAACGCCTCCTTCGTGGCCCAGACGGCCGAGTGGGTCCCGGCCCACCTCTTCGCCACCCTGAAGAGGGCCTACCACCACAAGGGATTCTCCTTTGTGCGGATTCTCCAGCGGTGTCCGGCGTACCTGCCCAAGCTCTTCGAGGAGGCCATCACGAATCCGGACCGCATCGAGATGCTGGTGCATCCGGACGGTGTCGAGGTTCCGGAGCTTGCGGAGGTCTACAAGGACCGGGTCTTCCACGATCCCACGGACATCGACGCCGCCCGCCGCTATGCGGAAGACCAGTCCAAGGTCCGCCTGGGCGTCTTCTTCCGGGACGAGTCCCGGCCCCGTTACGAGGATATCCGGCACCTGCCCACCCTCACCGCCGAGGAAAAGCTCCAGGTCCTGGAGCAGGAGTTCGACCGCTATGCCGTCTGACGATCGGATTACCCAGGCCCTGGAGGCCGTGGCCGACGCCCGGGAGGCCTTCTCCTCATCCGTGGCCCTTTCCGCCGAAGAGGTCCGGGGGATCCTGGAACGGGAGAAGGGGGTAGGGGAGAATCCACAGCTGAAGCTGGCCCACGAGTTGGGCCCCTTCGCCGCCGGGCGCATCGACCTGGACCGCCTCACGCCCTTCGTTTCCGCCAACTCCAAGCTCACCGCGGAGAACCGGAAGCAGATCCAACGGGCCCTGGAGGTCCTCACGGCCCTGAAGCAGGCCGGGGACGGCCTCTACCAGGCCAAGCTGCCGCTGGACGGATATCTCCGGGGCGGCGTCATCTCCGCTCTGGGGAAGGCCGGAGCGGCCTTCGGGGCGGCCCGGTCCATCGAGTGGGCCCTCCAGGACCTCCCGCACCCGGAAGGGGTGGAGGACGCCCTGAAGGAGTTTCCGCCGGACCGCTGGACCCGGGCCGAGAAGGGCTGTGCGCCGCCGCTGGTCATGGAGGTGGAGGGCCAGGACCTGAAGATCTCGTCCCTGGGAGAGCTCCTGGAAGGCTCCCAGAAGATCGTTCTGGTGGTGAACGGCCCGGCGGCCCCGGCGCCCCTGGTCCGCCTCATCACCCCGGGCGTCACGGTCATCCAGACCGACGATCCCCAGGAGCTGGGGGCCCTCTCCGCCGCCCCTGGACCCGGAATCGCCGCCCTCATGCCGGAAGGGTGCGCCAGGTTCGTCCACGCCACCGCCGGCAAGACCATCCACGAGCGCCTCACGGTGAGCTTCCTTCCGGAGAAGGAGCCCAGGAAGGCCCTGGGGAACATCTCGGCCTTCCAGCAGGCTGAAGAGCTGAGGCAGCTCTCCTCGCTGGCCTCCAGCGTCCAGGCGCCGGCGGCGCCGGCGGCGGAGGCCTCCGGGAAAGGGGAAGGCCCGGAGATGGACGACGCCGGTCAACTGGCGGCGTGGCTCATTCACCAGGCCAAGATCTAGCCGGGATCCGGGCTCGCGATATCCGGCTGATGACTGAAGCCTCGTTCCCTTCGGGGACCGGGGCCCGGAAGAAAAGGAAGAAGGTTCAGGGACGATATGGATGTAACACTGATCCTGACCTCGGTGGCGATTCTGGGCGGGGTGGGGCTGACCTTCGGGAGCCTCATCGCTCTGGCCAACGCCAAGCTGAAGGTCTGGGAAGATCCCCGCATCAGCGCGGTGGAGGAGGTTCTGCCCGGGGCCAACTGCGGCGCCTGCGGCTTTGCCGGGTGCCGGGCGTTCGCCGAGGCCGCCGTCACGGGTGAGGTGGCCCCGGCCGGATGCACGGTCATGGGAGAGGCGGAACGGGAAGATGTGGCGGGCCTCCTGGGCGTCACCGCCGGCGAGGCCACCAAAAACGTGGCCCGCCTCCTCTGTGCCGGGGGAACCAACGTGTCCACCCGGAAGGCCGGGTACTACGGCGTGGAGAGCTGTGCCGCCGCCGTGGCGGTGACAGGGGGTGGAAAGGGATGTACCTGGGGGTGCGTGGGCCTGTCCGACTGCGCCGTGGCCTGCGACTTCCACGCCATCACCATGAACCAGTTCGGACTTCCGGTGGTGGACACGGAGCTGTGCACCGCCTGCGGGGACTGTGTGGACGCCTGTCCCCTGGATCTGTTCACCATCATGCCACTGGACCATCACCTCATCGTCCAGTGCAAGAATTTGCTGGAAGGGGACACGGCGGAAGAGGTCTGCGCCGTGGCCTGCACGGCTTGCGGGCGCTGCGTGCAGGATGCCGCCCCGGGCCTCATCGAGATCAAGGACGGGCTGGCCGTCATCGACTACGACAAGGTGGAGACAGCCAATCCCGAAGCCATTGCCCGGTGTCCAACCGGGGCCATCGTCTGGGTGGAGGGGGAGCAGTTCGCCTCCATTCAAGAACTTGCAGGGAGTGAAGCAGGATGACCAGGCCGAAAACAGAAGACTTCAAATATCCGGGAATCCCCGATGCCATGGACGGCAGCGAGGCTGTCGTCTGGGTGGAAACCAACGCCAGCGAGGCAGCCGGCGCCTATCCCATCACGCCTTCCACCCAGATGGGTGAGGGGTGGGCTCTGGCTGTCGCTGCCGGGTACACCAACGCCAATGGCCGGAGGCTTCTCTTCTTCGAGCCCGAGGGCGAGCACGCGGCGGCGGGCGTCACGGCCGGAATGAGCATGGTGGGCCTCCGGGCCACCAACTTTTCCAGCGGCCAGGGCATCGCGTACATGCACGAGTCCCTCTACGCCGCCGCCGGAAAACGGCTCACCTATGTGCTGAACGTGGCGGCCAGGGCCATGACCAAGCAGGCCCTGAACATCCACGCCGGCCACGATGACTATCACGCCGTGGACGACACGGGCTTCTTCCAGCTTTTCGGAAAGAACGTCCAGGAGACGGCGGACCTGAACCTCATCGCCCACCGGACGGCGGAGCTCTCCCTGAATCCGGCCATCGTGGCCCAGGACGGGTTCCTCACCAGCCACGTCATCGAGTCCATCCGTCTGCCGGAGAGGGAGCTGGTGAAGGAGTACCTGGGGGATCCCTCGGACATCATCGAGTCCCCCACTCCCGCCCAGCGCATGGTCTTCGGAGAGAAGCGCCGCAGGATCCCGGAGCTCTACGACCTGGACTATCCCGCCATGATCGGGACCGTCCAGAACCAGGACTCCTACGCCCAGGGCGTGGCGGCCCAGCGGCCCTTCTATTTCGACCATGTGGCCGGCCTGACGGATCAGGCCATGGAGGAGTACTACCGGCTCACGGGCCGGAAGTATGCCCGGGCCACGGGATACCGCATCGAGGACGCCGAGTACGTCCTGGTGGGCCAGGGCTCCGTGGTCTCCAACTGCGAGGCCGTGGCCGATTATCTCCGGGACGAGAGGGGCATGAAGGTGGGGGTCCTGAACCTCACCATGTTCCGGCCCTTCCCGACGGACCTGGTGACCCGGTTGCTCAAGGGAAAGAAGGGCGTGGCCGTCCTGGAGCGCCTGGATCAGCCCCTGGCCGTGGACCCGCCTCTCCTGAGGGAGATCCGCTCCGCCATGGGCAAGGGGGTGGAGAACTTCCGGGCTTCCGGAACCTTCCCGTATCCCGGCGTGGAGGAGCTCCGTCCCGACGAGGTCCCGGACTTCTACTCCGGTTCCTTCGGCATGGGAAGCAGGGACCTCCAGCCCGGCGATCTCATCGCCGTGGTGAACAACATGCTTCCGGACGGCAAGAAGCAGAGGCTCTTCTACCTGGGGCTGGACTTCGTCAAGAAGGACACCCGCTACCCCAAGCTCCAGATCTGGCAGGAGGAGCTCCTGGAGTCCTATCCCCATCTGGCGGATCTGACCCTGGAGCCGGTGGGGGACCTGGACCTCATGCCGGAGGGCACGATTTCCCTGCGGATCCACTCCATCGGGGGATGGGGGGCCATCACCACGGGCAAGAACCTGGCCCTCACCGCCTTCGAGCTGGCGGGCCTCAAGGTCCAGGCCAACCCCAAGTACGGCTCCGAGAAGAAGGGGCAGCCCACCAGCTTCTACTCCACCCTTTCCCGGGGCGAGATCCGGCTGAACGGGGAGCTGCGGTTCGTGGACGTGGTGCTGTCGCCGGATCCCAACGTCTGGCGGAGCACCAATCCGCTTGCGGGCCTCAAGGAGGGTGGAATCCTGGTCATCCAGAGTGATCTGTCGCCGGAAGAGCTCTGGGAGTCCATCCCCGCCGAGGGCCAGGAGACCATCCGGCGGAAGAACCTGAAGGTCTACGGCCTGGACGGCTTCAAGATCGCAGCGGAGGAGGCCGGCACCGCCGAGCTCCGCTACCGGATGCAGGGTGCCGCCTTCATGGGAGCCTTCTTCAAGGTCTCCCGCCTCATGGAGCAGGAGAACCTCACGGAGGAAACCCTCTTCGAGGGGATCCTGGACCAGCTCAACAAGAAGTTCGGGAAGCTGGGCCAGGCCGTGGTGGAGGACAACCTCCGGGTCATCCGCCGTGGATACGAGGAGGTCTATGAGGCGCCGGTGAAGGAAGAGGCCAAGGAGATGGTGGGGGCCGAGGGGGGGGTGGGTCAGATCCCCGGGCTCCTGGACACCGAGAACCAGGAATGGGGCATCGGGAACCAGGGACGCTTCTGGGAGCAGGTCTGCTCCTTCTGCGCCACCACCGGGGAGGACGGCATCGCCGATCCCTTCGCCGCCATCAGCGCCATCCCGGCGTCCACCAGCGCCGTCCGGGACATGACCAGCATCCGCTTCGAGGTCCCGGACTTCATCGCCGAGAAGTGCACCGGGTGCAGCCAGTGTTGGGTTCAGTGCCCCGACGCGGCCATCCCCGGGGTGGTGAACACGGTGGAGGAGGTCCTGGACGCGGCCATTCTCACGGCCATGAACGGGAACTCCCTGGACAAGTTCATGTCCATCTCCAAGAACGTGGCCAGGGAAGCCCACAAGCTTCTCAAGGGCGTTCCCTTCCACAACTTCGCCGACATCCTCTCCCAGGCCTACAAGAACATCAGCCAGAAGCTGGGCTGGGACGCCGAGCGGCAGAAGGCCATGGACGAGGAATTCGCCGCCGTGTACGCCGCGGTGGCCGAGTTCCCCCTGGCCAAGACCACGCCGTTCTTCGATCTGCCGGAAGGCGAGGAGAAGGGCACCGGCGGGCTTCTCTCCATCACGGTGAATCCCGAAGCCTGCAAGGGCTGCAACATCTGTGTGGAGGTCTGTCCCGAGAACGCCCTGGTCACGGTGCGGCAGGACGAAGAGATCGTGGACCGCCTCCGGCGGAACTGGGAGCTCTGGGAGCGCCTGCCGGACACGGACGACCGGTATGTGAACATCACCGACCTGGAGCATGGGCTGGGGATCCTCCCCACGCTTCTCCTGAAGAAGGAGAACTACCGGACCATGGCCGGCGGGGACGGGGCCTGCATGGGATGCGGCGAGAAGACGGCCGTCCACCTCCTGGTCTCCACCATCGAAGGGGTCATGCAGCCCCGGGTGGAGAAGTTCGTGAAGAAGCTGGACGCCCTCATCTCCGGTATGGAAGAGAAGATGAGGGGGCTCGTCATCGGCGACGCCGAGTTCGATCTGGAGAGCCTGGCGGAGGGCGGGGACACGAAGCTGAAGGTGAAGGACGAGGACAAGGCGCTGTTCGAGGGCCTGAACAGGTCCATGAAGGAGATGAAGGAGCTCCGCTGGCGCTACCTGGAAGGACCCGGCGGGCGCGGCCGTTCCCGCATGGCCATGACCAACAGCACCGGATGCTCCTCCGTCTGGGGAAGCACCTATCCCTACAACCCCTATCCCTTCCCCTGGGTGAACCACCTCTTCCAGGACGCCCCGTCCATCGCCATCGGGATCTTCGAAGGCCACATGCGGAAGATGGCGGACAACTTCGCCGGCGTGCGCCGGGCCGAGCTTCGCCTGGCCGAGGAGTACGATGAGGGGATCCACGAGCAGGAGTTCGTGGCCTTCGACTGGCAGGACTTCACGGAAGAGGAGTTCGACCTCTGCCCGCCGATCCTGGCCATGGGCGGGGACGGAGCCATGCTGGACATCGGCTTCCAGAACGTCTCCCGGCTCCTGGCCTCCGGAAAGCCCATCCGGGTGGTGGTCCTGGATACCCAGGTCTACTCCAACACCGGCGGCCAGGCCTGCACCTCGGGCTTCACCGGCCAGGTGGCGGACATGTCCGCCTACGGTAAGGTTCAGCACGGCAAGGAGGAGACCCGGAAGGAGATGTCCCTCATCGCCATGGCTCACCGGGGCGCCTACGTGCTCCAGACCTCCCAGGCCAGCCCGGCCCACATGATCGAGGGCATCATCAAGGGACTCCACTACAGGGGGCCCTCGGTGTTCAACATCTACACGCCCTGCCCCGTGGAGCACGGCCTCTCCGACGAGATGGCCCCCCACGCCGCCCGCCTGGCGCTGGAGAGCAGGGCCTTCCCCTTCGTGGTCTACCATCCCGAGGCGGGAGACAACTGGGCTGACTGCGTGGACCTGAACGGGAACCCGGAGATCGATGAGGACTGGCCCAGCTACGAGTTGACCTTCACCGACGACGAGGGGAACGAGCAGACCCTGGAGGTTCCTCTCACCGTGGCCGACTGGGCCGCGACGGAGGGCCGCTTCAAGAAGCAGTTCAAGAAGATCAAGCCCGAGGACTGGAACGACGACCAGGTGCCCTTCCACGAGTTCGTGCAGCTCAGCCGGGACGACCGGACCGGAAAGACGCCCTACATCAACCTCCTGGGCTCCGACGGAAAGCTCCAACGCATGGCCGCCGCCCTGGAGATGGTCACGCTGGCCGAAGACCGACTCCTCTTCTGGGATCAGCTCCGGGAGCTGGCGGGCTACAAGGTGGCGCCGTCGGTCCGGGATCAGATCGGATACGAGCTGGAGGACGAGTTCGACAAGAAGGCCGAGAAGATCCGGGAAGAGTACGAGGCCAGGATCCTGGAGCTGAAGACCAGCTACCCGCAGATCATCGCACGGAAGATGGCCGAGGGACTCCTTTCCTCCTCCCGGGGCGGAGAGGACAGGGTGGCCGACGTCCTGAAGCGGGCCTCCACCACACCGGGCCTGAGGCCTGTGACGCTGACATCGGATCAGGAAGCCCTCCTGAGCGGGAATGGCGGGGGTGGAACGGCCGTGGCTGCGCCGCCGGCGGAGGCCCCGGCCAGGGAGGAAGGGGCTGCGGCCCCTGCCGAAGCTCCCGCAGCGGAAGAGGAGGAAGAGGACGAAGGCCTGGTCATGGAGCCGTACATCGAGACGGCCCGGTGCACCAGCTGCAACGAGTGCATCAACATCAACAAGAAGATGTTCGCCTACAACGATGCGAAGCAGGCGTACTTCAAGGATCCGAAGGCCGGCACCTTCGCCGAGATCGTCCAGGCGGCGGAGCGCTGCACTGCCAAGATCATCCACCCCGGGACGCCCCTGAACCCACGGGAGCGGGACCTGGACAAGTGGATCGAGCGGGCAAAGCCCTTCAACCCTTAATGGTGGAATCTCTCCGGGGGGCGCCGGCCCAGGCCGGGCCCCCGGAAGGCTCCAAGCGAAATGTGGGATAAACTGACTTTCAGTCACGGCGTCCACCCGCCGGACCATAAAGATTTGAGCAGCGGCATTCCCATTCGGAGGATGCCGTTTCCTGAGGAGGTCGTTCTCCCCCTCCGGCAGCACGCCGGAAAGCCCGCCAAGCTCCTGGTGAAGGTGGGTGACCGGGTGGAGCGGGGAGACAAGATCGCCGAGGCCGACGGCTTCGTCTCGGTGCCCATCCACGCCTCGGCGGCCGGTGAGGTGGTGGGCATCGGTTGGTGGCCCCATCCCGACGGGAGCATGGCCCAGGCGGTGCGGATCAGGGTGGAGCGGTTCTCTCCGCAGATTCCCCGGCCCCGGGTGATCCCCAGGTGGGAGGGGCTGGATCCGCAGCAGGTGGTGGCTGCGGTCCAGAAGGGCGGTGTGGTGGGGCTGGGGGGGGCCGCCTTTCCCACCCACGTGAAGCTTCTCCCTCCCAAGGACCTCCCCATCGAGACCCTCCTGGTGAACGGGGCCGAGTGTGAGCCCTACCTCACCACGGACCACCGGACCATGGTGGAGTACCCGGACCGGGTCTGGTTCGGGATCAGGATCATGATGAAGGCCCTGGGGGTGGGGAACGCCGTCGTCGGCGTCGAGAAGAACAAGCCCGACGCCATCGAGTCCCTGACACGGACCAAGCCCGAAGATCTGAACGCCCGGGTCATCGGCCTCACGGTCAAGTATCCCCAGGGGGCCGAGAAGATGCTCATCAAGGCCGTCATGGGCAGGGAGGTCCCCTCGGGGAAGCTCCCCATGCATGTGGGGGCCGTGGTCCAGAACGTGGGGACCATCGCCAGCATCGCCGAGATCTTCGAGACCGGGCTGCCCCTCATCGAGCGGGTGGTGACGGTGACGGGCCCCGGGGTGAACAGGCCCGGGAACCTCCTGGTTCCCGTGGGCACCAAGATCCGGGATATCCTGGCGTTCTCCGGGGGCGTCAAGGAGAACACCACGGAGGTCATCTCCGGGGGGCCCATGATGGGGGCCGCCCAGCCGGACCTGGACGCTCCCGTCACCAAGGGCGTCACGGGCCTGGTGGTCCTGACGGAGAAGGAGTCCCGGCCCCGGCTGGTCTATTCCTGCATCAAGTGCGGGCACTGCCTGGACGCCTGCCCCATGTTCCTGAATCCGTCGTTGATGGGCTCCCTTGCCCAGACGGCCCGGTACCAGGAGATGGTGGACAGGACCAATCTCTGGGACTGCATGCTCTGCGGCGCGTGCTCCTACGTCTGTCCCTCCAACATCCCTCTTTCCCAGATGTTCGCCCTGGCCAAGTACCAGCTCAGCCGGCTCCGGAGGAAGGAGGATGCGGCATGAGGAGCTCCAACGTGTGTCGTAGCCCATTCGCAGCGAGGTGCCGGAAGGAGGTGGGGCCATGAAGGGTCAGGACTCGACCATGGCGCCGGAAGACCGCCTTCTCCTGACGGCGTCCCCCCACCTGAAGTCGCCGGACTCCACCCCCAGGATCATGTGGAACGTGGTGGGGAGCCTGGTGCCCATCGTGGCGGTGGCCGTCTACTACTTCGGGCCCAGCGCCCTCCTGGTCATGGCCGCCGCCGTGGCGGGGGCCATTGGCGTGGAGTGGATCTTCGGAAAGGACCGGAGCCTCTGGGACGGGTCCGCCGCCATCACCGGCATTCTGCTGGGACTCTGCCTTCCCGCCGGGTTCCCCCTCTGGATGGCCTTCCTGGGCGGGGCCTTCGGCGTGGCCTTCGGCAAGCTGGTCTTCGGCGGGCTGGGCCAGAATCCCTTCAACCCGGCCCTGGTGGGGCGGGCCTTTCTCCAGGCCGCCTTCCCCACGGCCATCACCACCTGGCCCTCCACACAGATGGAGTGGGGAGCCTGGAAGGGCGCGAACTTCGCCGCCCCCCTCCTGACCGGGGACGCCCCGGACGTGGTCACCTCCGCCACCCCCCTGGGCCTCTGGAAGTTCGAGGGAGAGATCACGGACCTCTTCAGCCTCATGATGGGCAACACGGGGGGATCCCTGGGAGAGACCGCCGGCATCCTCATCCTGATCTGCGGCGGATACCTGGCCCTCCGGAAGTACCTGAACTGGCGGATTCCGGCGGGAATCTTCCTGACGGTCTTCGTCTTCAGCGAGATCCTCTACCTCATCGACGGCCAGGCCTTTCCGCCTCCGTTCTTCATGCTCTTCAGCGGAGGGCTCATGCTGGGCGCCATGTACATGGCCACCGACATGGTCACCTCTCCGGTGACGAACCTGGGGGCGTGGATCTTCGCCGTGGGCATCGGGTTGCTGGTGGTTCTCATCCGGGTGTGGGGCGGGCTCCCCGAAGGGGTGATGTACGCCATCCTCTTCATGAACGCCTTCGTGCCCTTCATCAACCGGGCAACCCAGCCCAGGGTCTTCGGCCACTTTCCGGAAAAGAAGGTGAAGGAGGCCAGGGCATGAGCGACGAGACCCGGAAGGAGAAGGATCAGGTGGAGCCGGAGAAGGGCCGGGAAGAACGTGACGAAACGCCCACCCGGGAGGAGGCCCAGCCCAGGGACGACGAGATGTACACCCCCCAGGGGGGCGGAGGCGGTACCGGCGCCGGCCCCCTGAAGGAAGTGGCCGCCGTGGAGGGGGCGCCCCGGGCCGGTCCCAGGGAGGACCACCGGGAAGACGTGGCCCGCCCCGGCCAGGTGACCCTTCCCCAGGTGGGGGAGGCCAAGGTCGAGAAGGGGGATGTGAAAACGGGCCCGACGCCCGGCGAGGGCGTGCCCGGACAGGAGGACGAGGTCTCCTCCTTCCGTCTCCTCATGACGCTGGGGATGGCCGGTGCCCTGGCCGGGGTCCTCCTGGTCTTCGTCTTCCTCTGGAGCCAGCCCAGGATCCTGGCCTACGAGGCCATGATCCTGAGGGAGGCCGTCACCGAGGTGTTGAAGGGCCCGGACCACTTCGAGAGCGTCTTTTTCTACGAGGAGGATCTGGTGACGGCGGAGGCTCTTCCCCAGGGAGTGGACACCATGACGCTGGACCGGGTCTTTCTGGGATATGGCTCTTCCGGAAACCCCGTGGGCTTCGCCTTGCAGGCCGAGGGGTTCGGGTTCCAGGACATCATCAGCCTCATCTTCGGCTATGACCCGGAAACGGACCAGGTTCTGGGCATGAAGGTCCTGAGCCACCTGGAGACTCCGGGTCTGGGAGACAAGATCGTGAAGGACACGGCGTTCGTGGCCGGGTTCGAGGGGGCCCAGACCCCCCTGCAGGGCGTGAAGCCGGATCGGAACACCGGGGACCCGAGCCAGGTGGACATGATCACCGGCGCCACCATTTCTTCGCAGGCGATCATCGACATCATCAACAGACGCCTGGCCGAGTTCAGGGACAGGCTGGCGGCCTACGAGCCTACCGCCGGGGTGCAGGAGGAGGGCCAATGAGAGAGACCACCACGCAGCAGGACTTCCTTCGGGGCGTCTGGGACGAAAATCCTGTCCTGATCCAGCTTCTGGGTCTCTGTCCGGCCCTGGCCGTCACCAATACCGTCCTGAACAGCCTCGCCATGGCCGGGGCCACCACCTTCGTGCTGGTGGGGTCCAGCCTCTTCGTCTCCACCCTGAAGAAGTTGATCCCCCACGAGGTCCGGATCTCCACCTACATCCTCATCATCGCCACCTTCGTCACCATCGTGGACATGGTGCTCCACGCCGTGGCCCCGGTGGTCTACGGCCAGTTGGGGGCCTTCATCGCCCTCATCGTGGTGAACTGCATGATCCTGGGCCGCCAGGAGGCCTTCGCCTCCAAGCGGCCGGTGGGCCGGGCCCTCCTGGACGCCCTGGGCACCTCGGTGGGCTTCACCATCGCCATGGTGATGATGGGGACCTTCCGGGAGGTCCTGGGAATGGGGACGCTCCTGGACGGGACGCCCTGGGCCTTCAACCTCTTCGGCCCCAACTATGAGCCGTGGGTGGTCATGATCTCCCCGCCGGGAGGCTTCTTCACCCTGGGCTTCATCCTCCTCTTCCTGGGATGGTGGGAGGGCCGGAGAGCGAAGCTCCAGGAGATCCGGCACTGGCCCCACAGCGTCCGGATGCCGACGGGCACCAGGAAGGAGGCGGCGTGATGGGTGAGCTGATCCTGATCCTCGTATCGGCCATGCTGGTCACCAACTTCACCCTCTTCTACTTCCTGGGGCTCTGCCCCTTCATGGGGGTGTCGGGGAAGGTGGGGACGGCGCTTCGGATGGGGCTGGCCAACATCTTCGTCATGACCATCACCTCCCTGGTGGCGTCCTTTTTGAACCTCTACGTGCTGCCCCACGCGCCGTACCTGAGGATCATCTCGTTCATCGTGGTCATCGCCTCCCTGGTGCAGATCGTGGAGATGACCATCAAGAAGTTCAGCCCCACCCTGTTCCGGGAGCTGGGGATCTTTCTCCCCCTCATCACCACCAACTGCGCCATCCTCGGGTTGGCGGTCTTCCAGACGGGGCGGGAGTATTACTTCATCGAGGGGCTCTTCTATGCCCTGGGGGCCGGCGGAGGGGTGACCCTGGCCCTGGTGCTGATGGCCTCCATCCGGGAGCAGGTGGAGCTCTCCGACGTTCCGGCGGTGGCCCGGAACATGGGGCTGGTGTTGATTCTGGCCGGGACCCTGTCCCTGGCCTTCATGGGCTTCGCGGGGCTCTTTACCTCATGACGGCCTTCCTGGGGATCCTGGGGGCCGGGGCCCTTTTCGCCCTCCTGGGCTATTCGGCTACCCGGGCGGGGAGCCGCCTGGGGGGCGCCCACGGGTGCCACGGCGACTCCTGTGATCTGGATTCCTGCTCCCCTGATCTGGATTCTTGCTCCCTTCACGAGGGCTGTGACGGGTGCGGCGAAGAAAAAAGCCCGGCGGGCTGGTGGCCCGACGGACATGAGCGTTACGGAGATCGACGATGACGGTTGAGAACGGGAAGCGGCCCTTCCCCAGCAGAAGAGATTTCATCTCCCTGGGCGTGGGAGCCTTTGTGGTCGGATCCCTGCCCCTGGCCCTGCGGGGAAAACGGCAGAAGCTGGTTCGCCGGACCCTGCCCATCATGGGGACCCTGGGGGAGGTGGTCGTCGTCCATGAGGACGAGGCCCATGCCCAGGGCGCCATCGATGCCGCCTTCCAGGAGATGCGTCGGGTGGAGGATCTCCTG
The DNA here is from genome assembly GCA_964605505.1 of uncultured Gemmatimonadaceae bacterium. Lineage (GTDB taxonomy): Bacteria > Gemmatimonadota > Gemmatimonadetes > Longimicrobiales > Gaopeijiaceae > CAZSDD01. The sequence continues at coordinate 4,825 of CAZSDD010000029.1, read as the reverse complement.
ACCCGGTACCGGGTCGGCTCGGAGGTGGGTCAGGCGAACCTGAATGCCTTCGGCCGGCCCCAGGCCGTCTCCCGGGAGACCGCCGGCGTTCTCCGCCGCTCCCTGGCCTGGGCCGACGCCAGCGGGGGCGTCTTCGATCCGTGCCTGGGACAGGCCATGGGCCTGTGGGACGTGGGGAATCGGACCCGGCCCCCGGAGATGGAGACCGTCCGGCGGTTCGCCGGCCGGAACCTCTACCGGGCCCTGGAAGTAGGAGAGTCCTCGGGGCGGGACGTGGTCCTCTTCCACCAGGAGGACATGGGGGTGGACCTGGGGGGGATCGGTAAGGGATACGGAGTCGATGGAGCGGTGGCCGTCCTCCGGGACCGGGGCATCCGGAACGCCCTGGTGAACCTGGGGGGAGACCTCTATGCCATGGGGGTCTCACAGGACGGGGATCCGTGGAGGGTCGGGGTCCAGTCCCCCGACGATCCCGGGGCCCTGGTGGCCACCCTTCCCATGAGCGACCGGGGGGTTGCCACCTCCGGGGACTACCAGCGTTATTTCGAATACGGCGGACAGCGCTACCACCACCTCCTGGATCCCCGGACCGGTGCGCCTTCCCGGATCGAAATGCGGAGCGTGACCGTGGCCGCAGCCACCTGCATGGACGCGGATGCCGCCGCCACCACCGCCTTCGTGTCATCGGTGGCGGAAGCCCGGAAGGCCATGGGCAGGGTGGCTCCCGACGCCGAGGTGATCCACACCGTTTGATGCCCG
>CAZSDD010000029.1:0-3966 GCA_964605505.1 uncultured Gemmatimonadaceae bacterium | reverse complement strand
GGAGAAGAAGGCAGAGGAGGCGTAAGTCCCATGTCCGACAAAGTGGAAACCAAAAAGACCTACTGCACCCACTGCCAGAAGGAAGTGACGGTGGCCATCACCCCGGCTCCCCCCCGGAGCGGGCAGGCGAACCTTCCGGATCACGAGGAGCTGGTCTGCCTGGATTTCGGCGACAAGTGTGACGGGGACATCTGCCCCCTTTCCCATTATCGCCCCGTGGTCATGGGGGTCCGGCTGGCAAAAAGCGGCCTGCGGGACCCGGAGGAGTGGACCACCGTACGGGCCCAGTGCGAAGGGTGCGGCCAGATTTCGGACATGGAGGTCCTGGACGAAGGGCACGCCTACTGCACCCTCTGCGGCACCACCAACGACTGGCTGGTTCTGGGACTGGCCGATGACGGCCACGTGGTGGTGACGGGCCGGAAAAAGGAGGAGTAGCGGCAACACGCCGCTCCGCCGGTCGTCCCCCCCCTTGAGTCCTAGGCCGGCCCCCCTGCCGTTCTTTGCCGCAACAGGACACTCCGAGGTCCCTCCCGGGCCCCCCCCGCAGTCCGTTTTCGGACACTCCGAGGTCCCTCCCCGGACACTTTGAGGCTCCTCCCCGGACACTTTGACCCAAGCCGGACACCCCACTCACTCACCCGAATGGGTCAACATGCCCCACGCACCCTTGCCCCGTGCCGCTTCCCGTATAATCCGTTGGGCCCCAGCATGTCTCTAATTATTGCAATAACATAATATAGCTTTTCCAGATGTGTTTCTGGCACCGAGATTGCCACAGGAGGAGCTGACCCTCGCCTTCTGACCGGCGATGCCCGGGGTGGAGGTGCTGATCCCTCCGGGAAAAGACAAGACGAAACAGATAAAAAAAATATGATGCATCTCAGGCATTGGAGCGTCCCGGCATGAAGAGGCGTGAATTCATACGAAAGAGTTCCTACGGCGTGGCCGGGGCCGCGGCCCTCACCGGAGTATCCACCGATTGGCTGGGCCTCTACGGGAACCCCACGGTGGATCCCGATACCGACGGCGAGCAGGTCATCCCCTCCTTCTGTGAGCTCTGTTTCTGGAAGTGCGGGATCCTGGCCCACGTGAAGGATGGCCGGGTCACCAAGATCAAGGGGAATCCGAAGGACCCCCTCTCCCGGGGGCACCTCTGCCCCCGAGGTACCGGCGGCACGGGGCTTCTCTACGATCCGGATCGCTTGAAGCGGCCCATGATCCGGCGGGAGGCTCGGGGGGCCCAGGAGTTCGAGGAGGTATCCTGGGACGCGGCCCTGAACGAGGTGGCGGAGAACTTCGAGCGTATCAAGGCCCGGTACGGCGCCGGTGCCCTGGCGCTGTTCAGCCATGGGTACGGCGGGAACTGGATGAAGCACCTCTTCAACGCCTACGGCTCCCCCAACATCGCCGCTCCCTCCTACGCCCAGTGCCGGGGACCCCGGGACGTGGGCTTCGACCTCACCTTCGGGTGGGGCGTGGGCTCTCCGGAGCGGACCGACATCAAGAACTCCCGGTGCCTGGTCCTCATCGGCAGCCACCTGGGAGAGAACATGCACAACACCCAGGTGCAGGAGTTCGCGGAGGCCATCCGGAACGGGGCCGACATCATCACCGTGGACCCCCGCTTTTCCGTGGCGGCCAGCAAGTCCAGGGAGTGGATGCCCATCAAGCCCGGGACGGACATGGCCCTTCTCCTGGCCTGGATGCACGTCATCATCGGCGAGGGCCTCCATGACCGGGAGTACCTGGAGAGCTACGCCTACGGCTTTGAGCAGCTCCAGGAGCACGTGAAGCCGTACAGCCCCGAGTGGGCCTACACCCGGACCGGACTGGACCCGGACCAGATCCGCCGGACGGCGCGGATGATGGCCGGAGCCCGTCCCGCCACCCTGGTCCACCCCGGGCGCCACGTGACCTGGTACGGCAACGACACCCAGCGTTCCCGGGCCATCGCCATCCTGAACGCCCTCCTGGGTTCCTGGGGGCGGAAGGGCGGCTTCTTCGTGCCCTCCACCCTGGAGATCCCTCCCTACGAGTATCCCGGCTACCTGGACCACGACGCCCAGGTGGCGGACCGGCCGGATCCCAGCCAGTATCCCCTGGCGGACCAGGTCCTGGCCCAGGGCGTCTGCAACGCCACCATCCCCAGCGGAATCGGCGATTCCCGCATCAAAGGGTGGATGGTCTACGGCTCCAACCTCCCCACCACCCTTCCCAACCCGGAGGAGACCTACCGGGCCATCCAGGAGCTGGAGTTCCTGGTGACGGTGGACGTCCTGCCGGCGGAGATCGTGGGATGGTCCGACGTGGTGCTGCCGGAGGCCACCTACCTGGAGCGGTGCGACGAGGTGTTCACGCCGCCGTGGCGGGAGCCCTATGTGGCCGTCCGGCAGGAGGTGGTGCCCCCCATGTACGAGTCCAAGCCCGGGTGGTGGATGGCCCGGGAGCTGGGCCACCGCATCGGACTCCCGGACTTCTTTCCCTGGAAGGATTCCATGGAGTACGCCAAGACCCGCCTCCAGGCCGCCGGCCTGGACTGCGACGTCCTCCAGCGGGACGGGGTGATCGTGGGTGAGCAGCAGCCCCTCTACTTCGAGGAGGGTGCGGCCCCCTACTTCTACACGGCCTCAGGCAAGATCGAGCTCTACTCCCAGCGCCTGGCCGAGCAAGGCTTCGACGCCATGCCCACCTGGCACGAGGACGACGTGGAGGATCCCCCGCCGGGATACTACCGCCTCCTCTTCGGTCGCTCCCCCGTCCACACCTTCGGCCGGACCACCAACAACCGGCTTCTCTCCGAGGTCATGGACGAGAACGCCGTCTGGGTGAACAGGCAGGTGGCCGACCGGTGGAGCCTGAAGAACGGCGACCGGGTCTACCTCCAGAACCAGGACGGGGTCCGGTCCACCTTCTCCGCACCGGTGAAGGTGACGGAACGGATCCATCCCGACGCCGTCTACATGGTCCACGGCTATGGCCGGAAGGCCAGGAAGCTTCGTCACGTCTACGGGAAGGGCATCGACGACGCCGAGCTCATCACCCGGTACAAGACGGATCCCATCATGGGCGGCACCGGGATGAACGTGAACTTCGTGACCTTCCTCCCGGCCGCCCAGGTCGAAGCTGAGGAGGCGGCCTCATGAGCGACGTTCGCTACGGGATGGTCATAGATACCCAGACCTGTGTGGGATGCGCCGCCTGTGTCATCGGGTGCAAGACGGAGAACGACACGGCCCAGGAGTACTCCAGGGACTGGATCTACACCCTTCTTCGGGGGGAGTACCCTAGTGTCCGCATGAGCATCGAGTCACAGCGGTGCAACCACTGCGACGACGCACCCTGCGTGGAGGTCTGCCCCACGGGGGCTTCCCACTACGGCCCCGGGGGCACGGTGCAGGTGAACCCGGACAAGTGCTCCGGGTGCAAGGCCTGCATCGCCGCCTGCCCCTACGATGCCCGGTACATCGACCCCCGGTCCGGGGCGGCGGACAAGTGCACCTTCTGCATGCACCGCATCGAGAAAGGGGTCGGCACCACCTCGTGCCAGGAGGTCTGCCCCACGCAGAGCATCCATTTCGGCGACCTGAACGACCCCGGCAGCCAGGTCTCCCGCCTGCTGGCCACCCGGGAATGGTACGTCCTGAAGCCGGAGGCCGGGACGAAGCCCAAACACTTTTATCTGAAGGGGTGACCATCATGCGCGGCTGCGCCCCATGCGCGTCGATATCCAGGATCGCGCCGCTCGGCGTCGGCTCGAGGGGCGTCTGCACGCGGCTGCGCCCCGTGGGCGGCCGGGCTCCACACCGGGCTCATTCCTTCAAGTGAGGACTCGATGAACGAGATCACCAACACCCGGCACAACCATCTCATCGATCCCACCATGCACGTGTGGGGCTGGGAGATCCCCCTCTACCTCTTCCTGGGGGGCGTGGTGGCGGGGATCATGATCTTCAGCGGATGGCG
>CAZSDD010000028.1:16708-32410 GCA_964605505.1 uncultured Gemmatimonadaceae bacterium | reverse complement strand
CGGGGCGCCGGGGAATCCGTAGTGCCCCCGGTTGAAGGGGACGGATCGTTTAACGAATCCGGAGCCCATGCATCCATATCAGTAACGAGGGAAGCAGGGGCCGGAGACGGACTCTGAAACGGATGGGAATCATGATGTCCAAGCATGCCCGCTGGGCGAACGGAAGGAGAGTACGATGAGAGTCAAGGGTGGTGGACTGGTGCTGGCTCTGGGTCTGGGGGTGGGATTGGCTGCATTGCCTGCAGAGGCACAGCGCGGCCCTGGACTCCGAGGGCCGGCGGCAGGTCCTTTCATGGGCCAATCCCTGGAGATGCTTCTGGAGAACCAGGAGGAACTGGGATTGGGAGAGGACCAGCTGGCCCAAATCAGGGAGTTGAAGGCCGTCATGGACGAGGATGTGATCCCTGTGGCCGAGGAGATGAAAGCCTTGAGGGAGCAGATCCTGGCCGGGGATGTGGACCGGATGGAAGGGTTCCGCCGGATGGAAGCGGTTCGGGGAAGGCTGATTTCGGCATCTGCCCCGATCCGGGGGCGGATCCAGGAGATCCTCACCATGGCCCAGCATCGGGAGCTTCAGGCTCTTCTTCGGCTGAACCGTCCAGGGTTCGGCAGGGGCGGGGCGCCCGCCATGGGTAGAGGCGGAGCCTGGCAGGGCAGGGCTCCAGCTTGCCTGGCCCCGGGACGCGGGGGAAGAGGTGCCGCAGGATTCCGTGGGAGCCGGGGTGGGTTCGGGCCTGCCCAGGGACGACAGCCCGCCATGGGACCTGGCCGGACAAGGCCCGGGGCTCTCTGGTTCAGGGGGCAGGGTGGGCCGGTTCCCCCTGGCCCCGGAGGTGATCTCCCCGGCCGGGTGGCTCCTCCCGGGCAGGGTGGCTGATACGGGCTGAAGGGGGGGAAGGGCCTCCTTGCCCCGGGGTACGGGGTCGGCCTTCAGGCCAGGGATGAAGGGCATCCGACAGAGGATCTCAGTTGGGTGCCCTTCCTGTTCGCGCCGCTTCCTGGATATTTGTGGGTTCTCAACAAGACAGGACCCTTCCGTGTCAGAGTAAGTGCATTGACTGAACGAACCGACGGGGATCTGGTCAGGGAGGCCCAGAGGGGCTCCCAGGAGGCCTTTGGTGTGCTGGTGACGCGTTACATGCGCTCGGCATACCTGGTGGCCCTCTCCGTTACGGGGAATCAGGAAGATGCGGAAGACGTGGCCCAGGATTCTTTCCTGGTGGCCCTGAAGAGGTTGGAGGACAATCGGGATCCGGAGCGGTTCGGTGGATGGCTCCTGACCATCGTCCGAAACCGGGCGAAGAACCTCCTGCGGAGAGAGCGAATCAGGAAGACGGAAGACCTGAGCCCTGAGGCGTCCCCGGGTGGGATGGATCCGGCGCGGGACCTCCGCAGATGGGAGATTCGGGATCGGGTGGAGAGAGCCCTGGAGGGACTCTCGGGAGTCAGAAGGGAAGTCCTCCTGCTTCATGATCTTGAGGGTTGGAAACACCGGGAAATCGGAGAGAGGTTGGGGATTCCGGACGGGACCGTCCGCTCCCACCTGCACTTCGCCCGAAGGCACGTCAGGAGTCGCATGGAGGGACTTCGAGACCATCCCCCTGCCGGGGAGGAGCAATGAACGAGATGGATGAGCGTTTTCCCATGGAGTCTTTTGATCCGGCCTCGAAGGATCCGGGCTTCTGGATCCGGTTCCACAACCGGGTCATGGCCGAAGCGCAGACGGAGCTCGCCCGCCGCCGGATGACCGGAGACCTGAGCGTCGCCGACGTGGTCTTCGCCTGGCGGAAGGCACTGGTTCCTGCGGCCCTCCTGGCTGCAGCCCTGGCCGGTATCCTCATCATGGGCCATGAGCCCGGAATGTCGATGCAGACGGTGGCCCTGGAGGAGGTCCTGACGGAGGATCTCAGCCTTCTGGACCGTTCCGGCGTCCTTTCCGGGGAGGGCGCGGCCCAGTTGGGGATCTTTGCCGCATTGGAAGGGGAGTTCTGACATGGGCTTGAAGCGGGTCACCCGGACGCGGCTGACCACGATTCTCATTCTGCTCCTGGTCCTGGTTACCGGGTCGGTTCTGGGAATCGCGGTGGATCGGCGATTGGAAGCTCGGGACGCCACAGGGGAGAAGGTCGCCCCGGGACGAGAAAAAGACGACCGCCAAGACCGCCCGCCGGACGCCCGGGAAGGGCCATCGGAAAACCGGCGTCGCCTCATCGTGGAGCAGGTGAGCCTTTCCGAGGCCCAGCATCTCCGGGTGGACTCCATCGTCTCCCACTACCGGCAGAGGATGCGGGAGTTGGAGAGGGAACTGGAAGACGAGCTGCGCAGGGCCTACCTGCCCCGGTATCGAGAGCTTCTGGAAGGAACCCGGGAGGAGATCAAGGGTGTTCTCACGCCGGCGCAACGAATGGAATATGACTCACTCCTGGTGGAGTACGATCGGCGACGGGAAGAGCGGCGTAATCGTGACTCACATTCGGATTCGAGCGGATAGATGCAGGGCGGTCTGGAGGACCAGCGGAACGAGGTCATGAACCGGACCAGGAGCCCTTTCCTCCCCGGCCTCCGGTGGGTGGATCTCCTGGCGGGGAATGAACGTAGGGGTGAGCGGGCTGAAGAGAGCCCGGAAACGATCCGTAGACAGGCCGAGGTGAAAGTGGAACGACCCCGGACGCCGGCGTGGGCCTGGTAAGGGCCCGCCATGACTTCGCCCTGGCCAGGCCGGATCTGGAAGACCTGAGCGGGAGGACATCGTGAACGACCTGATCATTCGCACTGAAGGTTTGAAGAAATACTACGTCCTCGGCGCCGAGACGGTCAGGGCGGTTCGAGGCGTGGACATAGAGATCCGCAAGGGAGAGTTCGTGGCCATCATGGGGCCCTCAGGAAGTGGAAAGTCCACTTTCATGAATCTCATCGGGTGCCTGGACACCCCCACGGCCGGGGAATACTGGTTGAACGGCACGGCCGTCAAGGATCTCTCCGAGGACGAGTTGGCCAGGATCCGGAACCGGGAGATCGGATTCGTCTTCCAGACCTTCAACCTTCTCCCCCGAGCCAGCTCCCTCCACAACGTGGAGCTACCCCTCATCTACGCCGGCATCCGGGGGAAGGAGCGGCGCGAGAAGGCCATGGAGAAACTCGAGTTGGTGGGTCTCGGCGACCGCATGAGCCACAAGCCTCCGGAGCTCAGTGGCGGGCAGCGGCAGCGGGTCGCCGTGGCCCGGGCTCTGGTGAATGAACCAGCCCTCCTCCTGGCTGACGAACCCACCGGAAACCTGGACTCCACCACCGGTGAGGAAATCATGGACGTCCTCAAAACGCTCAACGAGAAGGGCCAGACGATTGTCCTGGTCACTCACGAGCACCACATCGCCGAGTACGCCAAGCGTCAGGTTCACCTGCGGGACGGGCTCGTCGAAAGTGACTTCCTGAACGGACGCGTACAGCACGCGGGAGCCGAAGCATGAAGAGGCTAACGAACAAGGGAGTCCGCCGGCTCCTGGGGACCCTGATGTCAGGCGGAGCGGTCCTGGTCCTCTCGACTTGTGGAAGGGGTGAGGCCTCCGAGGCTCCGGCGGTCCAGACCACGGAAGTGGCTCGCCAGAGCATGCGAATCACCGCCGAGGCCACCGGCCAGGTGGAGCCCATCCGTCAGGTGGAGGTAAAATCCAAGGCCTCCGGCGAGATTCTCCGCCTGCACGGGGATACCGGAGACAGGGTCGAACCGGGCACCCTCCTGGTGGAGATCGATCCCCGGGACGTCCGCAACTCCTATGACCAGGCCGAGGCCGACCTGGAAGTGGCCCAGGCCCGGGTGGACATCTCCCGAGCCCAGTTGGACCGCTCCCAGGAGCTATTGGACGCCGGAGTCATCACCCAGCAGGAGTTCGAGGGTCAGCGCCTGGACTATGCCAACGCCAGGGCTTCCCTGGTGAAGGCCCAGACGAACCTGGAGCTGGCGGAGCTGAGGCTCTCAGACGTCACCATCCGGGCGCCCATCGCCGGCACGATCCTCAGCCGGAACGTGGAAGAGGGAACGGTCATCCAGTCTGCCTCCTCCAACGTTTCCGGCGGCACCACTCTGTTCATCATGGCCAACCTGGATGAGATGCAGGTCCGGACCCTGGTGGACGAAACGGATATGGGGCAGATCCGGGCCGGCCTGACGGCCGCGATCCAGGTCGAGGCGTTCGTCGGCCAGACCTTCCAGGGAGTCGTGGAAAAGATCGAGCCTCAGGCCACGGTGCAGCAGAACGTCACCATGTTCCCGGTAATCGTGAGGCTGAGCAACCGACAGGGGCTCTTGAAGCCCGGGATGAATGCCGAGGTGGAGATGCTCCTGGTGGAGCGGCCCGATGTCCTGGTGGTGCCCAACAACGCTGTGGTTCTGCCTCAGGAGATGGCGCCGGCAGCCAGTGTCCTGGGCCTGGACCCGGAGTCCATCGAGTTTGATCGAAGCGTCTATGTCGAGATGGCCCAGGAAGCGGGCCTCGAGAGTGTCGGGATGGGATCTGGCCGACAGGGTGGAAGGGGCGGTGTGGGAATGGCCCAGGGTGGTGGTGTGGGAATGGCCGGGGAGGATGCCCAGAGTGGCGGTGCGCCGGACGCCCGGGACCGATCCGATGCTTCCGCGGCCTTGGAGGGCTTCCGGGCTCGCATGGACACGCTCCGGGCCCAGGTGGAGCGGGGTGAGATCACACAGGACTCCCTGGACGCCGTTCGGGGCGCCGTCCGGGAGCGGATGGCTCCCCAGGGAGGTGCGGCTGGTGGGCAGATGACTCTGGCCGAGACCAACCCGGCCCTCAGCGGGCTCGTGAACACCACCGGAAGCCCCCGCCCCGCAGTGGCATTCGTCATGGCCGCCGACGGCTCACTGGAGATGCGGCCCGTTCTCATGGGCGTGAACGACTGGGACCACACGGAGATTCTGGCTGGACTGGAAGAAGGCGAACAGGTGGCCCTCATCGGCGCTGCCCAACTCCAGGCCCGGCAGCAGGAGATGCTCAATCGGATGCGGGGCGGCGCCATGGGCATGTTCGGTCCTGGTAGACGGTAGGGGACGGCTGATGTTCGGTGAAAAGGGCTCCATGCTCTTCACGGAGATCATCGCTGTGGCCTTCGCGGCCATTCGCGCCAATGCCATGCGGTCGGTGCTCACGACGCTGGGCATCATCATCGGCGTGGCGGCGGTGATCTCCATGGTGTCCCTGGGCGAAGGAGCCTCCCGGGAGATCCAGGACCGAATCCAGGGAATGGGGACCAACGTCCTCTCCATCTCGCCCATGCGCCAGCGCGGGATGGGAGGTGTCGCCTCCGGATCCGCCCGCCTTTACGTGGACGACGCCCTGGCACTTCGAGACAACTCCGACGGCCTGCTCAAGGTCGCCCCGGAAGTGTCTTCCCGGCTCCAGGTCACCTATCTCCGGTGGAACGACAACCTGGAGATCTACGGGACCTGGCCCGAGTGGTTCGAGATGAACAACGTGGATCTGGAGTTTGGCAGGCTCTTCGATGAAGGTGAGATCCAGGGTCGGAGGCGTGTGGCGGTATTGGGTCACGACATTCCGGATGAGAGCCTGGGAGGGGTGCCGCCGGAACTTCTGATTGGACGGTCCATCCAGATCCGGGGAGTTCCCTTTGAGGTGATCGGAACATTGAAGCAGAAAGGATCATCCACACCCTGGATGAATCCGGATACACGGGTCTACATCCCCCTCTCCACTGCTCAGTACCGGGTGTTCGGAGGCCGGGAATACCTGAACGGGATTTCCGTCCAGGTGCCGAGCCAGGAGCTCATGGACCAGGCTTTCGCCGAGATCGACCGGATTCTCCGGCGACAGCACCGCATCGCGCCGGGGGCGGAGGCCGACTTCCAGATCCGGAACTTCACGGACCTCCTGGAGACCTTTCAGGAGACCCAGCAGACCTTCACCTACCTGCTGGCCGGCATCGCGGCCGTCAGCCTCATCGTGGGCGGCATCGGCATCATGAACATCATGCTGGTGAGTGTCACCGAACGGACCCGGGAGATCGGCGTTCGCAAGGCCCTCGGGGCGACCCGGACGAACATCATGCTCCAATTCCTCATGGAGGCCATGGCGCTCTGCTTCCTGGGAGGGCTTCTGGGTGTAGCCGGGGGATGGGGAGGCGCGGCCCTTCTGGCTGGACTCGGGGGGATGACTACCGCCGTGGCCATGAACTCGGTCTTCCTGGCCCTGGGGTTCAGCGTGGCCATCGGACTCTTTTTCGGGATCTGGCCGGCCCAGCGGGCTGCCAAGCTGGATCCCATCGAGGCTCTGAGGTACGAGTAAGGGTGGAGAGCCGGGACCTCCGGCTGATTGCCGCCTCTACTTTCCGATGACGATCTCCATGGGGGAGCCTTTTCGCACCACCCGGATCCGGAGGGGACGGTCCAGGTATCCCACAGCGAACCGCAGGTCATCCAGGGATGAGACCGTCTCGCTCCCCACGCGGACGATGACGTCTCCGGACTGCATGCCCGCCTGTGCCGCTGGGGTGCCTTCCAGGACTTCCGTCACCAGGACGCCCTCTTCCACGTGGAAGTATTCCGCCAGAGCGGGGTTCAGGGGTGTGAGCTGGGCTCCGGCCACGAAGCTCTGGCCCACGAAGACATGGGAGAGGGGCCGCCGGCTCTCGTACTGTTCTCTGAAAACCCTCTGAGCCTCCTCCGCCTCGGTGCCGGAGCGGAGCCGGGATTCCCGGATCCGGGCCAGCGCTTCAGTCTGCTCTTCCTGGATCCGAGCCATTCGACGACGCATGATCTCGTCACTCAAACGGCGAAGCTGCTGATTGGCCAGGGCCTGCTCCTCCAGCAATTCACGCTCCCGGGTCCGAAGCTGCCGGAGCTTCTCATCACTCCCGGCGATTTCCTCGATCGGGCGCTGAAGACTCCCCCGAAGCTCCCTGAGTCGGGTCAACTCGGCCCGCCGCACCTCTGTCAATGCCCTTCGAAGCTGCTGGAGCTTCACCTTGAGAGAATCGGTTTCCGCCGTCTCCGCCACCAGGGCTTCGAGGGGGACAGCCAGAGCCTCCGGAAGGAAGAACCCGCCCATGGCCTCCAGGGAGTCCATGGGGGGGAAGCGAAAGATGAAGTTCCGCTGCCCACCTTCGCCTCCCCCCTTTGTCGGCGGTTCGAGGAAGCTGACGCTCACCCGGCCCAGGGAATCCGGTCCCACCCTTGCGATGTTCAATCGGAGCGAATCCAGGTTTTCCAGGATGGCTCCCCGCATGGAGTCCAGGTGGACGACCATCTCTCCGCTGTTGGGCATGAGAACCCATCCCCTGGGCTGACGGGAGCCCGCCTCCACCAGGATCTCCACGGGGCGATTGTTCCGCCGGACGGTCATGCGCACCAGATCCCCCACCTCCAGCGTCCCCAGGGAGGCGAAGACCCTCTGGGAGACAGGCTGGCCGTCGATATGTGTGAGGGTATCCCCGACCCGAAGCCCGGCTTCCTCCGCAGGGCTCCCGTTCACTACGTCCTCAATGACCACCACTGTCCGCTCTTCACCGGAGATGAGGCCCATGGCGTAGTTGAAGGTGATGCCGATCCATCCCCGATTCGTCTGGAGAGTGACGACCTCCTGGGTCGTGCCGAGCCCGGGGAAAGCCAGGGCAAGAAGAACAATCCAAAGTCCAATCGTCCGATTCATCGTCTGGTACCTCTGATAACCCCTGCGTCCCGGGTCAGAAGACTCCGTCCCCTCGAGTGAGGGAAGTGTTTCGAAGAAGTGCTTCACGCTCCGCCAGGGCGCTGACAAGCACACCATTCACGAACGGGTCGGCCGGGGCCTGTTGCAGTGCCGCCCGGCCGGCGGCCACGATTCCTTCCACCGCCGCGAATCGGCTGGTGGGATCCCCGAGGAGGGCCGGCTCTCCCCGGGCGTCGATGAGCTGTCGGTACTGAACCAGCGCGTCGATGTACTGACGCTCCGCCAGTCGGACCGCCGAGACCGCCTCCTCCAGATTCGCCGGAGGTTGCCCGTCGCTCCCGACCGGAACCAGCTCCCTCCCTCCCGGCGTCGGGTTCACGGCGAGGTCTCCCGGGTCACCGGCTGACCTCCCGGCGATCACTCCCGAGCCCAGGGCGGTGCCCCCCATGAAGAGAACCAGGGCGGCGGCAGCCTGGATCCAGCCCGAAGACCGCCACCGGCCACCTGGCAGGGAGAGGCCACTGGTCCGGATCAGACCCTCGCCCACCAGTCGTCCTTCCAGCGTCTCCCAGTCCCCGGGGGGGGGACGGAGGTCCGGAAGGCTGCCCAGGCTTTCGGTCTGTTCTCTGAGGGCCTTCAACTCGGATTGACAGGCCGGACAGGAATCCAGATGCGCCTTCTCCTCCGGACAGGGTGCCTCGCTCACGATTCGAGCCAGGCTCTCAGTGGTCAGATGCCCCATGCTTCCACTCCATTCTCTCGATCAACCTCCGAAACCAGAGAGGGCCTCAGGAGGTCCCTCATTTTCGCCCGGGCTTTGAACAGCTGGGACTTGGATGTTCCTGTAGAGACTCCAAGAGTCTCTCCGATCTCCTCGTGGGTATAGCCTTCCACGTCATGGAGGATCAGGACCTGGCGCATTCCCTCGGGCAACCGGTCCATGGCCCGCTCCAGCAGTTCTCCCAGAAGCGAATCCCTCTCCTCCGGATTCACGGGAATCGCCTCCGGCATGGGCCCCTCGCGCTTCTTTCGGGTGTCGGCCTTGCGCAGTGCCTGAAGGGCGGAGTTCACCGCGATACGGTGGAGCCAGGTGGAAAACCGGGAATCACCCCTGAAGGTGGGGAGGGCTCGAACGGCCCGAATCCAGGCTTCCTGGGCGTAGTCCTGAGCCAGATCGTCGTCTCCGGCGATCCTCCGGACCACGGCGTAGACCCGGGGTGAGTAGCGCTCATAAAGCGCCCGCACCGCAGTTCCGTTCCCTTCACAGGCCTGTCGAATGATCTGGGCTTCCGTCATTCTCTACCCTTATGGGGCCCTACCGGTGGAACGGGAAGGGAACCCTGCCCTTCACACCCGGGTCTCCTTGGCTCCAATGATATGATCCTCCACACCCCCGTTGGGGTTGCCCGGGCCGATCTGGACCATGGCGATGTGGACCACGGAATGAGACCCTGGAACGGAAAAGGGGAGTCGGTCAATTTGTAGCGAGGTGGCTCGCCCCTTCAGCCGAGAACGCTTCCGGGGCTTTCCCCGGGAGGCTCCGGGTCCTAACGTCTCCACCTGTAATAGAAGCCGGGTAGAGGGATGATCCGATCCGTGGGCGGAGTGTCGTCCAGGGGATCCTTCCTGCGGATCCATAGGGCTCGATTCAGCCCCATGGAAGCCCCCAGGTGGTGGTCCGCTCCGAGATTCCAGTCCACCCCTACCGGGGCCCTCACCACGAGGGCGACGCCGGTCTGTTCCCTGGGACCGTGGTGGGGCGCGACCATGGCCCAGAGTCCCAGGCCGGAAAAGGGCCGAAAGTCGCCCGGACCGAAATACTGTTTCCCTACCAGGGAAACGGAAAGGTCCCGAAACCCGAATGTGCCCACGGTGAGATCCAGGGCCTGGTTGCCCCATCGGTACTCCATGACGAAGCCAATGAAGCTGATGCCGCCGAAGCTGACTCCGATACGGAGGTCCTCGGGTCCCGAGCCCTGGAGGGTCCGGGCCTGGGCTCCGCAGGCCGGAAGGACCGCCAGGAGCAGGAGCAGAAGTCCGGTTCGAAAAGGAGATGCGGTGCGCATGACAAGCCTACAATACAGCCTCGGCCGCCCTCCGTGCCAGGCAGGGGATCTCATCCCGGGCGAGGCGATAGGTCTCGGTAAGTGGGGGGCCTCCTGGGCCCTGGCTCTCTCTGTGGCAGCCACCCTCCTTTCCGGCTGCTCCCCGCCGGATCGGCCGAGCAGGCTCCCGGAGGCCCTGCCGGAAGCCATTCTGGAATCCCTGGAGATTTCCTCCCATCGAACGGTTTCCCCCGGGCCCGGCCTGTCATACCACGGCCTCGGCACTCGCGAGGGTCCCTGGAACATCCACCTTTTGCGGGTGGATTTGAACCGGTGCGAGTTGGGCTTACGGATTCTGAAGGCACCGAAGGAGGAGGGGACAACCGGCGGACGCAGCCGGGTCTCGGAGTTGGACGCAGTCAGAGAGGGCCAGGTTCTGGCGGCTGTGAACGGTGACTTCTTTACTCCGGAGGGTCTTTCCGTGGGGACGGAAGTGGTGGAGGGAGCGGTGACCAGGGTTCGGAATCGGCCGGCCCTGGCATGGCGTCCAGGAGATCTCCCCTGGACGGGGGTTCCCCGCCTCGAGGGCGACTCGGTTCTGGTCCTCGGGTGGCGGGTGTCCCTGAGCGATCCGGACGGAGAGACTCAGGTAGTGGGCGGCTTCCCGCTTCTTCTGGAAAATGGGGAGCGAGTGGGCGATCTGGGCGTGGGCGCCCTGCCCTCCTTTTCCGCTGCCAGGCATCCCAGAACCGCGGTAGGGGTGGACGAAACCCGCGGGCACATGTGGATCGTGGTGGTGGACGGTCGTCAGCCGGGGTACTCGGACGGGATGACTCTGCCGGAGTTGGCGTCCCTCCTGAGAGCCCTGGGCGCCACCCATGCGGTGAATCTGGATGGAGGCGGATCGACCGTGATGATCCTGAAGGGAACTCGGGTGAGTCGCCCCTCGGACCAGGAAGGGGAACGCCCCGTGGTGAACGCCCTCGCAGTGGTCCGGGACGAGGGGTTCTGCCGGATCGAATAGGATCCTGAACGGGGAAGGGGGCCTTCCGACCAATGAAGGAGTGGCCGGCTCCCTATCCTGGCTCCCACGCCTCGCCCCGCCAGCACATCTCCCAGAAACGCCACTCGTATCGGCTGGAGACCAGGAAAATCTCCAGAAGGCGAAGCTTCTTCTCCCTGGTGATTCCCTCTGCCAGACGGTCCAGCTCGTCTCGAAGCCAGTCCGCTGCCCGGGCGAATTCCTCGGAAGCGTACTGGTTGATCCAGTCAGCATAGCGCTGGTCTTCCGGGGGGTTCCCCTGGGCGAGGCGTCGGGCCAGGTAGACGTAGCCCGAGGCACAGGGCAGCAGGGCCGCCAGAAGCTCCAGCATGTCACCGTCGGCGGCGGTCCGGACCAGAAAGTCGGTGTAGGCTCGGGTGGTGGGCCACATGGGCTCCTCTTCCAGGTCCTGGGCCGTCAGGCCGAATCGGCCGGCGTACTGCCGGTGCAGCTCCATTTCCGTATTCAGGGTCAGATCCAGGACACCGGCATACCACGACATGGACGCCAGACGGTCCGCCTTTGCCGTAGCCCAGGCGAAGACCCGGGCAAATTCCTTCAGATAGCGATAGTCCTGGAGGACCCACCGTTTGAAGAGATCCTCCTTCAGGCTCCCATCTCCCAATCCTCTTACGAAGGGATGCTCCATCTGGGCTGCCCAGATGGGCTCGGCGGCAGCGTAGAGTTCGTCGGTGAGCTTCATGGTTCAATCCGCTCCTGGCCATCCTTCGCCGGTGGTAGCCATCTCCCAGTGGAACCGGACTGGCCGAAGCCCGGGACGGAAGCGCGAGCCGCTTTCATGGAATCGACCAGCCTCCGGGCTGCCCTCCCCTCCGGGTCTCGATGACAAGGGCGCCCCTCTCTCCCCTGACGCCGTACTGGAACCGGGCCTGGACCGGAGAGAGGACCCGTATGCTTTCGATGTCATCCGGGGAGAGGTCCAGGAGGATTTCGGTGGCCGGAATCGTGGGCCCGCCCCCCGCTATGTCCTGCCTGGGGATGCCATCCACCACCACCAGCATGGACTGGCAGGAATTCTGGCTCCCCTGGGCCTCAGCACCGGCGGCTCGCTGCTCAGCACCGGCGGCTCGCTGCCGGCCTGCCTCCACCGAGGTCTCCCGCCGGGTCCAGTGGATGCAGAACCCCATGGGAAAGCCGTGGGAGGTCTCCTCCGTAACGCGGATCCTGGGGCTTCCCATGGAACGGATGAGGTCCACCACGTTCGTGACCCGGTCCCGGACAGCGTCGATTTCCTCCGGGGTCATCACGTCCATGCGGCCGCCGCTGAATCCATCCTGCCGGAATTCCATCTCCCGGGGGGAGATGACCTGGATGGACACGCCCTCGATCTCCAGGGCCCGGGTGGGAAGCCGGAGCTCCAGGCGCAGCTCTCCGTCGGGCCGGACCCGGACCGTGTCCGTTACGGTCCCTCGGCCCAGGATCTCGGCTTCCAGGAGGTGCCGCCCCAGTGGAACCCCCGGAAAGGAGAACCGGCCGTTCCCGTCGCTCAGGGTTTCCAGGTCCAGGTCGGTCAACGCCACCCGGACGCCCTCCAGGGGCTTCCGGTCCTCCCAGTCCACCGTCACGCCCGTGATGCTCCCGCTCCCGGAGCGGACGACGGGTATGTCCCGGGAGAGGAGGGGCTGGTCCGGCGGCACCCTGAGGGCCAGGGTCCCGGAAGTCAGGACCTCGGTTTCCGCTTCCAGCCGGAGAGGAAAGTCGGAGGGGACGGAGCAGATCAGGTATCTCCCGGTCTCGTCGCTCTGGCCTTCCAGGCCCTGCTCCCCCATTCCGGCCATGGCCCGCCATCGGCCTCCGGAACCTCCCACCACCTCGGTGGCGTGGAACCGGAGGTCGGTCCAGAGAACCCGGACCGTTGCTCCCGCCAGCGCCTTCCCGGTTTCTCCGTCCCGAACCATCCCTGTGAGAACGGCGGAGCCGTCAGGCCGCTCCGGCCCAGGACAGGCCGCCGCCAGAATCTCCGAAATCGACGGAGAAACCAGACGAATCGAGGTCACGTTTCCCGCAGTGAGCTCTACCTCCGCCGACTCGGGAAGTCCACCCAGAGCCGGCACCTCCGGGTGGGAGAAGGCCACGGCGTAGACCCCTTCGCTCACTCCCGTGATCCGGAAGGCCCCCACGGAATCGGTGATGGCGTCCAGCCGGGTGCCGGCCAGCTCCACCCGGGCTCCGGAGAGGGGAGCTATGCCCGTACTGTCCAGAATCACCCCCGTGAGGGTGGCCCTGGCGGCTTCCAGGACGGTTCGCCCGGCCTGATCCTGGACCCGGTCCACTTCTCCGCCCACCTCCCGGATCCCCGCAAGGATGATCTGGCGACCACCCCTGAAGTCTGTCGAAAGGGCCGCCGTGGGCATGCGGATCCGCCATTCCGTGACGATCCAGGTTCCGTCGGGCAGCCCCTGGAACACCACCTTTCCGCCCACGGCCTCACTCCGGAGGGCCGGATCCAGGTTGTCGTACGTGTAGTCCAGATGAGACAGCTTCCCTGTGCCCGGGTCCACCCAGACCACTCCTCGGATGTCAGGGAGCTCCCGCCCGGAGATGGGCTCGAAGCTTACCCCCAGGAGTCCGGCCGTGTCGTCCCGGCCGGCCCTGATTCCGAGGCAGTGGGTGTCCAGGAACGGATCCGAGAGAAGCACGTTGGCGTCGGGAGCAAAGTAGAGGTCCCCCTCCGGGTCCGTTTGAATGAAGCCCCGGGAGATGAGGGTTTCGGCAGGGAGGCTCTCGAAGGGCACCCGGAGATATCCCTGGCTGGCCCGACGTTGCTCCGAGAGAACCCTTCGACCGTCTTTCTCCAGGTCCCGGAAAAAACGAATGGTGCGATAGCGGTAGAGCCCCTTTTCCTCCGTCAGCGCCGCGGCGGCCAGCGCCTTCCGGGCCTCCTCCCAGACCGTAGCCACGGCCCGGCCGGCTTCGGGCCTGATGTCGCAGCGGGCCTCCCCGGAGACTTCCAGCCCCTCCAGCTGAATGGCGCTCACCTCCGCCACCAGGCGAAGATCGACGGTGTCTCCCGGAGACAGGGTGAAGGGAGCGGAAGTGGTGCTGGCGTGGCCAATGCGATCAGCCCGAACCGTGAAGGACCCCGGGGTCGGTGCCCGGATGATGAAGCGGCCCGCCGCGTTGGTGAGGACCATGGCTTCTTCCCGGTCCCCGTCCAGCAGGACCATCATCGCCCCCTCCAGGGGAAGGCCTGTCTCGCCGTTCAGGAGTTGGCCCCGGACCACCTGGGCGGCGGTCTGGAGGGGCACGGAGAGAAGCAGCGCGGTGACCAAGATCAAAGTACGCATGACGAATTCCCGCCTCTTTTCGAGCTGGGAGGCCCCTGGATCCGCTCCCTTTCCCTCCTGCGAGGGATGGGTAGATTCCTTTCCAGGAAAAGGTAACGAGATTGGCGGTCCGGGGCTTCCTCGTCCGCCTCTCTCGACGTTCACCATCTGGGAAACAGATCCGAACCGGAGCATTCCATGGCACGCCCCACGGTAATTGGAATCGTCCTCTTCCTCTTTCTTCCCCTGGTCCCGGCCCATGGGCAGGGTGGCGGCTTCCAGCCACAGGATTACTACAGGATCGTGACGGTTTCCGAAGTGGCCGTTTCTCCCGCCGGGGACTACGTGGCCTTCACCGTGACCCGGGTGGAGGAGGAGGAGAACACCCGGCATCGGAGCATCTGGCTTCAGCCCCTCCAGGACGGCCGGCCCGATGGGCAGGCGTTTCGCATCACCGATCCCACCGCCGAGTCTTCGGACCCCGGCTGGTCTCCCGACGGATCCCTCCTCTCCTTCAACTCGAAGCGGGGAGACGACCCCAACACCATCTGGTTTCTGAGGGTGGACGGCCCGGGGGAAGCCTTCCACATCGAGGGTGTGGAAGGGGATCCCGTCTGGTCCCGCGACGGAGGGTGGATCGCCTATAGCAATGCCCCGGATGATGGGGAGGAGGAAGACCCCCGGGAGGGATGGATCGCACCCGACGCCGTCACCAACACCCTGAACCCGGAACGATTCGACGGACGGGTCGTTACCTCCATCCGATACAAGCGAGACGGTACCCTGACGCTGCTGCCCCACCCCTCCATTCGCGAGAAACGGCAGCTTTTCGTGGTTCCGGCCCAGGGCGGCGCCCCCCGACAGGTCACGAACCTGGACTTCAACGTCGGGGCGATCCGGTGGTCTCATGACGGACGGCAGCTCTTCTTCACCGGGGACGAATACGAGGACGACGAGCTGAACACGGAGAACACACAGGACCTCTGGACCGTCTCCGCCACGGGGGGAACGGCTAGGCGTCTCACCACGAATCCGGGCTCGGAATCCAACCCCGCCGTGTCTCCCGGCGGGCGAAGGATGGCTTATCTCTCCACCGCCGAAAGGGGCGCCCAGACCGATCTCCTGGTCATGGAGATGGGACCTGACGGAAGCTTTCGAGGTGAGCCTCTGAACCTGACGGCGGAGTGGAATCTCCGGCCCGGAGCCCCCGAATGGACTTCCGACGGTGAATACCTCCGCTTCGCCGCCGGGATCGGGGGGGATTCGCATCTGTTCAGGGTCCCGTCCTCCGGGGGGCCGGTGGAGCAGGTCACCACCGGAGCCCGACACCTTTCCTCCTTTTCCTTTACCGAGGACGGTGAAGTCATGGCCTTCACCGCCACCGACGCCGTGACGCCCACGGAGCTCTACGTGGCCACCGGGGACGGCTCCACGGAGCAGAAGGCTACCGGGTTCAACGACGAATGGTTGAGGCTCGTGACCCTCCAGCCGGCGGAGCGTCTGACCTGGACCGTGGAGGACGGTACGGAGATCGAGGGATGGGTCATCGAGCCGATAGGCTACCGGCCGGACCGGTCCTATCCACTGATTCTGAAGATCCACGGCGGGCCCCACAGCGCCTACGGAAACACCTTCTTCCCCACCTTCCACGTCCT
>CAZSDD010000028.1:0-16608 GCA_964605505.1 uncultured Gemmatimonadaceae bacterium | reverse complement strand
CGGTACCCCCGGTCCTCCCACGGCCTCTCCCGCACCGGCGAGCCCTGGCTCCTGGTGGACCGGCTGGAACGGATTCGGAGCTGGTTCGTGCACTTTCTCCAGGAATAGCCGCCGTCACGGCGGTGTAGGCCCGGCGGAGCCGGCGTCACGGCGGTGTAATCCCGGCTGAGCCGCCTGCAAAGGCAGGGGAGGTCCGGAGACGCCGGCCGTGGAAGACCCGGGGGCCCGGGAAACCGCTCAAGGAGGGATGAGAGAATGGCGCCACCGTCAGAAATCCCCATCCCGGGCGTCCGGGGCCTCGAACACACCGCCGACGTGGGCCTGGAGGTGGAGGGTGCAGACCTCCGGGAGCTCTTCCTCCGGGGTGCCCAGGGGGCCATGTGGCTGGTGCTGGAGCGGGAGCCCGACTCCGGGAGCGGCACGGGATCCGAGGGCCCTTCAGGCCCGGAATCCGGCCCGGCTACCGGTTCCTCCGGGGAGAGGGAGGAATCCCGCATCCTGAACCTCACCGAGGAGGATCTCCCGGCCCTCTTCCGCTCCTGGCTGCGGGCACTTCTCTTCTGGGAAGAGACGGAAGGATTCGTAGTCACCGGGACGGCCCTGGCCGTTCTTCCGGTCCCCCTCTGCTCCGCACCGGACGGTCAGGCTTTCGGGCTTCGCGCCCGGGTGGAAGGGGTCATCGACAGGGGCCCCAGAGTTCGTGAGATCAAGGGTGTGACGCTCCACGACCTGAAGCTGGAGCGACGGGGTAAGGGGTGGTACGGGCGGGTGATCTTCGACGTCTGACGGAATCGGCGGTTTGCAGGAAAGGAGTTTTTCCATGGAGTTGGTCCGGCTGGATCCCTACCGCTGGCTCATCCCGCGAGTGGGAAAGATGAGGGTGGACGGTCTCATCTTCGCCGACGACAACCTCATGAGAGACATCCGGGGGGGAGAGGCCGTGACCCAGGTGGCCAATGTGGCCCAGCTGCCGGGCATCGTGGGCCACTCCATCGGCATGCCGGACATCCACTGGGGGTACGGGTTCGCCATCGGCGGAGTGGCGGCCTTCGACCCTGAAGAGGGCGGCATCATCTCCCCGGGAGGGGTCGGTTACGACATCAATTGCGGTGTACGTCTTCTCCGGTCCAATCTCTCGGTCCGGGAGCTTCGGCCCCGCCTTTCCCGGATCATGGACGAGCTTCAGGACCGGATTCCCGCCGGTGTCGGAAAGGGATACAAGCGGTTTGTTCTGGACCAGAAGCAGATCAGGACCATTCTCACCCGCGGGGCCGCCTGGGCCGTCGGGGAGGGATTCGGTACTCCGGGCGACCTGGACCACATGGAGGACGGTGGCACCATCGCCGGGGCCGATCCGGACCAGGTGAGCGCCCGGGCCATCCAGCGGGGAAGGGACCAGGTGGGCACGGTAGGTAGCGGGAACCACTTCATCGAGATCGGCGTGGTGGAGGAGGTCTACGACGAGGCCGCGGCCCGGCGCCTGGGGTTGGAATCCGGCACGGTGACGGTTTTCATCCACTCCGGGTCCAGGGGCCTCGGCTATCAGGTCTGCGACGATTACCTGGAGGTCATGTTGAAGGCCGCCCGGAAGTATGGTATCGACCTCCCGGACCGGCAGCTGGCGTGTGCTCCCCTGGACAGTCCCGAGGCGGAACGGTATCTGGGGGCCATGCGGGCAGCGGCCAATTTCGCCTTCGCCAACCGTCAGATGATGGCCCACCGGGTCCGGGAGGCCTTCCAGGCGGTCATGGACCAGGGACCCGTGGATCTGGGAATGGGATTGATCTACGACGTGGCCCACAACATCGCGAAGTTCGAGAAGCACCCGGTGGGGGGACGCGACAGGACCCTATGCGTTCATCGGAAGGGAGCCACCCGGGCCTTTCCGCCGGGGCATCCGGAGCTGGGCCCCGCCCAGCGGGACCTGGGCCAACCCGTCTTCATTCCCGGCGACATGGGGCGCTATTCCTACGTTCTCCTGGGCACGGAGGGGGCCTATGCCGAGACCTTCGGCTCCACCTGTCATGGAGCGGGGCGCCGAATGAGCCGCCGCCAGGCCAAGAAGTCGGCCCGGGGGCGGGACCTGAGGGACGAATTCGACATCCTGGGCATACAGGTCCGGGCTTCGTCCTTCGGCACTGTGGCTGAGGAGGTTCCGGAAGCCTACAAGGACGTGGCCGAGGTGGTGGACGTGGTGGATCGGGCCGGCATCGGACGTAAGGTCGTCCGGCTCAAACCTCTGGGTGTCCTGAAGGGGTGACGTCATGACCGACAAGATCCCGGGATTCTCACGGGAGACCTTCGCCCGGCGCCGAAGGAGATTGATGGAAGAGATGGGTGACGGGATCCTGATCCTTCCGGCGGCGCCGCTCCTTTTTCGGTCCAGGGACACGGCCCATCGCTATCGCCCCGACTCCGATCTCTTCTACCTGACGGGGTGCACGGAGCCGGAGGTGGTGGCGGTCTTCGGGGGCGGCCAGGAACCGGAAAAGCCTGAAGATGCATTCGTTCTCTTCGTCCCGGACAGGGATCCCCGGGTCGAGCTCTGGACCGGGCCCCGCATGGCTCCCCAGGAGGCCAGGGAGCGTTTCGGAGCCATGGCGGCTCATCCCCTGAAGGAGCTCGGAGCCCGGCTTCCAGCGCTGCTGAAGGAACCCCGCAAAGTTATCTGCCGTCTGGGAATCCATCCGGAATTGGACGGGATGGTGTTGGAGGCCATGAGGGAAGCCCGTACCCGGGGAGCCCGAAAGGGAGACGGGCCCAGGGCGGTGGCGGACCCCGGCGAGCTCCTGGGCCCTCTCCGCATGCGGAAGGACGCCCAGGAACTGGCGGCCATCCGGCAGGCTGCCGATTTGACCGTAGCCGGATTCCGGGCGGCCATGGCCGAAGTTCATGAGGGGATGGGGGAGTGGGCGGTGGAGAGCGTTCTGGAAGCGACCTTCCGCCGGGGGGGCGGCAGCGGACCTGCATTTCCCACCATCGTGGGGGCCGGGGCCAACGCCTGCGTTCTCCACTACGCCGCCAACGGGGACAGGATTCCTGAGGGTGGATTGGTTCTCCTGGACGGAGGTGCGGAGAAGGATCTATACGCCGGAGACGTCACCCGGACGTTCCCGGCGGGGGGGAGCTTTCGGGGCTCTCAGGAAGAGGTATACAGAGTGGTTCTGGAAGCCCATCGAGCCGCCATTGCCGAGATCCGTCCCGGGAACCCTGTCTCAGGGGTCCATGAGGCTGCCACGACGACCCTGGTGCGTGGCCTGACGGCTCTTGGGATCCTTTCGGGTCGGGAAGAAGACCTGGTGCGGGAGAGGGCCTGGGAGCCGTACTTCCCCCACCAGACCTCCCATTGGCTCGGCCTGGACGTCCACGACGTGGGGGATTACGCCCGGCGGGGGACTCCGACTCTGCTGGAGCCGGGAATGGTGCTCACCGTGGAGCCCGGTCTCTACTTCAATCCGGAACGGACCGAGATACCGGAAGCCTTCCGTGGCATCGGGATCCGCATCGAAGACGATATGGTGGTGACCGAGGACGGGGCCGAGAACCTCACGGAAGCCCTGCCGACTTCTCCGGAGGGGGTGGCCGGGTTGGTGGGCACCGGCTGAGCGGTCGTCCCGGGGTGTCCCGGGACCCCCACCCCATTACTCGGGCAGGCTCCTGGTTCATGGCGTGATCCAGTAGCTCATCTTCAGCATCAGGACATTCTCTGCGTCTTGCCCGAAGAGCGTGCCCAGGTCATCCCGCAGGTGCAGGCTCCCGTTGCGGATGGAGTGGCTCCTTCCCTGGGACCAGACCAGGTAGAGCAGGGACCCGGGCCGGTACTCCCACCGCAGGACCATGGTGGACTGGAACTGCTTGAAGTTGAAGTCGGGGTTCGTGAAGCTCTCCGCAGCACCGTCCCCGTCCAGGTCGGCGAGATATCTGCTCCCGTCCAACTCCACCGGGACCGGTGAGAAGCGGCCCTGGAGACTTTCGGCACGTGGGTCCGCCACCTCCTTGAACTCCCCGAACCGGCCGGCGCTGACGAATGGCTGGGCGTAGACCTGGAGAGTGAGGTCCGGCTTGAAGGTGAAGTCGAACCGGCCGGTGATCCCCAGGGTCTTCTGGTCCATCCGACCGAAAAGATAGTGATCCTGTTGTGTCTTCTTGTGAGCCACCCACTGGAAATCGTTGACCTGTCGGGTGACGAAGGGTCCCAGGCTCAGATTCACCCTCCCCGAGGGCCGCCACCGGAGATTGGCGGACGTGCTCCAGGACCAGGAATCCGATTCCGAGGCCCTGGACCAGTTGTTGCCCACGTTGGCCTGGACGGGCTTTCGCGAGTCGGTGAAGAATCCGAACCATCCGTTGGTGGTGGCTTCTCTCCGCATCAGGGGACCGCCCCGGAGCATCCCGTTGGAAAAGGTCTCGAACTCCCGGTTGATTCCCAGGAACCCGCCCCAGTAGTTCTTCAGGGTCAGAGAGCCGTTGACGTTTCCTCCGGTTGCCACCCGCTCTCCCCCGAAGGTCCATCCGTGCCATCCGTTGGCGTTCAGATTCCAGCGCCGGAGATGCTCCGTGGGGTTGTAGTGGTTGTACCCGACGAAACCGGCATGGAGGATCAGGTCCGTTTCCCGTTGGAAGCCCAGGTCGTTGGGCTCGAACCCCGGTGACTTGGCCATGGCCGTGGTTCCGAAGCGCCAGTACCCGCCCCCTACCTTGAAAAACTCCAGCTTCCCGGCCCATCCGCTCATGGATGTGAGATCCGGGTCCAACTCCACGTGACCCGCGTCGGGCCGTTGAAAGTACCGGGCCGGTGCCTCCTGGGTGGCTCGCATGGCCGATGGGGATCCCCGGACGTGGGACCCCAGAGCGTAGCCGTTCAGGAGAAACCGGTCGTCCTGGCCGAACCGATGCCGGAAGTCGAACCCGCCGGCATATCCCCCGGTCCGGAGTTGAAGGGCGTCGGCCACTTCCGGATCCCGGTTCGCCGCAGTTCCGATGAACCCCACAGCGGTTCGGCCGTCCCGGAAATCCTTCTGGACGCGGGCCACCCCGTAGTTGGAGAAGGGCTCCATGGGCTCCTCCATCTCGTCTCCGTCTCCGGTGACGATCCGGGCCGTCTCTTCGGCGGTGACGGCGTGGAGAAGACCGATGGACCATCCACCCCGGGTCTTTCCGGATAACTTCCAGGCCCCGAGGATGGTGCTGACCTCCGGCACCCGGGAGAATCCATCCCTTTCGTCCACTTCCCCCTGAGGGGCCCGGCCGATTCGCCGGGAGTAGAAGAGTGACTCGCTGCCCAGGTCCCCGTCACCCAATCCGATGCCGAAGTTGAAGATGGAGGCCCCTTCGATGAAGAAAGGCCGCTGCTCCGGATAGAAGGTTTCGAAAGCCGAGAGGTTCACCTGGGCCGGATCGGCCTCCACCTGGCCGAAATCCGGATTGACGGTCAGGTCCAGGGTGAGATCGTTGGTGACACCATACTTCAGGTCGGCTCCTCCCGAGGAGAAGAAGTCGTTTCGGCTGTAGAAGGGGTTCCCGGGATCCTCCGGGGCCCGGGTCAACCGGGCCAGGGTGAAGGGCCGGATCTCCATCCGGGTGGACGATCCCAGCCCCGTGAGCCCCTGGATTTCCCCGGACCTGGAGACCACCGCGGCGTCGCTCTGGCGGATGGGGGCCCAGGTGGACAGCTCGTTCCGCCGGGCGATCTCCCGTGCGAAATTGATGCCCCAGGTCTGGTCGTCGTGGTCTCCGAAGCGGAGCTGGGAATAGGGAATCCTGAACTCGGCGGTCCATCCCAGGTCATCCATCCGGGTGGCCACGTCCCAGACGGCGTCCCAGCTCGCATCCTCCTGGGTGTCGTCGAATCGATAGATGTCGTATTTGACCCCCGCGGGATTCACCCCGAACTGGAAGGCCGTGCGTTGATCGTGATACGAGTCCACCAGGACGTGGACGCCGTCGGAGTATGATTCCGAGTCCCGGCGGGAGAGTTGCGCGGCGATGCTGTCGGTTTGGCGGTCGAAGGCTCGAAACCCAATATACAGGGCGTCGGCGCCGTAGAGGATCCGGACCTCGGTTCGCTCCGAGGCCGGCTCTCCCTCGTTGGGCTCCACCTGCGTGAAGTCGGCGACAGTGGGGGCTCCGTCCCACTCCCCGTCGTTCAGGAATCCGTCGATGGTCGGGGCTTCCGCCCGGACTCTGACGGCGGGAATCACCAGACCCTTGACGCGGAGGTCCCCGTTGCCTTCAGATTCGAAGGCTGTCGGATTCTCGTCGACTTCCTGGGCAGACAGAGGGGAGAGAAGGAAGCTGGCCAGGAGCACTGGGATAGCCGCTTTGGGTTCCACGTTCTATCCTTCACGGTTTGCTCGGAAAGAGGCTGCCGTCGTTCTCTCTTCGATGATCGGCGGCGCCTGACGGTTGCGACCTGTATCTACCTACGGGGGTGGAATTCCCTCGGTTTCAGGAGCGAGATGAGGAACAGCTTCATGGATCATTCACTCTCCCTGAGTCGGCGGTTCTACAAGGGCCACGGCCATGGGAACGACTACCTGGTTTTCGAGGAGGGCTGTGGTTGGCCCGTCCTGTCCCGGACCGTATCCCAGGTCTGCCACCGATGGCGGGGAGTAGGAGGAGACGGCATCGTGGCCCTCCTGGCCGGAGAGGGGCCGTTCGGCAGGAGGAAGGGAAACGAGCCCTTCCGCCTCAGAATGTTCAATCCCGACGGATCCGAGTTCGAGCGGAGCGGCAACGGACTCCGGGTCCTGGGCAGCTACCTTCTTGCCAGGGGATGGGTCCGGAAGCGCGAGCCCTTTCCCGTGGAGGTGGGAGGAGACTGCGTGGAAATGGAAATTCTGGGGCTTCTTCCCGAGGGCCTCATCAACGTGGCCGTGGAGATGGGCTCCGCCGGGTTCGGCCTGCAGGCTGTGGGGGGGAAGGAGGGGGGGCTGAAGGGCGGGCGCTACCTTCCGGCGCCCCGGGGGGAGACTCTGGACATCCAGCCCGTTTCCGTGGGAAACCCCCACTGTGTTGCCTTCCGGGACTCCCTTTCAGAGGAGGATCTCCTGTATCTGGGCCCCTTCCTGACCGCCCATCCGGTCTTTCCCAGGGGAGCCAACGTGCAGCTGGCCCGGGTCCTGGAGGAGGGAAGGGTGGAGATCCTCATCTGGGAGCGGGGGGTGGGACGCACGACTTCGTCCGGGACCAGCGCCTGCGCGGTGGCCGCTGCCTGTGTCCACCGGGGAATCATGGCGCCGGGGAAGATCCGGGTTCAGATGGAGGGAGGGGATTTCTTCGTGACGGTGCCGGAGGACGGGGCGGTCCGTCTGGAGGGTCCGGTCCAGCCCGTCATGGACGGAGAAATGACCCCGGAGCTCCAGAAGGCTCTCCTCCGGGAGCAGGGCGGGAAACCGCCCTGCTGAGGCTCCGCGAGCCGGGCTGGAGCTCTCCCGGCGGCTCCTCCACGCGGAGGCAGGTAGAGCAGCGGGATACTGAGCCCCGGCCCGGCCTCAGGTCCTGACCCGGGCGAGGAAGAAGATTCCCGCCGCCAGGAAGATATAGTTGGGCAACCAGGCGGCGGTGAAGGGATCCAGGGCTCCAGTCTCTCCCACGGCCCCGGAGATCCGGAAGAGAAGCATGTAGAGAATTGTGGAGAGGAGGGCCACTCCGATTCCGAAGGCGGTTCCTCCCCGCTTGGTGCTGGTGGCCATGGGGGCCCCGAAAAGGATGATGACCAGGGTGGCCACCGGGAGGGCGATCTTCTCTTCCCGGTCCACCCTGAGCTTGTGGGGTTCCCCCCCCGATCTCTCCACGATGTCAGCCAGCCGCCCCATCTCCTCCCTGGTCATCTCCTCGGGCTTCCGGGGCTCGTCCAGCAGGTCTTCTGGCTTTTCCGTGAACCCCCTGACCTGGAAGGTCCGGAACTGGGAAGCCACCTGGCTCCCATCCTCCAGGAAGATGCGGTAGAATCCCTCGTGGAAGGTCCACCCTGTGTCCGGCTCGTACCGGGCGCTCTCGGCGGTCAGATGGCTGGTGGGGCGGCTGGCTCCAGGCTCGATCGTCTCCATGACCACCCCCGTCAGGGTGCCGTCATCGGCGTTCAAACGCTGGACGGAAAAGTTCCGCCCGTCCTCGGCCTGGTAGACGAAGTTGGTCCGCCATACCCTTTGAATGGACTCCTGTCTCAGAATCTCGGCGGCCCGCTGGTTGGCCCGTGGAACCACCTCTTCCAGGCCCAGGGCCACGAAGGTGAGGATTACCCCCAGGACCAGGAGGGGGAGAATGACCCGGTGAAAGGAGATTCCACCGGCCTTGGCCGCCACGATCTCCTTGTGAAGGGTCATGGTCTGGACCGTGAATACCGAGGAGACCAGGGCGGCGATGGGGAAGGACCACTGGATGAACTGGGGAAGCTTGTAGAGATAGGCCTTGCCCACCTCCGCCAGGGTAAGCCCCTGTCCCAGGTAATCCTGGAGGTTCTCCGTCACGTCTCCCAGGATGAAGAGAACGGGAGAGCCCAGGATGAAGGCGAAGAACACCTTCAAAAAGGAGCGGGCCACCAGGCGATCCAGGATCCGGATCATCCGGCCTCCCCCGCCCCGGGAGGGGAGGGTTTCCGGAAGGGCCGCCACAGGGCGGCCAGGACGGTGAGAAAGAGATCCTGCCATCCGCCGCCCCGGGCGGTGGCCACCAAGCTGGACATGCGACTCACCAGGAGGATTCCCAGGGGAAGAAGGATGATGTTGGCAAGCCACATGGACATGGCCGGGCTCATGTACCCCCGATCCGCCAGGGTCTCTCCGCCGATGAGGGACACCCAGAAGATGGCGAAGATCAGGACCGAGGCCGTGATGACCATGCCCACTCCCCCCCGGGGAAACCGGACGGCAAGTGGAGCCCCCACCAGGACGAATACGATACAGGCGAAGGCGATGGCGTACTTTTTGTGGATCTCGACGCGGTACTTGATGGCCTGGAGTCGGAAGGTCTCCTCCCTCTCCGCGTTGGTCTTCGTGCTCTGTGTGACGGATCGGGTCGTGCCGTCGGGCGCGAAGGCGCCGGGTCGGGAACGGGGGGCGTTTCCGGCGTCGGCGACCGGGGCGGAGGCGTTGACCTCACTGGCTCCCTCGTCCGCCGGCGGCACCAGCTCGTCGCCCACGCTTCTCCAGCCCAGAGCCTTCTTCACCGCGTAGAGGGACTCCTCCTTTACCTGCCCCCTGACCTCGGCCCGTCTGCGTTCATAGAGCAGGGCCTGGACCCGAAGCTGCTCCGTGGACATCTCGCGGTCCGATCGGTAGTCCCCGGCGGTGCCACGCTCCAGAATGTTCGAGATTCCCCGGATGGGCAGGAACTGCTGCTCGAACTCGGCCTTCTGGAACGCTCCGAGCCTTTCCCTGGGAACTTCGTACACGGAACCGTCATAGAGATTGAGATAGAGGTCGGTCTGGTCCGCGCTGAAGGCCATGGTTCCCCGCTCGGCATAGGTGGTGCGCCGGGCCTGGGGGTCGCTGACATCGTAGATGACTATGTCCTCCAACTCCGAGGTGACGGGGTCGATCCGGGATGCCTGGAGGAAGTAGATTCGTTGCTGCTGCCCCTGCTCGGCCACGACTTCGTTGACCACCTGTTCCCTGAGCTGAAAGGTTGGACTCTTGCGGCCGATCTCAACCAGGAGGTTCTTTAGCGCATGGTTGGACTCGGGGAGGACCAGGTCATTGAACAGGAACATGGCCCCGGCCAGGATCACGCCGACTCCCACCAGAGGCATGAGGATCCGGACCGGATTCACACCCCCGCCGGTCATGGCGGTGATTTCGTTCTCCGCGGTCAGGTCACTGAAGGCGTACAGGACGGCAACCAGCACCGACATGGGGAGGGTAAGGGCCACAGTGTGGGGAAGGGCCAGGACGGCAAACTCCACCAGGATGGTCCACGGCAGGCCCTTTCCCACGAGCTGGTCCAGGCGCTGGGCCACCGTGTTCAGAAAGAGCAGGCCCGTGAGGAGAGTGAATGCGAAGACAAAGGGGCCTATGTGGCTCCGGACGAGATAACGAATCAGTATGGACATCTCTGGTGTGTCTGCACCTCGTGAGGCCATGTCTCCGGTGGACGTGCCGGGAGAGTGACGGAGTTTATCCGGTGTTGCATCTCTCCTCAACCCAGAAGAATACCCAAAATGGGGCCGGCTGGTCCCCATGCCCCCGTAATGCGGTTCGCCTCCCCTTCCGGTCAGACGCCTAGATGCACCTCTCCCAGCTTCTTCTGACCGCATCCTTCCTGCTGGCCATGGCCGACCCCGGCCCCGGCCCGGGTACAGGGCCCGGGCTTGATACGGGGCCCGAGGTGAATACGGGGCCCGGACCGGAGCCCCCGCCCACCGTTCGGCTGGGGCTCCAGGTCCGTCCACTGCCCTTTCCCATCTCGCTCCGGGTGCCGCCGGTCCTGGCCGGCCAACAGCCCGTGGGGGATGAGGGCCCGGATCCAGGAGGGGACCGGAGGTTCCGTGCTTCGGACGGGGCCGGGGAGGATGTCCCTCCCCGCCAACTCCTCCAGGGGAGACCGAAGCTCCGGGAGATGCCCGGCCGGCAGGAGCGCACGGATCTCTTTCACTCCGAATTTGCCCAGTTGGACTTCCGCATCCAGGGCCGGGGGGAGATGGGGGGAGACTGGAGCCGGTTCACCCCCTGCGAGGCCGGACTCCAGGAGAGTTGCGATCCCGGCTTCTTTCCCCAGATCAAGCCCGACGTCCAGTTCGGCATCCAGGCCGGTGGAACCGTGGCCGACCGGATCCACGTGGACGTGGACTATGACGAGACCCGGGAGTTCTCCGCCACCAACAATGTGAACATCTACTACCAGGGGCAGGAAGGGGAGCTGGTGCGGCGGGTGGAGGTAGGGGACGTTTCTCTCCGGTTCCCCGAATCCCGCTTCCTGACCCAGGGGATTCCGGCGGGGAACTTCGGGTTCCGGGCTCTCACGGAAATGGGCCCTCTGGACATCCAGACGGTCTGGGCCCAGCAGAACGGGGATGTCTCCTCCCGGGAATTCCACCTCACGGGGGTGGGGGGAAGACAAGCCTTCGTCCAGGAGGACACCCTGGTGCTGGACGACGCCGACTTCGTGAGAGGGCAGTTCTTCTTTCTGGTGAATCCCCGGGAGATCCGCGGATTTCCCCATCTGGACGTGCTGGCCCTGGATCCGGGCGCAGCCCCTCCGGACCTGGCTCCCGGAGGCGAGCCGGTGCAGCTCTACCGGTTCGAGAACGATCCGGTGACCCGCCAACAGGTGGAAGGGTATGTCCAGGCCCTGGCCGTGGCCGAAGAGGACGGGGCGGCCGTGTCGGAGTCCGGATGGTTCCGGTATCTCCAGCCGGGGGTGGACTACTACCTCCACCCCTCGGGCCTCTGGGCGGCTCTCCGTCGGCCCCTCAGGGGAGAGGAGATGCTGGCCGTCACCTATGTCACCGCCGCCGGAGACACCATCGGGGATTACAACCCGGAGCGCATCCACAACGCCGGGGGCCGCCCCGAGCTCAGGCTCCTCAAGGCCTCGGGGCCGAAGCATCAGCCCGGGAGTCCCACGTGGAACATGGAGATGCATCAGGTCTACCGGATCTCCAGCTCCGACCACGTGGAATCAGGTTCCGTGGCCCTCGCCCTTTCTCTGGGAGAGCTGTCGGCGGGCAGGACCTTCAAGCGCAGGAATGACGGCCGGGAGATCACCCTCCTCAAGCTCATGGGGCTGGACGAGGAGGCGCCGGTGGATCAGGTGGATCCGGCCTTCATCTATCAGCCGGCCCGGGAGTTCTTCCAGGAGCAGGCCCCGGTCTCCGGCACCTTCGTGGTGTTTCCCACGCTGAGACCCTTCGCAGAGCCTCCGCCGCTTCCGTCCCTGGCCCTCTCGGCCCAGGAGACCCTCGAGATCCTGGGAGCCGACGCCAATCCCACCATCTACGAGTCCGTGGATCCGGTGGAGCGGGAGAATGGAGGGCTCTACCGCCTGACCATACCCTTCCGGATCCGGGAGGAGGGCATCATCTCTACCTTCTCCCTGGGAGCCCTGGGCATCCGGGACGGAAGCGAGCGGATCTACTTCGGCGAGAAGCTCC
Organism: uncultured Gemmatimonadaceae bacterium; assembly: GCA_964605505.1. GTDB lineage: Bacteria > Gemmatimonadota > Gemmatimonadetes > Longimicrobiales > Gaopeijiaceae > CAZSDD01. Next base: position 4,517 of record CAZSDD010000028.1, on the reverse strand, counting down.
TGACGCCCGGGGAGGACTACGTCGTGGACTATGACGTGGGACAGGTGACCCTCCTCTCCGCCGAGGCCCTCTTCGCTTCCGATCCCCAGGGGCGGGTCCGGGCCACCTGGGAGCAGAAGGCCCTCTTTCAGATCGCCCCGACTTCCATCTTCGGCCTCAACGCCCGCTACGGCCTGGGGGATCGGGGCGCCGTTCATCTTCTGGGCCTCTACCAGCGGGAGCAGACTCTCCAGACACGACCCCAACTGGGCGTGGAGCCGGCTTCCATCCTCATGGGGGGGCTGAACGGGGATCTGGTCTTCGGAGCCAATTGGCTGGACGATCTGGCGGCCCGGGTACCGGGGATCGGGGCCGACAGCGCCGCCACCCTTCAGCTCAGGGGAGAGATGGCCCTCTCCCTCCCCAACCCCAACACCCGGGACGATGTCTATCTGGACGATTTCGATTCCACCGAGGAGCTCCCCCTCTCCCTCCGTCAGCGGGAGTGGCACCTGGGGAGCGCCCCGGAGGAACGGAACGGCGCCGAGGGTGTTCTGCCGCCGGAGCTGACCGGGAGCAACGCCGGCCAGCTGGTCTGGCAGGACACCTGGATCCTCCAGGGGCCCAGCGGCGACAGCCTGGGAGTCTTCGAGGGCTTCTTCCCCCGGCGGGACATCGACCAGGAGATCAACATCGCAGGCGTCGAGACCCGCCAACCCGGGCTTCGTTTGACTTTCGGCCCCCTGGAGGATGGAACCACCCAGGGCCCGGCCTGGCGCTCCGTCACTTCCGTGCTCTCCACCACCGGCACCGATCTGTCCCGCACGGATTTTTTGGAGTTCTACGCCTCCGGAGGGGAAGACCTGGTCCTGGTCCTGGATCTGGGCAGGGTGGCGGAGGACGCTTTCTTCGTGGATCCGGACGGTCGGACGACCGGCATTCAGCCTGAGACCGGGGAGCCCTGGGGGTTGGGGATCCTGGACCAGGAGGCGGACCCCAGGAAGGGGGAGATCTGGAACAATGCCCTGGATCAACAGGGGGTCTGGGCGGAGGGATGCCAGGCCACCAGGGGCCAGATTTATCCCCTGGGTGATCCCAGGGCCAACTGCACCCGGGGCAACGGCAGGAACGACTCGGAGGATCTGGACAAAGACGGAAACCTGGCCCTGGAGGACCGGGTCTACCGCTATGTGGTACGATTGGACGGAAGCTCTCCCTATCTGGCCCGGACCCGGGAAGAGACCGGGAGTCCCTTTCAACTCTATCGCATTCCTCTCCGCGGCCCTCTGGCCGTGAATGTGGAAGGAAAGGTGACGGAAGCGGACTGGCGGGCGGTGAAGCACCTTCGCCTGACGGTGGTGGGACCCGGGGTCCGGGAGGGAATCTCACTGGCCAGGATGCGACTTCTGGGATCCCGCTGGGTGAGACGAGGGGAGGAGGGGATCCTCCTCGGCCTGGCAGGCGACGTGTCCGGAAGCGGAGGACAGGTGGAAGTGGGTCCGGTCAGCGCCCTCTCCGAGGGAGGTGGATACCGACCGCCGCCCGGCGTCCTGGACCAGTTGGACGATCCTTCGCAGGCCTTCAGCGGCGCGGGCGTGGAGTTCAACGAGGGGGCCCTCTCCGTCCAGGTCCGGGAGCTGGGTCCGGGGGAGCGGGCAGAGGTCTACAGCCGCTTTCCTCAGCGGCCCCGGAATTTCATGACCTATCGGCAGGCCCGAATCTGGGTGATGGGAAGAGAGGGGGACTGGGGGGCCGAAGGGGGCCGGTTCTTCCTGAAGGTGGGGTCGGACTCGGAGAACTTCTACCTGTACCGGACCGCCCGCGGACAGGCTCCGGGTGAGGGGGGGGTCGCATCCTCGGACTGGCTCCCCGAGGTGATCATCGACTTCAACCGTTGGCTGGATCTGAGACGGCTGGCCGAGGAGGAGCTCATCCGGAATCCACCCGGCCCCGGGGGGGCACCGGTGGAAGTCTGGAGCGCAGACTCCACCTACGCCGTCTTCCTGAAGGACCGGGCCCGGGCACCGAACCTGGCGGCGGTCCGGGAGATCTCCCTGGGAATCTGGAACCCGACGGGGGTGCCCATCCGCGGGATCCTCTGGGTGAACGAGCTCCGCCTGTCCCAGGCCGTCCAGGATGCCGGTCTGGCCGGGTACGTGGATATGGACCTGGAGGCACCGGGCCTGCTTCGCGCCTCTCTCGGCTACTCCGGTCAGGGGGCCTTCTTCCGGCAGCTCTCGGAGGATCCCGGCTACCAGGATGACGGCAGGCTGTCCTTCCACTCAGCCCTGGAACTGGGAAGGGTAGCGCCGGAGGGGTGGGGGGTCTCGCTCCCCCTCTCGGTGACCCACACCCGAAGGGACCGGAATCCCGTTTTCCTGGCCCGGAGCGACGTGCGTGCGGATCGGATCCCGGGGCTTCGGGAAGTGGGAGCCTCGGATACCCGGGTGGAGTTGGGATTCCGGAAGACCACCCCCCTGGGAAATGCCGTCCTGGATCCCATCCTGGACGGTCTGAGCCTCCGTGCCGGCTATACCAGAAACCGCCTCTCCACCACGACCTTTGAATCCCGTGGATCCGGCATGGACGCCCGGGCGGACTTTCAGAAGGAGTTGGAGCCACGGAACGTGCCCCTGGTTCCCGGATTCGCCCGGGGATTCGTCCGGGCCCTTCTCCCCGAAGCCCTGGAAGACGGCGCCCTGGAGGCCCGCCTCCGGTGGAGCCCCGAGCGGGTCCGGCTGGGGACCCTGTATGCCAGGCGGGACCGGGAAGCCTATCGCTACGAGCAGATATTGTCCCTTCCGGGAGATTCGGCCGTCACCCCGACCCGGTCTCCCCGGAAGACCCTGGAGACCACGGCCCAGGTGATATTCCGCCCCTTGAACCCTCTGACGGCGGAAGTCTCCTTCTTCTCTGTCCGGGATCTGCTTCAGCCGGAGGTTTCGTCCCTGGACCCTGCCGTGCATCCCCTTCTGGCGGGGGAGCGTTGGGAGGCCGGGTTCCTGGATCTGGGCTGGGAGACAAACCGGAACCTCCGGACCCGTCTCGGGTTCCGCCCGGTCCTGGCTTCCTGGATCCGGACCGAATTCGTGGCTTCCACGGATTACACTTCGGATCGGTCAGGGGCCCTCATAGAGCGAGTCCCCATGGGGGCCGACACCCTTCTCCTTCTCCAGCGGAACGCCAACGGCAACCGGAACACCCGAACCTCCATCAGTCTGGATCCGGGCGAGCTGGCCCGGGTTCTCGGGAGCGAGACGGGGCCGGACCAGGCGGATGAAGGAGTCGAATCGGGGGAATCAGGGCTGACACCCCGGATCCTGGGGGCCCTGGAACCCCTCTTTCTCGCCCGGCAGGCGGGTCTGAACGCCCGGTATTTCCGTCAGCCCGTGAGCCCGGGTGCCGGGTTCCAACTGGGCCTGGGGGGGGAGGGGGCCTTTCGCTTCATGGAGGGGGACACGGCCTCCATTCTCACCGGCCGGACTGCGTGGACCGCTGGAACAGGGGTTCGGCTTCCCCTCAACTTCAGGGTGAACGCGAACTACTCCGACTCCCGCCTGGAGATCCAGCATGTCCGGAGCGATCGGGAGATCCGGACCAGGAGTTGGCCGGACCTGCGGGTGAGCCTGACCCGGGTTCCGCTTCCGGTGAAACTCCAGGGGATTCTCCAGTCTCTCTCCCTCTCCTCGGGATTCCGGGAGACCCTTCTGGAAAATACCTACGGGGGAATCGGCTTTCAGCGGCGCCTGCGGACGGAGCAGCAGGTGCCCATGGAAGTGGACGCGACCTGGATGGGGGGAGTGACGACCCGCTACAGTGGAACCCTGGCCGAGGGGGACGGAAACGACCCCACCGGGGATACCCGCAGCCGGCGGGAAAGCCATTCCTTCGTCCTTTCTTCCGTCCTGGCGGATCCGCCCTTCCTGGGCTCCCGGCTGGACGGCCCGTTACGGGTGTCCATGGGGTACCAGTACGCCTCTGAGCTGGATTGCCGGATTTCTGCCGGCCGCTCCGACTGCGTGGCCTTCCTGGACTATCTGAACCGGAGCCTGAACCTTTCCCTGGACACGGTGATCTCCCCGCTCCAGGTGGGTCTCCACCTCACGTATGTGGATCGCCAGTCCTTCGTGGGGCGCCATGAAGGCTCCACCCGGTTCCAGCTGGGAATCTTCGGCCAGTTCGTCATCGATTCCACTGCTCCCGGCGCTTCCCCGGACCCGTCAGGGGGCGGTGGCTGACGCTGGAACCGTCCCCATCCGCCATTACGTCCCCATCCGCCATTCCGTCGCCCGGGGCAGAACCCACCTTCCCGGGCATGACGCAAATGGAGGAAAGAGGCCTCTTCCGGGGAGGCGTGTTCCTTCTTCTCCTGGCCCTGGCACGGATGGCCGTCGCCGGCTTCGGTGGCCCGCCGGTGGTGTCCGGACCCGCCGGGGACCGGTTGCCGGAGCTGCTGGAAAGCGCGGAGGAAGCCAGGGTTGCGGAGGAGAGATCCGCCAGGCCCCTGGCCGTGGGGGAGACCCTGGATCCCAACCGGG
>CAZSDD010000027.1:27165-33091 GCA_964605505.1 uncultured Gemmatimonadaceae bacterium | reverse complement strand
GGGAGGCGTTCAGGGAGCGGGTGAAAACAGGGTTGGTGACAGCGGAGACGCCGGTCTTCGACCACACCGTCACCCGTCTGTCACAGCTTCGGAACGGGGATTGGGAAAAGCCGGCCTCCCGGTCCTGGCACGGAAAGGCGTTCTTCCGGATGTAGGAGCCGGGACAAGTAATGGCAGGGGCCGATGGGCCACGCCGAGACTGACCCCCAGCGATATCAATCCAGGAATGATGGAAGGGCCCGGGAAGCTTCTCCACGGGCCCTTCCCGTTGACGGGGACGTGATCATCCTGCCCCGGTTCAGTCCTTCGCCATCTCCATCCCCAGGGTCTCGCCCTTCATCACCGCCGGCACCCCCTCCGTCATCCAGACCGGCGCCGGGGCGTCCATGAGGTAGTGGTCGAAGAACTGCTGCATCCGGATGGTCCAGTCCTTCTGGTTGGGTCGGCGCCGGAGGCCGTGGGGCTCACCGTTGTAGTTGAAGAGCCAGACGGGCTTCTCGAGCCTCCGCATGGCCATGTACATCTCGATGCCCTGGTACCAGGGAACGGCTCCGTCGTCGTCGTTGTGGATCATGAGGAGGGGGGTCTGGATCTTGTCCGCTTCGAAGAGGGGGGAGTTGTTGATGTACCGCAGCGTCTCCTCCCACAGGCTCCCCCCGAGGCGGCTCTGGGTCCGCTCGTACTGGAACTGTCGACTCATGCCGGTCTGCCAACGGATTCCACCGTAGGCGCTGGTCATGTTCGAGACCGGCGCGCCGGCTTCAACGGCGGCAAAAAGGTTTGTCCGGGTGATCATGTACGCCAGCTGGTATCCGCCCCAGGAGTGCCCCTGGGCCCCGATCCGGTCCTCATGGACATATCCCTCGTCCACCACCTTCAGGACCCCGGGAATCACCGCGTCGATGGCGCTTTCCCCCGGGTGCCCGATCTCGTAGGGGATATCCGGAACGAAGAAGAGGTAACCCCGGCTCACGTAGAAGCTCTGGTTCACGGAGGTGCCGGGACCGGGGGACCGATAGCTGTGGAGCCGGTCCGAGCTCCGCTCGTAGAAATACACCATCATGGGGTATTTCCGGCCGGGATCGAAACCCTCGGGCTTGGCCAGGATCCCCTGCAGGGGAATGCCGTCGTTGGAGATCCACTCCACCAACTCGGCGGTGCCCCACAGATACTCGTCCTGTTGAGGGTTGGCGTTCGAGATCCTCTCCATGTTCCTGAAGTCGGGATCCGTGACCCAGAGGTCCGGGAACTCCTGAAAGGTGGACCGGGTCAGAACCATGACCTCGGCCTCCTCGGCCTTGCTGGGTCGCCCATAGGCGTAGTCGCCCAGGAGGAGGCGGATGGGCTCCCGGTTTCCATCGAAACGGTCCCGGTAGAACCCGTCGGCCTTGGTGTAGATGTGAAAGGCCGAGAGGAGGACGTCCTCGTCACCGGGGACGGTCTCCTCCCGGGAGAAGGGGGCGCGGCCCCCGGACCCATAACGACCATAACGAAAAGATCCCCCCTCCGCCGAGGGATCCACGTATCGGAACCGGATGTCGTTTTCCCGACCCTGACCTTCCGTGAGGTTTCGGGGTTCCTCCCCGCCGCTGGGGTCCAACCGCCAGATGTCGAACCGGTCATAGACCAGGAAGGCCCGGTCGTCTTCCAGCCACCCGGCGTTGCCGTAGGAGGGAGGGTCCTGCGGGTGGTCATCCAGCTCGTTGTAGACAGGGAAGGGAAGTGCCGCCGTCAGGTTGCGGGCGGCCTGGCCCTGCACGTCCATGGCCATCCAGTCCTCCTCTCCCCCGTCCCACCAGTACAGGTACCTGCCACCAGGCGAGAAAGCCGGCCTGGGATTCCGGAGCATCTCGATGGCCAGCCGGGCTTCTCCCGTTCCCATGTCCACCAGGTACACGTCACCGTAGGTGGCATCGTGGGAGACAAAGTAGCCATAACGCTCCGTGGCGATTCCCACCGCAACATTACCCTCCCCCTCCAGGCTCACCATAACGTCGGGCATCTCCAGGGTGGCCAGCTGGACCACCCGGAAGTCGTCGGTGGAAGCGTACGCCGTATACGTCCGCCTCCGCTCCTCATCGGCCCGCACGAGCTGCATGGGCTGGATCAGGGGGTCTTTCCAGTTCCAGATGTCCACCACGACCCGCTCATCTTCCGGCAGGGTGTCGGAGGAAGGCGGCGGGGGTGTCGGGGTTGTGCCGAAGAAGAGCCGGGACCCTTCACCGGAAAAGGCAAGGCTTCCGTTCTCGCTGACCTCCCAACCTTCCGGCACGCCCGGGGTATCGGCATTCGTCACCATTCGGGCCTCTCTCTCCCCCAGAACTCCGGAGTATAGGGCGTAGGCCGGATCGTCGGCCTCCCAGTCGTCCCGGTTGGTGAGGAAAGCCACCTTGCCTCCCTCTCTCGAGATGGTCAGCTGAGCATATTTCCCTTCACCGGTGAGGACCGGTTCGGCCATCCCGGTCCCGGTGGCCACACCGAAGACGCCGTCGGCGTCACCCTCCTCATTCTCCGCCGAGTAGACCAACCACTCGCCCTCTTCGTCGAAGAAGTAGGTCCTGACGAAGGAGAAGGTGAAGTCACGGGCGCTGGAGAGCTGCCGGAGGATGAGATCCGTCCCCTCCTCCTTCTCCTTCTTCGTGTCGTTCGCGGCGCCGCCCTGTTCACCAGGCCGCCGGCTTCGGGCCGCCCCGGTTGCCGTCCCTCCCTCGGAGACTGAATCCTCGGCTTCTCCAACCTCCTCCATGAGATAAGCCAGGTATCCGGCGCCGTCTTCCGGGATCTCCCAGGACTTCACGCCGGGGACTTTCAGGAAATCCGGATCCGTGAGGTCCCCGGAGTCCTGGAAGCGGGAGAGGTCGATGATTCCCAGGGAGTCCTTGGGAAGGTCGTCGCCCCGCTTTCCTTCTCCGCGAAGGGAATCCACCACCGATTCCATGGGCTCGATGGTGAAGACCAGGAAGCGGGAATCGGCTGTGATTTCCGGGTCGGAGCCTCTCGACACCGAGATGGAGGCGTCTCCCCTCAACCCTTCGATTTTCAGGGTTGCATCCCCTTCTCCCGGCACCAGGGTGTAGACCAACCACCGGCCATCGGCGGAGAGAACCCGGGCGTTGATGCTGTTCCAGATGTCGTAGGATTCGTGATCCAGGGGCTTCTTGCCGCCCCCCTGGGCTGCCAGGAGGCTCGGGGTTGCCAGAATGAACAGGAGGCTGAGGAAACGGGTCAATAAATGCCTTCGGGCCATGATCCCTCTCGAGGAGTGGAGTGGAGGTCTGGGGTCCAGAACGTTCAACAACTGGTAGAAGATCATCGGGGGTTCGGCATCCTGAGGCAACCGCCGCCGGTCGATTCCATGAACCGGAACTTGCCTCTGCTCCGGTTGGCGGGGATATTCCCCCGATTCCTCGGCCCGGGACGGGCCCCTCTGGAACCGAAGTCAGGAGTGCAGAATGAGCCAGACGGCACAGGCCACACAGGGAGGCTTCTTCGGCCATCCCCGGGGATTGGCGACCCTCTTCTTTACCGAGATGTGGGAGAGGTTCTCCTACTACGGGATGCGGGGGATCCTGATCCTCTTCATGGTGGACGCCATCCAGACAGGTGGACTGGGGATGACGGTGGAGAAATCCGCGGCCATCTACGGGCTGTACACCGCTGGAGTCTACCTCATGGCCCTGCCCGGTGGATGGTTCGCCGACAAGCTGGTGGGGGCCAGGAACGCCGTCTTCTACGGCGGCGTCCTCATCGCCGCCGGCCAGTTCTCTCTGGCTTTCGCCTCCAGCGTGCCCCTGGGCTTCTACTCGGGCCTGGCTCTTATCGTGCTGGGCACGGGGCTCCTGAAGCCCAACGTGAGCGCCATCGTGGGAGACCTCTATCCCGAGGGAGGAGCCCGGCGGGACGCCGGCTTCTCCATCTTCTACATGGGGATCAATCTGGGCGCTTTCGTGGGTCCCCTCATCTGCGGCGCCCTGGGCGAGGGCATCGCCTGGAAGTGGGCTTTCATGGCTGCGGGCACGGGGATGGTCCTGGGTCTTGTTCAGTACAGGGTCGGGGCAGGCCTGAGCGAGTTGGGCGGCAGGCCCCAACTGGATCCGGCAGACCGCTCCCGGATCAACCGGACGCTCCTGGCGGCCATCTTCGCCATCGTGGCCGTTTCCGTGGGCATTTACGTTCTTCAGATCCAGGGGGTCACCTCCTTCAGCCTTCGGCAGGCCGCCGGAGCCACCGGAGTGTTCATCGTCGGGCTGGCGGTGGCCTACTTCGCCTATCAGCTGTTTTTCGGCGGACTGGAGCCGGTGGAGAAGAAACGCATCATCGTCATTTTCTTCCTCTTCATCGGCGCGGCCCTCTTCTGGTCCGGGTTCGAGCAGGCCGGTTCCTCCATGAACCTCTTCGCCGACCGGCTCACCGACAGATCGATGCTCGGCTTTGTGGTTCCAGCCAGTTGGCTCCAATCCATCAATCCCATCTTCATCATCGCTTTCGCACCCGTCTTCGGCTGGCTCTGGATAGCCCTGGGCAAGTACAATCCTTCCATCCCCATGAAATTCGGCCTGGGCCTCATCCTTCTGGGTTTCGGCTTCCTGGTGATGGCGTGGGCTTCCCTCTACGCTTCTCCCGAGACGCCGGTGAGTCCCATGTGGCTGGTGGTGACCTACTTCCTCCACACCAGCGGTGAGCTTTGCCTGAGCCCCGTGGGCCTTTCCGCCATCACCAAGCTTTCCCCGAAACGCCTGGTGGGCCAGATGATGGGGATCTGGTTCATGGGGGCGGCCCTGGGGAACCTCATCGCCGGGCTCGTGGCCGGTCAGATGGAGGCTTTGCCCCTGGAGCAGCTCTTCGGGACGGTGGCGGCCATCGTCATCGGTTCGGGAATCCTCTTTGTCCTCTTCAAGGGGCCCGTCCATCGCCTCACGGCCGGAGCCGAATAAGGCTGGATGCCTACCCCCCGGCGTCCGGGCCCTTCGGGATCTCAGGCCCGGTCGGCCGGGGGCTCGAAGCAGCGCCGGAAGAACCGAGCCACCTGGTCCTCGGCCCAGAATTGGGGCCGGCCAGGCAGGGCGCCTGCCACGAAGCCCACGTGCCCGCCCCCCGCTGAGATGAGGGGAGTCAGGGCCGGGTTGTCTTCCATGACGGCCAGAGGAAGGGCGCTCTCAGGAAGAAAGGGGTCGTTTCGCCCGTGGATCAGGAGGGTTGGGGTCCGGATTCCCGACAGGAAGAGGCTGGAGCTGGATTGTGCGTAGTATTCCCTGGCATCCTTGAATCCGTGGAGGGGAGCCGTGGCCAGGTCGTCGAAAGCCCTGAGGGTTTCGGCCACCATGACCCGTTCCAGGTCCAGGATCGGGGCCAGGAGACTTCTCTTTCGCTCCACTTTTCCCTTCAGGGATTTCAGGAAATAGTCCATGTAGACCTTTCCCACCCTGGTCCCCTCGAGGAGTTCCACCCCTGCCTGCAGGTCGAAGGGGACCGAGATCGTGGCAGCGGCATCCAGAAGACCGGTGCCTCCATCCTCCCGCTCCCCTGAGAGCTTGAGAAGGACATTCCCTCCCAGGGAAAACCCCAGGGCTCCGAGTGGACGGTCCGGCCACCGCTCCCGAAGCCTGGAAAGGACAAAGGCCGTATCCAGCGTCTCGCCGGAGTGGTACATGCGGGAAAGCCGGTTCGGCTCCCCGGAGCAGCCGCGGAAATTCAGCGCCACCGCGGAGATGCCCCAACGGCCCAGAGTTTCCATGGCATGGAGGACATAAGGCCGTCTCGAGAAACCCTCCAGGCCATGCAGGATGAGCACCATGGGGCTTCCTGGATCCGGGTCGGATCCGAAATCCAGGTCCAGAAAGTCCTGGTCCGGCGTCTCCCATCGCTCCCGCTGGAGAGGGAGCCGGGGTGCGGGCCGGAGGTACTTTCCGCCCAGGGTCTGGAGGTG
>CAZSDD010000027.1:0-27065 GCA_964605505.1 uncultured Gemmatimonadaceae bacterium | reverse complement strand
AAAAGACCCGGCTCTTGGCCCTGATCCATCCCCTGGATACTCTTGTGGGCGTGTCGATCCTGGCCCGAAAGGTTTCCGGCCCGTAAGGGTCTCCTGCCTATCCCTCGGGAGGAGCCATTTCCATCTCGAAGGAAGGATCCATTTCGGTCTCGAAGCCGGAGGTTGTGTGGACGTGACGCCCGAAGCACCTGGTCGTGGGACGGTCCCCCCGGGCTTGGCCCTCTCGGGAGCGGTGGTGGCCATATCCTTTGCGGGACCTCTGGTCCGGTTCTCCACCGCCGATGCCCTGGTGATCTCGGCCTGGCGCCTCCTGTTTTCCACGGCCTTCATCGCCCCCATTCTCCTGACCCGGGGGAAGATCTTCGGCGGCGTGGGACTCCGGCCCCGGGAGTGGCTCATGGGGGTCGGGGCCGGAATCCTCCTGGCGGGTCACTTCTGGGCCTGGGTGGCCTCCATCCAGCTCACGACCATCGCTTCCTCTTCGGTTCTGGTGAGTACCCAGCCCCTGTTCGTGGCCGGGCTCTCGGTGGCTTTTCTCCGGGAGAGCCCCACCCCCCGCCAGTGGCTGGGAATCCTGGTGGCGGTCGGAGGAGCCGGAATCATCGGGTGGGGAGACTTCTCCCTGGGAGGAGAAGCGCTCCTGGGGGACTTCCTGGCCCTCTCGGCGGGAATGATGTCGGCCGGATATTTCACCATCGGGCGTAGTCTGCGCCGAAAGCTGGATCTCTGGGCCTACACTGGACTGGTCTATGGGGCGGCGGCCCTGGTCCTGGCCCTGGCTGTCGTGGGAGGGCCGTCGGTTTCCCTGACGGGTCACGCGTTCCAGGACTGGATGGTCTTCCTGGCCCTGGCGGCGGTGCCCATGATGCTCGGGCACACCGGGATCAACTACGCCCTCCGCTATCTTCCGGCCTACGTGGCCAACCTGGCCTCTCTGGGGGAACCCGTGGGGGCTACCCTCATCGCCTGGCTTCTGCCTGCCATACGGGAGATTCCCCCTCCCCAGACTCTCCTGGGAGGCGTTCTGGTCCTTTTCGGCATCGCCCTCGGAACCGTGAGCCGGGGAGCCCCCCGGAACTGAAGTGCCGCCCCGAAAAACGGACCTCAGGCGCAGAAGCGCCGGTCCCATCTTCTTTCTTCGGCACGGTGGACTCGTCGATCAGAGCCGTCCCGCTGGACTGAGACGGCTCTCTTCGTCACTTTTCAGTCCGCCACGACCCCACGTCAACCTGCCGCCGATTCCTCATACATGCCGGTGGTTCCGGACGACGGGTTCAGCCGTTCAAGGCCTCCAACGGGACAAGGCGAACTCCAGCCAGGGGAGGATTTCATGCTGTCCGTCACGCGCCGCCGCAGAATTCAGTGCACTGGAGCCCTCCTGGCCCTGGCCACGGCCCTCTCGGCCTGCGCTCCCGACGCTTCCCGGGAGGGTCTTACGGCGGAAGGGGTGCCCTGGGAGCTGGCCGAGCTTCGAAAGGGCACCTTGCGGGACGTGGAGTATCAGTTCGCCCTGGAAGTTCCGGAAAACCGGCAAGCTCCCATCGCTGGAAGTGTCCGGGTGACCTTCGTGCGGAACGATCCCGGGAATCATCCGGTCATCTTCGATTTTCTCAATCCCCGGGAGCGGGTCAGCCAGGTTCGCCTCGGAGATTCCGTTACGGAGTTTCGGACAGAGAACGACCATATCGTGGTTCCCCTTCCTCCCGGAATGGAGGAGGGGCCCGTGGAGATCACCATCGACTTCACCGTCGGGGACGAATCCCTGAACCGGAATGACGACTTTCTCTATGCTCTCTTCGTGCCGGAGCGGGCCCGTTACTCCCTTCCCCTCTTCGACCAGCCGAATCTGAAGGCCCGGTTCGCCGTCTATCTGGACCTGCCCCTCTCCTGGACCGCCATGGCCAACGGTCCCCAGATCCGGGAGGAGGTGGAGGGAGAACGACGGAGGTTCCAGTTTGCCTCGTCGGATCCTCTGCCCACGTATCTCTTCACCTTCGTGGCGGGGAAATTCCAGAAGATGACCCGGAATCGGGACGGGCGGGTCATGGAATTCATGCACCGGGAGACCGACGATGAAAAGGTGTCCCGGAATCTGGATGCCATCTTCGATCTCCACGTCACGGCTCTGGATTGGTTGGAAGAGTACACGGGGATTCCATACCCCTTCCAGAAGGTGGGTTTTGTAGCCATTCCCTCTTTTCAATACGGTGGGATGGAGCATCCCGGAGCCATCTTCTATCGGGCGGGAAGCCTCTTTCTGGACGAATCGGCTACGCAGAGCGAATACCTGGGGCGGGCAAGCCTCATCGCCCATGAGACGGCCCACATGTGGTTCGGGGACCTGGTGACCATGAACTGGTTCGATGACGTCTGGACCAAGGAGGTCTTCGCCAACTTCATGGCCGCGAAGATCGTTCACCCCTCCTTTCCCGAGCTGGATCACGAGTTGCGCTTTCTCCTGGCCCATCATCCCACGGCGTACGGGGTCGACCGGACGCCGGGCGCCAATCCCATCCGCCAACCCCTGGAGAATCTCAAGGATGCCGGAACGCTCTACGGCGCCATCATCTACCAGAAGGCTCCTGTGGTGATGCGTCAGTTGGAGAAGCTGGTGGGAGAGGACGCCTTCCAGGAGGGCGTCCGGGAATATCTGGAACGGTTCTCCTACGGAAACGCCACCTGGCCGGGCCTGATTCGTATCCTGGACGCCCTTTCCACGCAGGATCTGGCGGGGTGGAGCCGCCTCTGGGTGGAAGAGCCGGGTCGACCCACCGTGTGGGTGGAATGGACGGCCGGAAGTGGGGGAACCGTGGAATCCATGGTCCTCCATCAGTCCGATCCACTGGGGGAAGGGAGGGTCTGGCCCCAGCCCCTGGAGGTGGCCCTGGGGTATGGTGCCGAGGTGGAGGGAATTCCTCTCCATTTCCTCACCGAGTCCCATCCGGTGCGGGAAGCCCAGGGCCGGCCGGTACCGGATTACGTGCTTCCGGACGGGTGGGGATTGGGGTACGGGCTTTTCCGCCTGGACCGGGGCTCCAGGGAGTTTCTGATGGCGCGGCTTCCGGGGGTCGAGGATGCTGTGGTGCGGGGGGCCGGCTGGCTGGCTCTCTGGGACGGGGTCCTGGAGGGGGATGTCCCACCCCGGGCCTTCCTGGAGATGGCGCTGGATGCGGTTCCCCGGGAAGCAGAGGAACAGATTCTCCAGCGGGTTCTCGGTAACATGGGAGACGTCTACTGGGACTTCCTCCCGGAGGATGGACGGCGGCAGATGGCTCCCGTCATCGAGGAGGTCCTCTGGGAGGGGGCCACGGAAGGGGGGAACACCTCCCGCCAGGCCACTCTTTTCCGGGCCTTCCGAGACATGGTCACGACTCCCCGGGGATTGGCGCTTCTGGAGGATGTCTGGAGGGGAAACCGGGAGATTCCGGACCTTCGCCTCTCCGAGGCGGATCGCACGGCCCTGGCTTCCACCCTCGCCCTTCATGGCGTACCGGACTGGGAGCAGATTCTGGAAACCCAATCGGAGAACATCCGGAATCCGGATCGGAAAGCCCGTTTCGAATTCGTCCGGCCCTCCCTGAGCCAGGACCCGGCAGTGCGGGAAGCCTTTTTCCAGGATCTCATGCAGGAGGAGAACCGGGAGAAGGAGCCGTGGGCTCTGGAGGGGGTGTCCAATCTCCACCACCCCCTCCGACGGGATCACGCCCTGAAGTTCATCACCCCCAGCCTCGATCTTTTGGAGGAGATTCAGCAGACCGGGGACATCTTCTTCCCGGCTCGTTGGGTGGGAGCCACCCTGGGTGGACACAATTCCCCGGAGGCGGCGGAAACTGTCCGGACGTTCCTGGCCGACCGGCCCGATTTTCCCTTCCGTCTTCGCCTCAAGATTCTCCAGGCCGCCGATCCGGTCTTTCGAGCCGAAGAAATCCTGGAGGGCTCCGGAACGTAGATCATCCGGCGGAAGGTGTCTCCCGGAAAGAGGGAATGCCTTTCCGGCTCGCTTTCGTCGTCTCGCGTTTTCCAGACCCGAACAGAGAGGCCATCATGGCCCCCCGAAATAGATTCCACGCGCTCCTTTTGGTCTCCGCCCTGTTTCCATTGGCCTGCAGTTCACAGGGTCCGCCTGACAGGCCTCCGGGAACGCCGCCCCCGCCCCCGGCCCGGCCCGGCGACGGACTGCTGGAAGACCCGGTTCTTCAAACCATCGTGGACCTCCAGGTTCAGCGGGCCGGGCCGGCCATCCAGGAGTACCTCTCGAGCCGGGAAACGTCTGTCCGGGCCAGGGCTGCTTTCGCTCTGGGGTCGGTTCAGGACCCGGAAACGGCCCCGGCTCTCCTCAATGCCCTGGGAGATCCCGAGTCTTCCGTCCGGAGAGATGCGGCCTTTGCCCTCGGGCAGCTGGGAGAGCCCCGGGTGGCGGCGGATCTCCTGGAAGCCTTCCAGGAGGAAACGGACAGCGTGGTCCGGGATCGGATCCTGGAGGCCGTGGGGAAGTCCGGGGAAAGCCGGGCCCTGGGACAGCTTCTGACGCTGCAGCTTCGAGGCGGAGAAGAAGCCGCCCGGAATCTTGCCGTGGCTCGCATGGGAATTCGGGGTGTGGTCCTCCCCAGCGGGATCCAACACCTCCTGGAGAGCCTGAAAGACGAGGATCCCGAGGCCCGGGAGATCGCCGCCTACTACTTCGGCCGGGCATCGGCGCCGGGACCCTGGGCCTCCGGGGCCGATGCGGTCCGGGCCACCCTGGACTCCCTCCCGCCGTCGGATCCGGCGGCCATGCACCTGCTCCTGGGCCTGGCGAAGTTGGGGGACCCCCAGGACACCCGCCGGATCCTCTGGTGGCTGCGGAGCTCACCGGACTGGAGGATCCGGGCCAACGCCGCCCGGGCCGCGGGCGGCCGGACGGCGGACCCCATTGTCCGGGCCGGACTCCTGGAGGCGCTGGATGATCCCGTCACCCACGTGGCCTATTACGCCGGCGCCTCCTTCGCCGGCCTGTCCCGACTTCCTCCCGGGGAGCGGGACGCCCTCAAGTCGTGGGTGGAATCCCACCCCCGGGACTGGCGGCGGGCCGGGTCCATTCTCGCTTTGCTGGGACGCCTGGGGGAGGGCGAGTTCATCCTGAGCTGGTTGGACCGGTGGGGGCAGGAAGATGTGGCGCCCAGGACCCGGGGTCTCGGGGCCCTGGCCTTTGTTCCGGGAGAACGAGCCATGGACGCCCTCCTGGAGGCCGTTGAAGATCCCGAGCCCAGGATTCGTGGCACGGCCCTGGGGGGGCTTGCCCGGCGCTGGCGGGTTGACCGGGAGGATCCCGGGAACCATGAGCGGTACTTCCGTGCTTTTGTCGCCGGACTCCGGACCAGGGACCCTTCCTCCAGCTACGTTGCGGCTCCGACTCTGGCAGACTCGGCGTTCCTTCCCCTGGGCTCCGTGGATCTCCTTCTGGCCGAGTATGAGGCCCTCGCGACCCTTGGTGACCGGGAGGGAATGGAGGTGATCTTGAATGCCCTGGGCGAAACCGGGTCCTCGGAGGTTGAGCCGTTCTTGATGGAAGTCTCGGCAGGCGCTCCGGCGCCCCTGGGTAAAGCTGCAGATCGGGCCCTGGCGAGGCTCCGGGGCCTGGAGATCCCCCTTTCCACCGAGGTGCGGGAGGCGGAGCGCCAGGTGGCCTGGGAGTCCCTGGCTGCCCTGGGGGCCCGACCCCGCCTGATTCTCGACACCTCCAAGGGGCGCGTGGTCCTGGTGCTGGATGCCGAAAGCGCACCCCTCACCGTGCAGACCATTGCCGGATTCGCAGGGGAGGGGAAATACGACGGCGTCCCCTTCCATCGGGTGGTGCCCAATTTCGTGGTCCAGGGTGGGGATTTCACCAGAGGGGACGGGTTCGGAGGGCCCGGCTTCGACATCCGAAGCGAGTTCACCCAGACCCCATACCTCAGGGGTGTGGTGGGGATGGCCAGTTCAGGAAAAGACACCGAGGGTTCCCAGTTTTTCATCACTCATTCCATCCAGCCCCATCTGGACGGGGCCTATACGGCCTTCGGCTGGGTGGAAGAGGGGATGGACGTGGTGGATCTGATCTACGAGGAGGACAGCATCGTTTCCGCCACGGTGGAGGCCGCAGGGCGGTGAGGGTCTCTCCGTCATGAAGGGGTTCCCACCGGGCCTCCGGTATGCCGCCGCCGGGGCGTTCTGCTTCTCCTTCATGAGCGCCTTCGCGAAGGTCCTCGGGGAGAGGCTCCCCACCCAGGAGATCATCCTTGCCCGGGGCCTGGTGGTCGCTCTGGTGTCCGGACTCGCCCTCCGGTCGGCCGGGATCTCTCTCTGGGGCCGGGAACGCCCCCTCCTGTTCCTGCGGGGGCTTCTCGGGTATGGGGCCCTCACCTGTTTCCTCTGGGCTGTGGTCCGCCTTCCCCTGGCTGAGACCACGGTCATTCACTTCACGAACCCCGTGTTTACCGCTCTCCTGGCAGCGGTCTTCCTCGGAGAGCTGCTCCGGTGGCGTGAGGTGGGCCTCACCCTCCTGGCTCTGGGAGGCGTCCTCTTCATTGCCCGACCCGGATTTCTCTTCGGCCGGGCCTCGGGCCTGGACCCCGTGGGGGTAAGCGTGGCACTGCTGGGGGCCGTCCTCAGCGCCGGAGCCTATGTCACCGCCCGCCGACTGACCAGGACCAACGATCCCCTGGTCATCGTGTTCGTCTTTGCCGTGGTTACGGTGGCGGGATCCGTTCCGGCCACCCTTCCCGTATTCGTCTTGCCCGTGGGCGCCGAGTGGCTCCTTCTCCTCGGGGTGGGCGTGGCGACACAGGGGGGGCAGGTGTTTGTGACCCGGGCACTCCAGTTGGAGAAGGCCGGCCGGGCCATGGCCGTGGGATACCTCCAGATCGTCTTCGCCGCCGTCTGGGGATTCCTCTGGTTCTCTGAGATCCCGGATGCCTGGACCGCGGTGGGCGCCCTCGTCATCGTCATCTCCACCTTCCTCCTGGGCCGGGTCCACCCGGTGGTCACCCCCGCCGGGCGATAGGATCCGGTCCGACAGGGGCGGTAGCGTTCTCCACCACGGCTCCCGTCGGCCCGCCGCCGGTGCGGCGGGAATACGAAAAGACTGCCGCCCTCCGCTGGTCCAACCCCGGAACCCATTCTCCTTCCTATGAGAAGGATCATTGTTAAGACCAGGTGGTCTAAACAGAATAATAGATAATAATAAAGGCAGGGATTGAAACCTTTTGAAATGAGTTTACGTTGTTCACATCATGAGCCTTGAACGAGCGTCTCCGAACCCATGAGCATTCAGCGATCAGAGATCCTCCGATGCGCCCGAGACCTCTATTTGAAAGAAGGGTTCGGCGGAATGTCCATGAGGAAGCTGGCCAGGTGCGTGGGATGCACCGCCCCGGCCCTCTACCGGCATTACGAGAGCAAGGAGGGCGTCATGCAGGACGTGGTGGCGGAGGCATATCGCCTCTTCTCCGAATACCTGAATCGGGCGCTGGCCGGAAGCACGCCGCCGGAACGCTTTGGGATGGCCGGGCAGGCCTACGTGGACTTTGCGCTGGAACAACCGGCCCTCTACGAGGCCCTCTTTGTGCCTCCGGACCTTCTCGGGATCCAGCCCGAGGCCGGGAGCGATGCGGCGAACCATGTCTGTGCCGTGGGGCAGTTCTGGTCCGATCGGGTCCGGGAGATGATGGACACGGGGTTCCTGGTGAGGGGGGATCCCAGGACCGTCTCCCTCACCCTCTGGGCTCACGGGCACGGACTGTTGTCCCTCTACCACCGTGACCTTCTGCCCGGGACCACGGAGAAGGAGATCCGAAGGCTGATCCTCCAGTCCTACGCAGGTCTCATCCGGGGTATCGGGACGGAGCGATACCTGGAGTACCTGCGGCAGGAGTCGCCGGAAGCGAATCGAGAGATCTGGCGGGCCGCCCTGGATTCGGATCCGAAGGCCCCTCCCGGCCCCAGGGGCTGACAGGGGTTCCGGTAAGACAACATGAAAACCAAGAGAGCCGATACGACCATGGCAGTGGGACAAAGAGATTCGAGAGGGACTTCGACGGCCGCCATCCTTGGCCTCCTGGCGGCTCTTCTTTCCCTTCCGGCCCAGGGGCTGGCCCAGGAGGAGCCCGAAAGTCTCTCCATTCGAGACGCTGTCCTCACGGCTCTCCGGCAGAGCCGGGACATGCAGGATGCACGATTGGCCCTGGAGGAGGCGGGGGAGCGCGTCTCCGAGGCCTGGGGCGCCGTGTTCCCGAAAGTGGACCTGAGCGCCTCCTACACCAGGAACATCGAACCGAATGTCTCCTTTCTTCCCGCTGAGTTCTTCGGCGGTGAGGCCGGTGAATTCACGAAGGTGCAGTTCGGAGCCGACAACGCCTGGTCTTCGGCCCTGGTCCTGGATCAGCCCCTCTTCGCCGCTTCGGCCTTCATCGGTGTGGGTGCCGCCGGTCGCTACAAGGCGCTCCAGGACGAGACTCTCCGGGGCCGGGCCCAGGCCCTGGTGACCCGGGTCAGAACCGGTTACTACAGCCTTCTTCTGGCCCAGGAAGAACTCCGGCTCATCCAGAAATCCGTCAGCCGGGTCAGGGAATCCCTCGGGGAAACGGAGGCACTGAACCGGGCCGGATTGGTCTCGGACTACGATGTCCTCCGACTCCAGGTGGAGTTGGCCAACCTGGAGCCGAATCTCCGAAGGGCGGAGAATGCGGTAGCCCAGGCCCGGCGGGGCCTGGCCATCGAGTTGAACCTGGAGTCCCTGGAAACCCTGGAGGTGGCCGGCAGTCTGGCTTCCATGGATCTGGAGAACCCGGAGGCGAACGACGAGGCGAATCGGGAGATCCTGACTCTCTCGGGCATCCGGACCCCCACGGATCTTGAAGTTGGGGAAGTTCTCCAGATGGCCTATGAGTCCCGGTCCGATCTGAGGCAGCTGGAGTTGACGGAGAGACTCCGAACCGCGGAGCTGAGGGTTCAACAGGTGGAGTATCTGCCTCGGATCTCCCTCTTCGGGAATCTCTCCGTGAACGCCCAGCAGAACGGACCTCCGAGCTTCTTCGGGGATCCCATGACACGGGCTACCTCCAAGTGGATCGGGATTTCCGTGAGTCTGCCGGTCTTCACGGGCTTTCAGCGGGATGCCCGCATCGATCAGAAGCGGGCCGTGTTGAACCAGGCACGGAACCAGAGCCACCTGACGCGTTTACAGGCTGAGAGTCAGGTGAAGTCCGTCCTGGAGCAGGTCCAGGAAGCCAGACAGCGGGCCAGGGCCCAGCGGCTGGCCGTGACCCAGGCCCAACGAGGCTTCGAGATCGCCCGGGCCCAGTACCGGGAAGGCCTGAGCAGCCAGCTGGAGCTCACGGATGCCGAGGTGGCCCTCCGGCAGAGCGAGTTCAACTACGCACAGGCCGTCTTCGATTATCTGACCTTCCGAGCCCGATTGGACGAGGCTGCCGGGGAGGTTCCAATGGTGAGTGAAGCCCTGAACAATCCCAGGGCCCTTCAGTAGCGGCGGGCAGTGCGGACAGTAGCGGCGGGAAGTGCGGACAGTAGCGGCGGGAAGTGCGGAAACCAGGAACTGTAAACCATGAGCATTGGCGATAGACAAATGACGAGCAAGATCACCCCCGGATCCGGAATTCTTCTCCTGGTGCTCCTGGGGGCCCTGAGCTCCTGGGGTTGCGGAGGTGCCCAGGCCGAGAACACAACCCGGGACACTGCCTTCGTTCGCGTTGTGAACGTCCAGGTGGAAACGGTGGAACCCGATCGCTTCACCGAAGTCATCCGACTCACGGGCACCGTCCAGGCCAGTCACGACGTGACCATCTCCGCCGAGGAGAGCGGTGTGGTCCGGGAGATCCTCGTGGAGAAGGGGAGTCGGGTTCGGGCGGGTCAGCCCATCTTCCGTCTGGACGCCGATCTCCTTCAGGCCCAGGTGGACCAGGCCCGGGCCCTCTCGGAGATGGCCAGGGAAACCTGGGAGCGGCGGAAGCGCCTCTATGAGGAGGACCAGGTCGGTTCAGAGCTGGTCTATCTGGAGGCCAGGTACGCTGCGGAGCAGGCCGCCGCGAATCTCAGGCTCCTGGAAGCCCGGTTGGAGCGGACCGTCATCAAGGCGCCCATCGGAGGCATCCTGGACAGCCGGGAGATCGAGGTGGGAACCATGGTTGCCGCAGGCACCCCGGTGGCCCGCATCGTGGACAACAACCCGGTGGAGATCAACGCCGGCGTTCCCGAGCGATACGCCCTGGACGTGGAGACCGGGGCCGAGGCCTCGGTGACCTTCGATGTCCTTGATGGCGAAGAGTTCCTGGGCCAGATCTCCTACGTGGGGGCGACGGTGAACCCCCGAAATCGGACCTTCCCCGTGGAGCTGGTCCTCCCGAATCCGGGAGGAGCCATCAAGCCCCAGATGGTCGCCAATCTGGATCTGGTCCGCCGCAGTAGCCAGGACGCCATCGTCATACCCCAGGAGGCGCTGGTCCGGACGGAGGCGGGCTTCATCGTTTTCGTGGTGGAGGAGGACTCCCAGGGCACCCTGGCCCGGGCCAGGGAAGTAGAGGTGGGCCCGGGGCAGCGGAACCGGGTCATGATCCGCTCCGGTCTGAGCGCCGGGGAGCGCCTGGTGGTGGTGGGTCAGCTCTCCGTGGCCGATGGTGACCGGGTGAACATCGTGGCAGAGGGGTAGGGGATGTCGGACATGGACTCGCGGAACGGCCGGTACGACGAGAGGCACGGGGGAGAGGATTCAACCCGGTACGAGGACGGGAGATTCGAGGGGCAGCCTGAAGGCTCCGAGGAGCTCAGCTCCTTCAAGGAGTTCCGGCTGACCTCCTATGCTGTGGATCATCGGACCAGCGTGATGGTTCTCCTTTTCCTCCTCACGCTGGGTGGGCTCTTCTCCTACCGTCAGATTCCCAAAGAGTCCTTTCCCGAGATGGAAATCCCCCTGATCGCCGTGAACACCGTATATCCCGGTGTATCTCCGGCGGACATGGAAACGCTGGTCACCCGCCCCATCGAGGACGAGCTGAACACCATCGGGGATATCAAAGAGCTGACCTCGGTGTCCATCGAGGGCTATTCCAGTGTCCAGGCCGAATTCTCCACCGGCGTGGACCTGGAGGATGCCCTCCAGAGGGTCCGGGAGAAGGTGGACCTGGCCCGGCCCGAGTTGCCGGAGGACGCCGAAGAGCCCTCCATCATGGAGTTCAACTTCGAAGACGTCCCCGTCATGCAGGTGAACCTCTCGGGTGAGTATGGCCTGGTTCGGCTGAAGGAGATCGGGGAGGAGCTCAAGGATCGGCTGGAGCAGGTCCCCACCATCCTGCGGGTGGATTTGAGAGGGGGCCTGGAGCGGGAGGTGAAGGTTGATGTGGACCTGGCCAAGCTCAAATTCTACGACCTGGCTCTGAACGATGTGATCCAGGCCATCCAGACGGAGCACGTGAACATTCCGGGAGGCTCCATCGACGTAGGAGACTTCAAGTATCTGGTTCGGGTGGACGGTGAGTTTGATGACCCGACTCTCATCGAAGACCTGGTGGTGACGACGGTGGAGGGGCGTGCGGTATACGTTCGCGACATCGCCGAGGTGGAGTTCGGGTTCGCCGAAAGAGAGAGCTTCGCTCGGTTGGATGGAAGCTCCGTGGTGACCCTGGACATCGTGAAGCGGAGCGGGGAGAACATCATCGAGACCTCCGACGCGGTGAAAGCTGTCATCGCGGACATGGAATCCCTGTTCCCTCCCACCACGGTGGTGAAGATCACCTCGGACCAGTCCGACGACATCCGTCTCATGGTAAGCAGCCTGGAGAACAACATCATCTCGGGGCTTCTTCTCATCGTGGCCGTTCTCTTCTTCTTCCTGGGGGTGAGAACATCCTTCTTCGTAGCCCTCTCCATCCCCACCTCCATGTTCCTGGCCTTCCTCCTTCTGGCCCTGCTGGATGTGAGCATGAACATGATCGTGCTCTTCAGCCTGATCCTGGCCCTGGGGATGCTGGTGGACAACGCCATCGTCATCGTGGAGAACACCTACCGGTTCGTGGAGCGGGGGTGGGACCGGGTCACTGCTTCCAAGAAAGCCACCGGGGAAGTGGCCATGCCCGTCATCGCCGCCACCCTCACGACCCTGGGGGCCTTCGCGCCCCTGATGTTCTGGCCTGGAATCGTGGGTGAGTTCATGGGATACCTTCCCCTGACCCTCATCATTACGCTTTCCAGCTCACTTTTCGTGGCCCTGGTGATCGTTCCTACCCTCACCAGCATGTTCCTCAGGCTGGAGAGTGAACCCCGTAAGCCTCTCACGAAGACGGCCCGACGGACCATCATCGGCGGCAGCGTTCTCTTGTTCCTGATCGTGGCCGCCGCCAACTGGATCACCGCGCTACTCCTCGGGATCCTGGCCGCCGCGGCGTACTACGGCCATGTCCTGGTCATGGACCGGGTAGGGCGCCGTTTCCAGCATGACCTCGTTCCGGCAGTCCTGACGGTCTACGAGCGTCAGCTTCGATGGGCTCTGAATCATCGCCTGGTCATGCTCTTTGGGTCCGTGGCGGTGCTCGTGGGGACCTTCATGATCTACGGTGTGCTGAACGCCGGGGTGGAGTTCTTTCCGGAGAGCATTCCACCGAAGCAGATCCAGGTGGATGTGGAGGCTCCCGTGGGCACCCGGGCCGAGTTCACCGACCGCATCGCCATGCGCATGGAAGAAGAAGTGAAGGGCTACGAGGGGATGCGGGACGCCGAGTCGACGGTGGCGACAGTGGGGTCCGGCGGGGGAAGCAACTTCATGGGGGGTGGAGCGTCCGGCCCCGAAGGGGCTCGGATCACCATTCAGTTTGTGGATTTCAAGGATCGTGGCACGGATGTCTTCGAGACCCTGGCCACCCTACAGGAGAGCCTGGGACGGGAAGTTGCCGGTGCGGAGGTCACCGTGGACAAGATGAACGAGGGCCCCCCCACGGGTCTCCCGGTGAACCTGGAGATCATCGGAGAAAGCCCGGAGATCCTGCGGAATCTCGCCGATGAGGCAATTCAGACCCTCGAGGACTCGCCGGTATTCCCCAAGCTGGTGGGTTTGGAGACGGACCTGGACGCGGCCCGGCCCGAGCTCTCGGTTCTGGTGGACCGTGAAAAGGCCGCCCTCTACGGTCTCTCGACGTCGTCCATCGGCATGGCCGTTCGGAGCGCCATCAACGGGACCGAGGCAGGGAAGTACCGGACGGGAGACGACGAATACGACATCATCGTGCGGTTGGCACCGGAGTGGCGGAGCCAGCTCAACGCTTTGGAAGACCTGACTGTCATGCATGAAGGAACCCAGGTTCCCCTGGTCTCGGTGGCCGACTGGAGGGTAGGGGAGGGGTTGGGATCCATCCGTCGAAAGGACATGGACCGTGTGGCGACCGTGATGGCCGATGTGGCGTCAGGATTCAACAGCAATGCCGTGCTGGCGGAAGTACAGGGGACCCTCTCCGGTTTCGAATCCGAGCTTCCTCCGGGTTACTCCCTGCGATATACCGGTGAGAACCAGGAGCAGGCAGAGGCCACGGAGTTTCTGTCAACGGCCTTCATCGTGGCACTGGCCGTCATCGGATTCATCCTGATCTCCCAGTTCAATTCGGTCATCAAGCCGGTCATCATCCTCAGTTCCGTCATCATGTCCACGGTGGGTGTGTTCGTGGGCCTCCTGGTCTTCAGAATGCCCTTCGTCATCATCATGACGGGGGTGGGAGTCATCTCGTTGGCCGGGATCGTGGTGAACAACGCCATCGTTCTCATCGACTATATCGACATCCTCCGGGATCGGGACGGAATGGAGCGTCGGGAGGCGCTGGTTCAGGGCGGCAGGACCCGCTTCAGGCCCGTCATCCTCACCGCCCTCACCACGGCCCTGGGGCTGGTTCCCCTGGCCATCGGGCTGAACCTGGATTTCGTGGGGCTGTTCACCCGGCTCCAGCCGGACTTCTACTGGGGCGGAGAACAGGCGGCATGGTGGAGTCCCATGGCTGTGGCGGTCATCGTGGGGATTCTCTTCGCCACCTTCCTTACCCTGGTCCTGGTCCCGGTCATGTATTCCCTGGTGGATGATGCCTCGGCCTTCTTCCGGCGACACTTCCTCCGACCGGAGGGTATGGATACCGAAGAAGAAGGTTCCGCCTCTCGGGAAGCCAGCGAGCCGGCGGAAGGGGAAATCCCGGAGGTTGAGCCCGTACCCGTAGGATGAGGAAGCAGGGTGGAGTGGATGCGAGCCTTCTTTCCCCTCCTCTCAAAACGCCGAACCCACATGAACCAGCCGCTCCCCCCAAGGAGGGGTGGCTCCAACACGCCGACGGAGGCGTGCAATGACGCCGAGGATCCGGACGATTTTTTCCGCAGTTCTTTTCGCCTTTCTTTTCCTGTCCCCTCCCGCTTCAGGCCAGCAGGAGGGGGAGGGCATGAGAAACGGTGCCCTGCGGGTCTATCTGGAGTGCGCCGCCAGAGGGTGTGACCGGACCCACATCCGGACGGAGGTGGACTTCGTCAATTGGGTGGTGGATGTCCGGGACTCCCAGGTTCATCTCATCATCACCAGCCAGAGCACGGGCTCCGGCCAGGAGTACCGCCTGGACTTCATCGGCCGGGAGGCGCTGGAGGGCCAGGACGACCATCTCACCTACGCCACCAGCAACACCGATACCGATGATGAACGAATCCGGGGTCTGACCGGCGTCATCGCGGTGGGCCTTGCCCGGTACGCCGTCCTGTCGGGACGCGATCTGCCCTTCGAGGTGGCGGTACCGGATGTGTCGGCCAGGGTGACCGACCTGCCGCCGGGTCTCCAGGGCGATGTGAATGACCCATGGGACTACTGGGTCTTCAGGGTCGGGGCCGACGTGGATTTCGAGTCGGAGGAGAGTGAAAAGAGCCGGAACTTCGGCGCCAACTTCAGCGCGAACCGCACGACGGAGCTGTGGAAGATCTCTGTTGGGGGCCGGGGCTCTCTCAGGAGAAACGAATACGATCTCTCCGACGGTTCCACATACGTGGACGAGCGGGACGACTGGGACTTCAACGGCCGGATCTTCTATTCCCTGGCGGAGCGGTGGTCCACGGGGATCGAGGCGGGGGGCAACTCCAGCACCCGGAACAACACGGACCTGGGTGGGCAGATCGGAACCGGCATCGAATATTCCTTTTTCCCGTACCGGGAGTGGACCCGGAAGCGGATGACCCTTCAGGCCCTCGTCTACGCTCGTTATTACGACTACGAGTTCACGACCATCTATGACAGGGATACGGAAACCGTCTGGGAGCCCTCCCTGCGGTGGAGCCTGGGATTCCGGCAGCCCTGGGGTACGGCGAACTTCAATGCCGAGATCCAGGCCTTCCTTCACGATCCCAGCACCTTCTATCGCATGTCCTCCGGTGGGCGGCTGAGCATCCGCCTCTTCCGTGGCCTGGAGTGGAACATCAGGGGGAGCGTCTCCAAGGTCCGGGACCAGATCTACCTGTCAGCCGAGGAGCTCACCGATGCGGAGATTCTTCTGCAGCGGCGGCAGCTTCCCACGGATTATACCTTTGAGATCTCCACGGGCCTGGACTTCACCTTCGGTTCCATCTTCAACAATGTGGTGAACAACCGGTTCGGCAGCGGCGGGCGCTGGTGGTGATACCCCGAGCGAAACGCTGACCCGAAGAAGGAGTTGTCGCCTCCGGTCCACCCGCTACCGGGTGGGAGCCGTGGATGCGCAGTGTCCCCTGGTGGATCCGAAACCATCGTCTCCGGGTAGTTTCCTCCATGGACCATGATCTCAAGGGTTCCGGGAAGGTACCGCGCCTACTCCTCTCCGTGCTTCTCCCTCTGGCGGTGGGGGCTGCCGCCGGTTGGGCCACGGCCCAGGGTGTGCGGGACTGGTATCCGACGCTGATAAAGCCCCCGTTCAACCCGCCCTCCTGGGTCTTCGGGCCTGTCTGGACCCTCCTCTACATCCTCATGGGCGTCGCCTTCTTCCTGGTATGGATGCGGAAGGAAGAATCCCCCTTGGCGGGCAGGGCCATGGCAGTATGGGGCGTCCAGTTGGTCCTGAACTTCCTCTGGTCCTTCTTCTTTTTCTGGGGCAGGGCTCCGGGATGGGCACTCCTGGAGATCCTGGTGCTCCTGGCGGCCCTCGTTTGGACCGTCGCGCTATTCTTCCGCGTCTCGCGTTGGGCCGGATGGCTCATGACGCCCTACCTGGCCTGGGTTACCTTTGCTTCGGTACTGAACGCCTCCATCTGGATTCTCAATCGCTGAACCGTGCTCTCGTCCTCTCTCCGCGCCATTCTTCTGGGCCTGGTATTCTGCCTTCTCGGGGGTGTCCTGATCTTTCTGGGCATGGCCAGAGGCAGCGGCGGTTTCACGGTAACCGGTGTGGGATGCCTGGTTCTCTCCGGTGTAATCTTCGCCCTGGGGGTTTGGATTTCCAGGCAGGCTCCTGACATTCTGGATCGACGGAGGGAGCAGCGCCTATGGAAGAGCGGGCCGCTGGGCCGGAAGTGGCTGGAATCCCGGCGTCGGATCCCCTGAGCCGGAACGGGACGCCATGAAGGATCGCTATCGTTCCTTCGCCGAACTGGAGACCCGGGAGCCCGAGGGCCGGAGCTGGACCCGGGAGTACCGGTTCAGGAATTCCCGACTGCTGGTCATGGCTCCGCATGGGGGATGGATCGAGCCTTATACTTCGGAACTGGCCCGGGACATAGCCGGAGAGGAACTTTCCTTCTACACCTTCCGGGGGGTCAGGGACGGGGCCAGCCACACGCTCCACCTCACGAGCCATCGCTTCGACGAGCCCCTGGCCCTGGAGGCCGTCTCCCGGGCGGAGGTGGTGGTGGCGATCCATGGGGAGCGGAGCCGGAAAGATCCATTCGTGATGGTGGGTGGATGCCACGAATGGCTGAAGCGTTCCCTGAAGGAGGCCCTGGTGGGGGAGGGGTTCGTGGTGAAACAGCCCAGGATCGGATTGAGTGGCGAGAATCCCCGAAATATCTGTAATCGGGGGACTTCCGGTGCGGGAGTCCAACTGGAGATCAGCGAGGGCCTCCGAAGTCGGTTGTTTCGTGAGCCCGGCCTCAGGAAACGGTTCGTCGGAGCTGTGCGGGAGGTGCTTCTCCCGGCAGAATCCCGGAAATGACGATCCAGACCAGTGATCCAGACCAGAGAGGGAAGAGAGGACGCCATGAAACGTGAGATGCCCTGGCCAGCGGAGGGATTGATCACCGGGTTCATCGGGTACCTGACGGTGGCCATTTTTTTTGCGGCAATGAATCTGTTTGCCGGTGAGGGTCTGTTCCATACTCCGGCTCTTCTGGGGTCCGCTCTGTTCTCAACGGGGGGCGAGGAGGGTACGCTGCTTCGAGGGCCTGCCCCCATCATCGCCTACAATGGGATTCATCTCCTCGTGTCTCTGCTCATCGGCCTGGCTGCGGCGTGGCTGGTTTTTCAGACCGAGCGGAACCGCCCACTCTGGTTTGCCATCTTCCTCGTGTTCCTGGCGGGATTCATCTACAGCGTGGCGTTCATGGGAATCTTCGCTGCCGAGTTGGCATACCTCCTCTCCTGGCCCGTCATCGTGGTGGCGAACCTGATGGCCGGGATCACGGCCGGCGGCTACCTGTGGTGGCGACATGACCGTCTGTGGGCGGAGCTCCGAGAGGCCAGCGGCAGGGAGTGAACCCATCTCTGCCGGGATGATGCGAGCATGGGTGAAGAGGAGGACCTCGAGGCGGGTATCGCACCGCCTCGAGGCCCTCTCCTGGTCTTTGTCTCCTGTGGAGGTCCCAAGGAAATCCGGGGCTACCGGTTACGGAGTTCCTCCATGATGTAGATGGCCACGGCATCCACATCCCGGGGTGAGAGTCCCACCAGACCCCAGTGGGGCATGAATTCGGCCGTTCCCACGAAGACCTGCTCATGGATCCCTGCTTTGTCACCGGCGTAAGGCCAATCCGCATCACGGAAGGACGGAGGCTGCAGGGTGTCCCCGTCCCGGACGAACCCGGCGTCTCCCACGCCTCTCTCACCGTGGCATTTCAAACAACTGAATCGATAGACCACTTGCCCACGTTCCACCGCTTCCTCCTGGCTTTCCCAGGAGATGGTGTCGAACATGGTCGGGTCGTACGCCGCCTGGGCCAGAGCTGTTGAGTCGGGGCCGGCAGAGGCTTCTTCGGCCGGAGGCTCCCCCCCTCCACACCCGACAGTCAGGAATAGAGCGGCCAGGAACATGGCGAAACAGCGCATGATAACCTCGCGGTTCGGGTGAAACGAGCGATTGAGGGCTCGTCGGTATTTCCTGGCCGAAGATACGGTGATAGGGTGCTTTCCTTCAAGTTGGACCGCGGGCTGAACCCGCATGAGCCCGGGTCCTGGTCATCGGCAACGATCCTGGTGGGATGGCCCTGGGGGCACTTCTGGTGGGCGAAGGAACTCGAAGGATCCGGCCGAAGCCGCGGGTGCGGGGAAGGCCCCCTCATCCCTCAGGAAGATCCGATGCCACCGGACTGAAACGGCGGCCATGGACCCCAGCATCTCTCCCGCGAAGTTTTTTGGCGATCGAGCGTCTGTCGTCGTCCCCTTCTCGCCTCCGTCACGGGCTGATGTCCGGCCGGTACCGGGAAATGAACGCCAGGAACCTGGACACCTCCAACATGTCCTGTCCCTCGAATCCGATGGTATGGGAGTCCACCCGGTCCACGATGGACAGATAGGCCAGAAGCTCTGCCGGTAGGTAGTTTTTGAAGCTGACCTCCACCCGAATGGGTGCCTCCAACCGATAGGGCCGGAAATCGTCCAGGCGCCCGAGGGCCTTCCCCACGGCTTCCTCGATGAGGCTGTAGGCTACCTCAGGCATGACGGTGAGTGCGGAATGAAAGCCGTAGGCTTCCTTCAGAATGGCCCCCTCCACGTCTCCCAGAAGGCTCCGGGCCTCTTCGATGATGGCGTCGTCCCCTGAGATCATCACCACCGGCACCCCGAAATGTCCGGCGATGGCGGAGTTGATGGCGGCCTCGGGCACGGCGATGCCGTTGAGCCTGATTCCCGTCAGGTTCCCGCTGGACATGGTGTGGGCCCGGACCCCCCGGGGGTTGGTGGTGCTGGCGTGATAACCGATGAAGAGGACAGCGTCGAAGGTGTCGTCGATTCCCTGCATCATCATGAGGGGGCGGGGCCAGGATCGGACCAGAAGGACATCGGCCGGGAGGCGGTCCACCAGAATATTCTCTCCGTTCCCGTGGGAGTCGCTCACCATGATCTCCGTGGCCCCGGCCGCCTTTGCCGCCCGGATCGCCGCATTGACCTCCTCAGTCAGCCATTCCCTGGCCTGCTGGTATTCGAATCCCTCCGGGCCCAGATGGTCTCCCGTCACCACGCCGACCACTCCCTCCATGTCAGCGGAGATATAGACTTTCAGCCCCTCCTGTGCCCCGAGGTTCGAAGGGAGCAGGAATGCACCGGCCATGAGGAGGGTCACGAAAACGCGCATGTTCGACTTTCCGGTTCCTGGGAAAACGGTACGGGCCTGCTGGCGGTGGTCTCGTCGCCTACCGGGCCTTGCCCGACACATGCTCCCCGATGAGGATCTTCCCGATCTCATCTCTCTGGATCTGATTGGTGCCTTCGTAGATCTGCGTGATTTTTGCGTCTCGCATGTACTTCTCGATGGGGTAGTCCCGCATGTAGCCGTATCCCCCGAACACCTGGACCGCATTGGTGGTGACCTGCATGGCCATGTCACCGGCGAAGCACTTGGCCATGGCCGAGTACATGGTGGACCGGAGCTTGGAACCGGAATCGATATGCCTGGAGACCGAGTAGATGAGGGCCCGGGAAGCCTCCACCTGCATGGCCATGTCCGCCAGCATGAAACGGAGGCCCTGGAAGGAAGACACGGGGTGGCCGAATTGCCGGCGGCCGATGGCGTAGTCCACGGCCAGGTCGAGGGCTCCCTGGGCGATCCCCAGAGCCTGTGCCCCCACGCCCGGGCGAGAAGCGTCGAAGGTCTTCATGGCGGTGATGAATCCGGTTCCCTCCCGCCCCAGGAGATTCTCCACCGGTACTCGGCAGTCCTGGAAGATGAGCTCCCGGGTGGCGGAGGCCCGGATGCCCATCTTGTCTTCCTTCTTTCCGAAGGTGAAGCCCGGGGTGTCCTTCTCCACCACCAGAACGCTGGCTCCTCGCGGGCCCTTCTCCGGATTGGTGAGAGCCACCACGGTGTAGATTTCCGCCTCGCCGGCGTTGGTGATCCACTGCTTGGTGCCGTTCAGGACGTAATGATCCCCGTCCCGGATGGCGGTGGTCCGGATTCCGCCGGCGTCGGATCCGGCGTCCGGCTCGGTGATGGCGAAGGCGCAGAGGCGCTCTCCGGAGGCCACCGACGGAAGGAACTTCTCCTTTTGCTCCGGGCTTCCGGAAATGAGAATGGGGAGCACGCCCAGGGCCGTCCCGGCAAAGGCCAGGGCCGTGCCCCCGCAGGCCTTGGACATCTCCTCGGTGGCCAGAACCATGTTCAGATTCATGGTTCCACCGAAGCCTCCATATTCCTCCGGGATGAGGATTCCAAAGAGATCCACCTCGGCCATCTTCTTCACCACCGGCCAGGGGAATTCACCGCTGACATCGTACTCGGCGGCCACAGGACGGATTTCCTCGTCCGCGATGGTCCTGGCCAGCTCGACGATGGCCTGTTGTTCTTCCGTCAACCCGTAATCAAGCACTTCCGTATCTCCTTGATCCTCTGTTTCGTGGTCCCTACTCGGTGGCTTCGGGCCAGAGAAGGGGGTGCTGGACCCATAGGTCTCCGGCCTCGAAAAGAATTCGCAGCTGGTGCTCCGGTTGAGACATTCCGAAGGAGCTGACACGGAAGCGTCCGGTCAGGGTCCCGGGCTCCGCGAGCTCCTGGACCAACTCCACCAGGAGGGCCGCGTCCAGATTCACCTCTTCCATGGTGAGCTCGATCTTGCCTCCCTGCATGACCCTGACCCGACAGTCCCCTTCCGGATAGAGCCCTTCGAAGGTGTCGGCCAGATCCCGTATCCGTTGGGCCGCATCCTCCGGGTCGACGCATCGGAAAACCAGACTTCCGTCCAATTGCTGGATCTCAGGGTCGATGGTGATCTCCGAGCCTCCCTGATACGGCTTTCGAGTGGAGCGCTTGAAGTCCGGATGAGCCCATCGAATATGAATGGCTCCCCCGGGCTCCACCCTGAGGCGAATGAGCTGTCCGTGCTCCTCCTCGGTGTGAACGAAGAAAGCCCCCCCGGGGATTTCACCATGGAATTCCGCCGGGATCTCGGAGAAGAGGCGGACCAACTCGCACGCCACCGCCGGGAGATGGCGGGAAGAGGAGGGCTCCACATGACGGACCACGATGGCCCCTGTGGGTGGATCGAACTCCAGCCACTCGCCCGGTACCCGGGTCAGGCGTTCCGTGATTCTGTCCGGGAGGGGTCCCAGGTCCACCCGCCCGAAGCATCCCTGATCATAGTACATGCGGCATCCTCGACGTCTCAGGATCTCAAATCGCCGTAACGATACGGAAAGTCGGGTCCCCTGTCACGGACCCGGTAGGGGGTGCCCTGGTAATGAAGCATGATGCGCCCGACCTCCGGAACACTCTCCCGGTGGTGGAAAGGAGATGACCGGGGGCCTACATTCAATCTTTCCTTTCCCGCCTTGACCCCAACGGAGGAATATCCCGGGTGACCGAACGCCACGAACAACTCATACAGGCCATCGCCAAGAATGATGCTTTTCGGGTGCAGGCCCTTCTCCACGAAGATCCGGACCTTCTGGAGGCCAAGGACAGGGAGGGGCGGACACCCCTGATGCTCTGCCTGTACTACGGCCATGAGGATCTTGCCCACCTGGTCCGCGAACGCCACCAGAATCCGGATCTCCACGAGTTGGTGGCCATGGGGGAGACGGAGGCCGTAAAGGAACGGCTCTCCGAATCTCCGGATCAGGCCAATGCCGTGGCCCCGGACGGCTTCACCGTTCTGGGGCTGGCCTCGTATTTCGCTCGGGTGGACACGGCCGAGGCTCTTCTGGAAGCCGGAGCCGATCCGAACATCCCCGCGGCCAATTCCTTCCAGGTTCGCCCCATCCATAGCGCCGCTGCCAACCGGAAGGCACCGGAGTCCCTGGCTCTATGTCGAATCCTCCTGGAAAAGGGTGCGAATCCGAATGTGAAGCAGGCCGGTGGATGGACTCCCCTGCACCAGGCTGCCGCCCACGGCCGCCGGGAAACTGTGGAGCTTCTCCTCTCACACGGAGCCGATGTGGAGGCCAGGAGCGCGGACGACCGGACTCCGGCCCAGATGGCCGAGGCGAAAGGTCACCTGGAGATCCAGGCTCTGATCCGGAGCCGGGAGGAATAGGATCCCGGGCAGGAGTTCTTTCCCGGCAATCATTCCACCGATAGCCCATGAGACGCCGCATTTTCACCGTGGGAGAAGCCAACGCTCTCCTTCCCCACCTTCGAGAGGTCCTGAGTCGGATCCGGGCCCTCAAGGATGTGGTGGGCGACCGGACGGACCAGTTGAAGATCCTGGATGTCATCTGGGGTCGAAAGTTGACGGACCCGGAAAATCCGGATCACCTGGATTTCAAGCGGCATCGGCGGGCCATCGGTGGTGCGGTCGAAGAGATTGAAAGGCTCATCCGAGAGGAGATCCTTGCCCTGGGGGTCCGATTTCCCCAGGGCGGCCTGGAGCATGGCCTCCTGGATTTTCCCACGGTCCTGGATGGTCGATGGGTCTATCTTTGCTGGCGGGCGGAAGAACCGGAGATCCTGGCCTGGCACGAGGTGGACGGGGGATTTGCCGGGCGACGTCCCCTGACCCCGGAGGTAGCCCGGCGAATGGGTGAGGGGAGCGGCGAGGACGATGGGTCCGGGGACCCTCCGGAATGACACGATGGGGAAAGGGGAGAGGGGGAAGCGTCCATCCCTTCATTCCTTCCAGAGCAGAGTTGAGGGAAGTCCTGGACCTGGCCGTTCCGGTGGTGGTGGTCCAGGTGGGCATGATGGCCATGGGCACCGTGGACACCGTCATGGTGGGCCATTACTCGGGCCGGGATCTGGCGGCGGTAGCTCTCGGAAATCTCTACTTCTTCTCTGCCGTGGTCTTTCCCATGGGGCTTCTCATGGCTCTGGACCCGGTGGTTTCCCAGGCTGTCGGAGCCAGGGACGAGAGGGCCGTCGGAAGGGCCCTTCAGCGGGGAGGGGTTCTGGCCCTCGTTCTAGCTTTGCCGGCAGCACTGTTTCTCTGGCCCGGAGATGTCTTCCTCGCTTTCCTGAATCAGCCGGAAGAAGTGACTCCCGTGGCGGCCGGCTACGCCAGGGCTGCCATCCCGGGGATCTTCCCCTTTTTGGGGTTCATCGTTTTCCGTCAGACGCTTCAGGCCATGGGGCGGATGGCGCCCATCGTTTGGACCATCCTCCTGGCCAATCTGGCCAATCTCTTCTTCAACTGGACGCTGATCTACGGCAATCTGGGCCTTCCCGAGATGGGCGCCGTGGGATCGGGATGGGCTTCGAGCCTTTGCCGATGGCTCATGCTCGTGGGGCTCCTGGTGTTGGCCTGGCCCGTACTGGACCCACACGTGCGTCCTCTTGGAAGGGATGCGCTCCAGCTCAGGCCGCTGGCCCGGATGGTGCGTCTCGGAGCGCCGATCGGCGTGCAGATGGGGTTGGAATACGGCGCCTTCGGGACCACGGGAATCCTCATGGGCTGGATGGGAACCGTGGCCATGGCCGGGCACCAGGTGGCGCTGAATCTGGCCGGCTTGACGTTCATGGTTCCGCTGGGCATCTCCCAGGCCACAGCTATCCGGGTGGGGCAGGGGGTCGGTAGGGAAGATGCGGGGGCGGCCCGGAGGGCTGCCGGCGCCGGCCTCCTTCTGGGAGTCGCCTTCATGTCCGGCACGGCTCTTCTCTTCCTCACCCTTCCGGAGCTACTGGCCCGGGCCTATTCCGGGGAAACGGCCGTTCTGATCCTGGCCGGCACGCTCATACCCCTGGCGGGGATCTTCCAGGTTTTCGACGGCCTCCAGGTCGTCTCCTCCGGAATTCTCCGGGGGGTGGGCGACACCCGCACCCCCATGATCCTGAACCTTCTGGGCTTCTGGTGTATTGGAATTCCGGTGGGGGTCTGGCTTGGATTCCGCACCACACTGGGTCCGGTGGGACTCTGGTGGGGACTGGTGCTCGGCCTGTCTTCCGTGTCCCTTCTTCTGCTGGCCAGGGTTCGGACCAAAATGGGCCAGGCCCTGGCCCGCATCATCATCGACTGACCGGACCGGGGGCGATGGCCACACTCCCCCCGGGACCGGTCCCGAAGCATCAACCCCCGAAGAGGCCCGTGGGGAGGGCAGGAGCGCCGTTACCGATTGCTGGTGGCGGACGTGTTGGAAGGAGATGTCCCGCCTGGACATGATTGAACCGGAGAAAGACCATGACCGTTCCTGATGAAGGCCTCCTCGGCCAGGAGGTAAGCGACAGAGATGGGGAGAGTGCCAAAGCGGAGCCCTGGATCGAGACGCCCCGGGGAGGCCTCTTCTTTGTCAATGCGCTTCTGGTGGCGCCGGAGCTGGTGGTCCTCTTTCCCCTGTCTCTCCAGCTTCTTGTGGGGGTCATGGCTCCGGAACGTCCTCCCTCGCCCTATCTGGACACGATTCCCTTCGTGGCCTCCAGGGCGATCCCGTTTCTGGGGTGGCTTCTGGTCGTTCCCATCTGGACCACCATCAAGAACCTGAGAATAGAAAAGGCTACCCTCCCCAGGGTGGCTCTGGCCTTCTTTCTGACCCTTCACCTGGCGTTTCTGGCCTACACGGTCTGGAGCTGGACCGGGGCCGGGGCCTGAGGCCCAGACGGGTACAAGCCGGGGATTCTCAGAACTCTCCGACGAAGCGGATCTCCGGAACCAACTCGTGGCCGGTTCTCTTCTGGACGGTTTCCCTTGCCAGGTTTATCAGCGCCATGACATCGGCGGCTGTGGCGCCCCCGATGTTCACGATGATATTGCCGTGCTTCCGGAAGATCTGGGCTCCTCCGTGGATCGCGCCCTTCAGTCCACATTCGTCGATCAAGCGGCCGGCTCCCACCCCTTCGACTTTCCGGAAGATGGATCCGGCCGACGGATAGAGCCAGAGGTCGGGATGCCGATCGGCTCGCCATTGGAGGTTTTCACGGATCACCCTTCGGAGGGTCTCCTTCTCCCGGGGCTCGAGCTGGAAGGTGACGGATAGCACCGTGTCCCCGGTTCGGTGCAGGATGCTGTAATCGTAGCCGAACTCGAAATAATCTCTATCGACCTCCCGGATTCCCCCGTCTTCCGAGAGAATCTCCGCCGATTCCACGAATTCCTCCAGGAAGACCGTTCTTTCCCGATTCGGAGCAGGGGAGAGGAAGTGGAGGTTCTGCCACATGGCCCCACCCACCGTGGACGGGATTCCCACGAAGTGGTGAAGGCCGCCCAGCCCCTGGTCCACGGTGGCCTGGATGAGTCCCGGAAAGATCTCGGCGCCGGAGGCTGCCCGGACACGGCCCCCTTCCATGAATTCCACTTCGTTCGCTTCGCTCTTGATCACCAGGCCCCGAACGCCCGCGTCGGACACCAGGATGTTGGCCCCCCGGCCCAGGAGAAACACGGGCACGCCGATTTCCCGGGCGGCCAGGACGGCCCGGGCGAGAGAGTCGGAGGTTGTGGCCCGGTAGAAAAGATCTGCGGGCCCACCGATACGAAACGTGGTGAACGGGGCCAGAGGAGCCCGGAGTCGGATCGATCCGTCCCCCAACCGGGCTTCCAGTGCCTTTTTCCAATCCACGGATGGTGTGGTCACGGCCTCAGCCCCGGGATAGCATGGAGAAGAAGAGGGATCCCTCTTCCGGGGCGGCGGGCCCGGAAGGGAACGGGGCAACTGGCCGGAAGGTAAAGCGGGGTCCCCCTTCCCGGAAGGAGAGCCTCTCCGGTTACAGGCGCCCGGGAGCCAGTCCTTCGACGCGGCTCGCGCATGAACCCGGGCCCGCTCCCGGGTGGAGACGGGGAAACTCCGGCCGGTGAGGAGGGTCGGTGGGCCCATCCGAATTCCTGCCCTGGCCGAACATGGTCAGGTTCTCCGACGAGAAGCTGAGGGCTCTCCGGCTGTGCCTCGAAACCATGGCGCCGAGGCCCTTCCGGGGGAGATGAGCGCTCTGTGGCTGCACATCGAAATCCTGGCGCCCAGGCCCTCCCGAAAAAGGTGAGCCGCTGGATGGACCGGGGGGCGGCGTGGGACCGCCGGAAGAAGGGATCTCCCCCGGCGTCGGCGTGGGACCGCCGGAAGAAGGGATCTCCCCCGGCGTCGGCGTGGGACCGCTGGAGGGATTGGCGTCGGCGTGGGACCGCCGGAAGGACGGATCTCCTGGCGTCGGCGTGGGACCGCCGGAGGGATTGGCGTCGGCGTGGGACCGCCGGAAGAAGGGATCTCCTGGCGTCGGCGTGGGACCGCCGGAAGGACGGATCTCCTGGCGTCGGCGTGGGACCGCCGGAAGAAGGGATCTTTTACCGTCAACGTATCAACCGTCCCCCTGCAGAATCGAGGTTGATCAGTTGTTGGTAACTATTGCGAACAGCGTCTCAACCGTCACGCCGCACCTCCGATCCTTGATACGTTCTTGGTAATAATTCTCAAGTACTGACCAAACGTGAAAATCGGAGGGGGGTTTGATCAGTTAACGTCAAATTCGGGTTCGCAGGTTGGACTTCTCGGGGCGGAATCCCGGCTGAGGGCGGATATTCAACTGGGACGGATCTTTCGGCCGCGGGCGGGAATCCCGGCTGAGGGCGGATATTCAACTGGGGACGGATCTCCCGCCTGGGGGCGGATATTCCGACTGAGGAGGGATATTCCGACTGAGGAGGGATATTCCGACTGAGGAGGGATCTTTCGGCCGCGGGCGGAATCCCTCCCGGGGGCGGATATTCAACTGGGGACGGATCTCCCTCCCGGGGGCGGATATTCAACTGGGGACGGATCTCCCGCCTGGGGGCGGATATTCCGACTG
>CAZSDD010000026.1:22155-33380 GCA_964605505.1 uncultured Gemmatimonadaceae bacterium | reverse complement strand
GAACGAAGACCAGGCGTCCCGAGACGGCCCGGGGAAAGCCCGGGAGGATCTCCACGTCCTCGGTTTCCATGACGGGGGCCGCGAACTCGTGGTAGTCCAGGGCCGGCCGGGCATCGTCGCTCTCCCCGGGCCCGGTGATCTTGCCGGCCACGGCCGAAGCGGCCACAACCCGGGGGCTGGCCAGATAGGCCTGGGCGTCCCGGGAGCCCATGCGTCCCTTGAAATTCCGGTTGGTGGCGCTGATTCCCACCTGGCCGGGCTCCAGGAGCCCCGTTCCCAGGCCGATACAGGGGCCGCAGCCCGGAGGCAGGGGCCTTGCCCCGGCGTCCAGGAGGGCGCCCCATGCTCCGGAGGCCTCGGCCTGGCTCTGGACCTCGGCGCTGGCGGCGGCCAGGTAGAGCTCCACCCCCTCGGCCACCTTCCTGCCCCGTATCACCGATGCGGCGGCTTCCAGGTCCTCCAGGCGGGAGTTCACACAACTCACCAGGTAGGCCTTCTGGATGGCCACGTCATCCCGGGAGATGTCAGCTACCGATCGCATGACCTGCACCGAATCGGGCCCGGAGACGTGAGGCGTCACCTGGGAGAGATCCAGACGAATGCGGGCGGCGTAGCCGGCATCGGGATCCGGTCGGATGGGGTCGGCTTCCCACCCCTGGATATCCTCGGCCGTCATGCGCTCGCTTCCCTGGGCCTCCACAATGGGAAGACGGGAACGGAGGTAGGCGAAGGTCACCTGGTCGGGGGGGAACCACCCCACCAGGGCGCCCCACTCGGTGGTCATGTTGGAGATTGCGAAGCGCTCGTCCATGGAGAGGGAGGCCACCCCGGGCCCGGAGAATTCCACGGCGGCGTTCAGGACCTCCCCCTGGTTGTAGAGTCCGCAGAGAGTGATGATGACGTCCTTCCCCGTAGCGCCGTCCTTCAACTCTCCCTCCAGGACCACCTCCACGGTCCGGGGGATCTGCCACCAGAACTCCCCCGTGGCCCATATGCCGGCGGCGTCGGTCCGGACCACCGGAGTCCCCAGGGCTCCCAGGGCGCCGTACATGTTGGAGTGGGAATCGGAGGCCACCGCGAGAGACCCGGGCACCACGTACCCCATGGAGACCATGGTCTGGTGCCCGATGCCGGTGCCGGCGGGGTAGAAGTCCACCCCCTGTTCTCTGGCGAAGGCCTCGATGTCGGCGTACTTGGCCAGGTTGGTCTCGGAGGTGTTCTGAATGTCGTGGTCCAGCGTAAAGACAGGCTGCCGGGGGTCTCTGATGGCCGGAGCCCCCAGGGACCTGAACTTGCCCATGACGGCGGCCGTGTTGTCATGGGTCATGACGTGGCGGGGGCGAAGGCTGATGACGTCTCCGGTCCGGAGGAGGCGCCGTGGCCCTTCCGTCATATGGGCCTGTGCGATCTTCTCGACGACGGTCTGGCTCATGTCTGGACCCTATCTGTTGAGGGTCTTGAAGGGCTCGTAGCTCATGAAGTCGGCGTGATGCACGATCCAGGCTTCCGTGCTCCGGGTGACCAGGTTCCCCTCGGCGGCGTGGGTGGCGATGATGTGGCAGACCTCGTCGGGCACGCCGCACTCCATGGCCACGGCCACGCCGGTGAAGGGGTGGCGCAAGGCCTTCCCCCGGGCGCTCTGGACGGCCACCCCGTCTACCGTCTCATACTCGAGGACCTTCCCCACGTCGGCAAGGATGGCTCCGGCGATGACGGTGTCCATGTCGATGGGAAGGGCCCGTCCAAGGAACTCCTCCATGGCCTCGGCGCTCCGGCGGGCGATGTGGACCACGCACCTCTTGTGCTCCATGAAGGTGGCGGGACAGTCCGGGATGAGGAGGGTGAAGGGGATCTTCTCCAGATCTTCCGGCTTCAGGGGG
This sequence comes from uncultured Gemmatimonadaceae bacterium, assembly GCA_964605505.1. Taxonomy (GTDB): domain Bacteria; phylum Gemmatimonadota; class Gemmatimonadetes; order Longimicrobiales; family Gaopeijiaceae; genus CAZSDD01. The sequence goes on along the minus strand of CAZSDD010000026.1, from coordinate 31,500 downwards.
CTTCGCTCAAAGGCCAGAATCCAGGTGGCCGTGACCTGCTCTCTCAAATCCGGGTTTTGAATCCATTCCAACTCCGGCCAGATCCGTTCCACCGACTCCCGCATGAGGGCCTCCCGATCAACGAAGGGTATGGAAAAGGGGACCCGTGCCCGTGGCGTTCCGGTCCCCGAAAATGCTCGCATTTCCAAGCAAGAAATATACCCTTAACCCGGGTGAGGAAAGGGGTGCCGGTGGAGGAGTTTTCACCCGATCGGCCGGGTGGTTTCCCGGGGCTGCCCTTGTCGCAGGCCCGGATCATGTTGCACTTTGGCATTACTTCACTCGAACACTCCTGCATCGCCTGGGGTGGGTGGGATGGGGAAACGGCCTTTCTGAAGGCTGGTGGGGGAGTTCCCAGGGAACTCTTCCTTGTGCCGGGCGGTGCAGCCGGGTCGGGCATGTACTGGTCTGTCCCGGATGTGTGACACAATGTCCACCAAGAACGGCGCGAGGAGGCGGAGATGCCAGGAATCGTGGGCTATGGGGCCTTTATCCCCCGTAACCGGATCCGAAGTGAGGAGATTGCCCGACAATGGGGGAAGGATCCGGCCACCATCCAGAGGGGATTGCTCCTCCAGGAGAAGTCGGTACCGGGGCTGGATGAGGACACCATCACCATCTCGGTGGCCGCCGGCCGGGCCGCCATTGCCCGGGCCGGGATCGATCCCCAAAAGATCGGTGCCCTATACATCGGATCCGAATCCCATCCATATGCCGTGAAGCCCTCCGGGACCGTGGTGGCGGAAGCCCTGGCCATGGGTCCGGGAGATCTCCACGTGGCCGACTTCGAGTTCGCCTGCAAGGCCGGAACCGAGGCCATGTCCGTGGCTCTGGCCATGGTGGAGTCGGGCCGGACGGATTACGCCATGGGAATCGGAGCCGACACTTCACAGGGCGCGCCCAACGACGCCCTGGAGTTTTCGGCGTCGGCGGGAGGAGCCGCCTACATCTTCGGAAAGACGGAACTTCTGGCAGAGGTTCTCCACACCTATTCCTACACCAGTGATACGCCTGACTTCTGGCGGAGAGAGGGTCAGTTCTATCCCCGTCACGGTGGACGGTTCACCGGGGAGCCGGCCTACTTCCAGCACGTCCTCTCGGCCACAAAGGGGATCCTGGACCGCTCAGGCATGAAACCGTCGGACTTCAAGTACGCCGTCTTCCACATGCCCAACGGCAAATTCCCCCTGGCCGCAGGAAAGCAGCTTGGCTTCAAGCCCGAGCAACTGGAGCAGGGATGGGTGGTGAACCTCATGGGGAATACCTACTCCGGGTCCTCTCCAACGGGGTTGGCCGCCATCCTGGACGTGGCCGATCCGGAGGATCTGATCCTCATCACTTCCTTCGGGTCCGGAGCCGGAAGCGATTCCTTCATTCTACGGGCCACGGACCTCCTGCCGGAGCGCCAGGGGCTCGCCCCTCACGTCCGGAGCATGCTGGAGAACCCGCGGAGGTATCTCACTTACGGGGAGTATGCCAAGTACCGCGAGAAGATCATTCTGAATCACTGACCGGGCTCCCGGAAATGGAGACAACGGTTTTTCCAAGGCCGGAGCCTGCCGGCAGGAGGAACGGATGAGAGAAGTGGCAATCGTTGGTGTGGGAATGACCAAATTCGGAGAGCTCTGGGACATGAGTATCCGGGATCTCTTCGTCGACGCGGCTCTGGGGGCCATGGAGGATGCCGGCGCCGATACGCTGGATTCCATCTACGTGGGAAACATGTCCGCAGGCCTCTTCGTGGGACAGGAGCACCTGGGTCCCCTTATGGCCGACTACCTGGGGATGCGCGGCGTACCGGCTACCCGGGTGGAGTCGGCCTGCGCCTCCGGGGGCATGGCCCTGAGGAGCGCTTTTTTCGAGGTGGCCTCGGGGGCCAGTGACCTGGTCCTGGCCGCCGGAGTGGAAAAGATGAATGACGGCGCCGATGCCACGGCGGTACTGGCCACGGCATCGGATCAGGAGGAGGAAGTGTACTACGGGGTCACCTTCCCGGGCCTCTATGCCATGATCGCCAGGGCCCACATGGAGGCTCACGGCACGACGGAGGAAGATCTTTCCTGGGTGAGCGTCAAGGCCCACCGGAACGGGGCCAAGAACCCCAGGGCCCAGTTCCGGAGGGTGATGACGCTGGAAGACATCATGTCCTCCAGCATGGTGGCGGCGCCTCTTCGACTCCTCCACTGCTCCCCGGTAACGGACGGAGCCGCTGCGGTTCTGGTCTGTCCCCTGGAGCGGGCGAAGGAGTTCACGGATCAGCCGGTGAAGATCCTGGGAACCGGCGCCGCAACCTCCAGCCTGGCTCTGGCCCAGAGGTCCGATCCGTCGTTTCTGGATGTGGTGGAGCTGGCGGGGCGCCGGGCCTACGAAATGGCCGGCATCGGACCCGGGGAAGTGGACTTTGCCGAGGTCCACGACTGCTTTTCCATCGCCGAGATCTGCTGTGTGGAGGCCCTGGGATTCATGGACCGGGGCAAGGGGAAGGATGGAGCCCGGGACGGCACCACGGATCTGGGTGGAAGAATTCCGGTGAACCCGAGCGGGGGCCTGAAGTCCAAGGGGCACCCCGTAGGCGCCACCGGCGTCGCCCAGGCCGTCACGGTGGTCGAGCAGCTTCGGGGAGAAGCGGGAGACCTTCAGGTTGAGGGCGCCCGCCTGGGGCTCGCCCAGAACATGGGCGGGTCCGGTGCCAGCTCCACCGTTCACATCTTCCAGGGAGTCTGATCATGCCGAGCCCACGTTATCATCGAGAGATCCCGGCAAGGTACCGCCTGGAGGCGGGTCGGTGCACCGGCTGCGGGCACGTCGTGTATCCTGTCCGGAAGATCTGTCCGGCCTGCGGAAACAGGGAATTTGAAGGCCTTCGACTGACCCCGTCGGGCACTGTGGTGACCTCCACCGTCATACATGTGCCGCCGGAGGACTTCCTCAACGAGGCCCCCTACGCCATGGCCATTGTGGAAACCCCGGAAAAGGCCCGATTCATGACCCAGGTGGTGGACTGCGATCCGGCCACTGTTCTCCCGGGCATGGAGGTGGATCTGGAATTCAGGAGGATCCGGGCGGAGGGCCAGAGCGGAATTCTCTGCTACGCCCACAAGGGGGTGCCGAGGGGGGACGCCTGATCCGATGCCGGGTGGGGAGAGTGGGTTTCAACCCCGATCATCGAGGGAACGGAAATGGCAAAGGTGCAGATCTGGGTGGAGGTGAGTGAAGAGCACTTTCATCGCTATCAAGGAGAGGCCAGAAGGCGGGGGGTTCCGGTGGAGAGCCTGGTGGAGCACACCGTCAATTGCCTCCTGAAGGAGTACGAGGACGAGGAGCGGGATTGCCCCGACCGGCTTTTCCTGATGTCATGATCGGAGGGCCAGCTTCACCCCCTGTCCACGAAACCTCGCCGGCCGCCATCCCCGGGTGGCCGGCGAGGATCCAGGTTGCCCCATCCCGAGGACAGGTCCACGCTCAAGGATACAATCTCATGCCCGGGCTCCCAGCCCGTTCCGGGCCGGACGCGGAGACTCAGGGCCGGTTCCCCGGCGGCGGTGGAAGGACGCCCGGCTGGAAAGTGCTGACGTAGGCCACCAGATCCCAGACGTCCCCGTCGGAGAGCATGACTCCCCAGGCGGGCATGGAAGAGCCGTGGACACCCCCTCCCCCTCTTCGGATCTTTTCGAAGGCTGCTTCGAAGTTCCCGGCGGCCAGGAGGGTGTCACGGGTGAAGTCCGCCGGCCTCACCTCCAGGACATCGGCGCCCGGACCACCGCCCCTCCCATCGGAACCGTGGCATCCCTGGCACCGGAGCACGTAGGTGGTCCGGCCTGCCATGGCGCTCCCCGGCAGCGCAGACGGATAGGTCAGGGCAGGGATATAGGCCAGGGCTTGAGCGAAGGCATCCTCATCCACGATGGAGAGGACGTTCTGCATGTGAGGATGGTCTTCATCCAGGCCCCCCGCCCGGGCCCGGAACTCCGCCTCGAGCTGGGTGGCGGTGACGCCGGAGAAGGTACCGGCGTTGAAGTCCCTTGGGGCTGTCACCGAGCCGGCCTGAACTGCAGGGCCGTCCCCTCGCCCGGCGGAGCCGTGGCAGGACCAACACATGGTTTCGTAGACCACCCGTCCTTCTTCCTGCTCGGCGGTCAGGGAGAAGGGCATGGGCGCCTCTTCTTTTGTCTCGGCGGCAGAAGCCGCCCCTTCCTCACCTTCCTGGGCCGCCGGCTCGCCGGGTTCCCCGCAGGCGGCCAGGATCAGGATCGCGAGAACGGCGGCTGGAACCCTGAGGTGCATTCCATCCTCCCCCATTCGGGAATTGCTTGGTGGTTTCGTGAGATCTGTGTCTTCCCGGATGCTGCGGCCGCGTCCCCGGAAGGGAAGCGGCAGGGCCCGGGCGCCCTTATCTTAGCAGCGACCCTGAAGATGATGCCAGATGGGAAGGAAAATGAATTCCCGAGAAGATAACTCCAATCGTGACGAAATCCGGCTCTCAGGATCCGATCTCACCCTGCCATCGGCAATCCGGGTCGCCTGCTCCTTCCCCGGCACGAGGGTATCCCTGACCTCGGAAAGCCGGGATGCCGTCGGGCGCTCCAGGGCCTTTGTGGAGGAACTGCTGGCGGGCCCGGATCAGATCTATGGTGTCACCACCGGATTCGGTCGCCTGGCGGAAGTGGTAATCCCGCCCGACCAGCGGGAGGCCCTTCAGAAGAACCTCGTCCGGAGCCACTGCGCCGGGGTGGGAGCCTCCCTCTCTCGAGAGGAGGTGAGGATCATCATGCTTCTCCGGGCCAATTCCCTGGCCCGGGGGCATTCGGGCATCCGGATCGAGGTGGTGGAGAGGATCCTGGATTTCCTGAATCTGGGAATCCATCCCAGGGTGCCGGAGGCTGGATCCGTCGGGGCCAGCGGAGACCTGGCCCCGCTGGCCCACATCGCCCTGACCCTCATGGGGGAGGGGGAGGTGGAGTGGGAGGGGGCCGTGACTTCCACATCCCGGGTCCTGACAGAGACGGGGCTGGTTCCTGTGGTCCTCAGGGAGAAGGAGGGGCTGGCCCTCATCAACGGCACACAGGCCACCACAGGCCTCGGAATCCTGTCATTCCACCAGGCCCGAATGGCTGTGGACACCGCCGACGTGGCCGGCGCCATGACGCTGGAAGGCCTGAAAGGGACGCCGGAGGCCTTCCGGGCCGAAGCCCAGGCGGTTCGTCCCCACCCAGGGCAGGGGGAGGCTGCCCGCCGGCTTCGGGTTCTCCTGAGGGATTCCGAGATCCGGGAATCCCACCGTTTCGGCGATCCCAGGGTCCAGGACTCCTATTCCCTTCGATGCATGCCGCAGGTCCACGGCGCTGCCCGTGAGGTCCTGGCCTACGCCGGAAGAATCCTGGAAACGGAAGCCAACTCCACAACAGACAACCCGTTGGTCCTGCCCGACGCAGGGACGGTGGTGAGCGCCGGAAATTTCCATGCCCAGGTGGTCTCCCAGGTCCTGGATTTTCTCGCCATCGCCCTGGCGGACCTCGCCGCCATCAGTGAACGTCGCATCGAGCGGTTGCTGAATCCGGATCTCTCGGGACTGAATCCGTTCCTCACCCCCTCTCCGGGGTTGGAAAGCGGATTCATGATCGCCCAGGTAGCGGCGGCGGACCTTCTGGCCGAGATGAGAATCCTGGCCCACCCGGCCAGCGTGGACTCGGTGCCCACCAGCGCCAGCCAGGAAGACCATATCTCCATGGGCATGACGGCCGCCCGGAAGCTCAGGCGATCGGTGGCGTGCCTGGAGTACGTCCTGGCCATCGAGCTCCTCTGCGGAGCCCAGGCCCTGGAATACCTGAAGCCCCTTCGACCCGGAAAGGGCGTGGAGGAGGCGTACGCGGTCATTCGAGAGGGCATCCCGCCTCTGCGGGGGGACCGGGTCCTCTCCGGGGACATGGAGGAAGTGGCCCGGCTGGTTCGGGCCGGAACCTTTTCGGGAATAGACGCAAGCTGAACCACCCAAGAGGAGGACGCATCCCATGGAGTCAGAAGGCGCCCGCACCGTCCGAGCCCCTCGGGGAACGGAGCTGAGTTGCCGCGGATGGGCCCAGGAGGCAGCCCTCCGGATGCTCATGAACAACCTGGATCCGGAAGTGGCGGAAAAGCCCCAGGAGCTGGTGGTCTACGGCGGGAGGGGAAAGGCTGCCCGGAATTGGCAGGCGTTCGACGCCATCGTGGCCAGCCTGAAAGAGCTCGGCGACGATGAAACGCTCCTCGTCCAGTCCGGGAAGCCGGTGGGTGTCTTCAGGACCTTCCCCCACGCACCCAGGGTTCTCATCGCCAATTCGAACCTGGTGGGCCGTTGGGCCACCTGGGAGCATTTCCACGAGTTGGAGCGCCGTGGGCTGATGATGTTCGGTCAGATGACGGCGGGCTCCTGGATCTACATCGGAACCCAGGGCATCCTGCAGGGCACCTACGAGACCTTCGGAGCCATGGCCCGGAAGCACTTCGGGGGCTCTCTCCAGGGACGCTGGATCCTCACCGGGGGAATGGGAGGGATGGGCGGTGCACAGCCCCTGGCCGCCACCTTCAACGAAGGGGCGATTCTGGTGGTGGAAGTGGATCCGGATCGGATCCGACGGCGTCTGGACACAGGCTATTGTGACAGGGCCACCGAAAGTCTGGAGGAAGCCCTGGAATGGGTTCTGGGAGCCAGGAATCGAGGGGAAGCCCTGTCGGTGGGACTCGTGGGAAATTGCGCCGAGATCCTGCCGGAGCTGGTGGAACGGGGGATCGCTCCCGACCTGGTGACGGACCAGACCTCGGCCCACGACCCATTGAACGGATATGTCCCCGTCGGGCTTTCCCTGGAGGAGGCGGAGGCCCTTCGGATTTCGGATCCGGAGGATTACGTCAAGCGGTCCATGGCATCCATGCGGACCCATTGTGAGGCCATCGTCCGGATGCAGGCCATGGGGGCCATCGCTGTGGATTATGGGAACAACCTCCGCGGCATGGCTCTGGATGCCGGATTCGAAGGGGCTTTTTCCTATCCCGGATTCGTCCCGGCCTACATACGCCCCCTTTTCTGCCAGGGGAAGGGACCGTTCCGCTGGGCCGCCCTGTCCGGGGATCCGGCGGACATCCATCGGACGGACGAGCTGGTGCTGGAACTCTTCCCGGAAGACGAGCATCTGGGCCGTTGGATTCGTCTGGCCGCTGAAAAAGTGCGTTTCCAGGGGCTCCCATCCAGGATCTGCTGGCTGGGGCAGGGAGACCGGGCCCGTTTTGGCCTGGCCATGAATGACCTGGTGGCCAGCGGGGAGATCTCGGCCCCCATCGTCATCGGACGGGACCATCTGGATGCGGGATCGGTGGCTTCTCCCTACAGGGAGACGGAGGCCATGAAGGACGGCACGGATGCCGTGGCAGACTGGCCGATCCTGAACGCCCTGCTGAACACCGCCTCCGGGGCCAGCTGGGTTTCCTTCCACCACGGGGGGGGTGTGGGAATGGGGGCGGCCCTCCACGCCGGCCAGGTTCTGGTGGCGGACGGGACCCCGGACATGGCCATCCGGATCGAACGCGTCCTCACCAACGACCCGGGCATCGGTGTGGTTCGTCACGCCGACGCGGGCTATGAAGAAGCCCTGGAGACAGCCCGAAATCATGGCTTGGAGATTCCAATGACGCCCGAGTGAGGGGCTCTGAAAGTTCCGGTGCGTGCGAATCGTGCAGAGGAAAAAGGACGGAGCCCGTGACACATTCCTTCATGTGGGACCGCCTCTGGCTGGGCGGACACCTGGCGACGCTGAGTCCGGATCTGGAGGGATATGGGGAGATTCGCCACGGGGCTCTGGCCTGCCGATCGGGGCGTATTGTATGGGTGGGTCCTGAGGCGGACCTCCCCGCCCCCGCCGGAAACCTGGCCAGGGAGGTGGTTGAGCTGGACGGCGGGTGGGTAACCCCCGGCCTGGTGGACTGCCACACCCACCTGGTCTTCGGAGGGGATCGCTCCGGAGAATTCGAAGCCCGCCTCCAGGGAGTTTCCTACGAGGATATCGCCCGGGGCGGGGGGGGGATCCGAAACACCCTCACCGCCACCAGGGAGGCCACGGAGGAAAGCCTCCTTCGGGTCGCAGTTCCGCGACTTATGGCTCTGCACGCGGAGGGGGTCACAACTCTGGAGATCAAGTCCGGATACGGTCAGGAGCCTGAATCTGAGCTCAAGATGCTCCGGGTAGCCCGCCGGCTGGGTGAGAGCCCCCTCGTGGACGTGCAGACCACTCTTCTTGCGGCCCACGTCCTGCCGGAGGAATTCGAAGGCAGGCGAGAGGCATTCCTGGAGATGGTTCGAGAGGAGGTGATCCCCAGAGCCGTCGAGGAGGGTCTGGCCGATGCCGTGGACGCATTCTGCGAGGGAATTGCCTTTTCGGTAGAGGAGTGCCGGGAAGTGCTGCGGGCGGGCCGGGATGCCGGGCTCGCCGTCCGTGTCCACGCCGATCAGTTGACGGATGGAGGTGGTGCAGCCCTGGCTGCGGAACTTGGCGCCCGGACAGCGGATCACCTGGAATACACGTCCCTCGCCGGCGTGAAGGCCCTGGCCGAGGCGGGAACCGTGGCTGTGTTACTCCCCGGCGCCTTCTATTTCATTCGCGAAACCCGGCCGCCGCCTGTGATCTCCTTCAGGGAATCCGGCGTGCCCATGGCCGTGGCCACGGACCTCAATCCGGGCTCTTCTCCCCTCGGGTCCATCCTCACCGCCATGAATATGGCCTGCACCCTCTTCGGGCTGACACCGGAGGAGGCTCTTCGAGGTGCGACGGCGAACGCCGCCCGGGCTCTGGGACTTCTCGGGGACCGAGGGACCCTGGAACAGGGGAAGATGGCCGATCTCGCCATCTGGGAGATCGGCCATCCGAGGGAGCTTTCGTACTGGGTGGGTACCCGGCCCTGCAAAGGGGTGGTGAAGAATGGGATCCCTACTGCATCAGCCGACACCTCCGCCTCTGCGTTTCACCGTCGGCGGTGAGCTTTTCCGGACAGGGGCTGACCGGGTAGCGGCCGGAGCCCTCACTTTCGGTGCGGCCCTGGGTGCGGTTCTTGGCGCTGCCCGGGAGCCGGATGGGCTTCCCGGAGCGGCCCGGGGGGTCCGCTGAGGGGCGGGCCGGAGGTTCCCTCCCGGAGCGGATCTTCCCGAGGGAACCCGAGCCGCGGGTTGACGCATCCCACTTCCGGAAGGGGCCCTGGCGGAGGGTGTCCGGCTGGGCGTCCTGGCCGAAGGGGCCCTGGCGGAGGGTGTCCGGCTGGGCGTCCTGGCCGAAGGGGCCCTGG
>CAZSDD010000026.1:0-22055 GCA_964605505.1 uncultured Gemmatimonadaceae bacterium | reverse complement strand
GCCCTGGCGGAGGGTGTCCGGCTGGGCGTCCTGGCCGAAGGAGCCCTGGCGGAGGGTGTCCGGCTGGGCGTCCTGGCCGAAGGGGCCCTGGCGGAGGGTGTCCGGCTGGGCGTCCTGGCCGAAGGAGCCCTGGCGGAGGGTGTCCGGCTGGGCGTCCTGGCCGAAGGGGCCCTGGCGGAGGGTGTCCGGCTGGGCGTCCTGGCCGAAGGAGCCCTGGCGGAGGTTCCACCCATCCGGTCGGAGGGCCTGGCAGCGCGGGCCGGTGAGCCGGAGGTCGGAGAAGCCCGCCCGGAAGGCCGGGCTACGGAGCTGGTGCCTCGGCTACCGGTGGACGGCCGGGCTACGGAGCCGGCGCCGCGATTGCCTGCGGTGGGCCGGGCGACGGATGGAGTCCTTTGCCCCTGGCCTCCCGCCGATGGCCGTACTGCCGACCCGTTTCGCCCGGGCTGGGCCTGAGGGGAACCCAGCCGGCCGGCCCGGGGCTCCGCCCGGGGACTGGGAGAAACCACGCTCCCCCTGGGCTTGGCACTCCTGGTGCCGGCGCTGGCCACCGCTCCCCTCGGAGACTCCTTGAACGTCGTCGTCCGATAGCCGCCGCCGGGGGTGGCCATCCGGATCACCCGTTGAGCCGGCACCACATACGCTACCCTGGCGTAGCCGGGACTGACGTACCAGGGATCGTTGTAATACCACCAACCCGGGTCATGGCCCCACACCGGACGCCAGCGGGCCAGGTACCCCGTGTGGCCCCACCATGGATCGAAGTAGACCGGGCGACGATAGTACCGCCACCCCAGGCCCAGGGAGATGTGGAACCCTCCGCTGTAGTAGGGCCCCCAGGCACCCGGGTGATCAGGGTAATAGGGATCATAGCAGCCCCAGGGGAGGGAACAATACGGGTCGTAGTCCACATACCCGGCATCCCAGCAGTACCAGCAGTCATGACCGCTGCCGTAGGCAAAGGCGTCGTAGCGGTGCGGCCGCCGGGAATAACGGGATCCATGCCCGAAGCTCACGCCGAACCCGACCCCGATCCCGGCATGCACTGCAGCCCCGAATCCAGCCCGGAACCCGGGCCGATACATTGAGTGGGGAGCCCAATGTGTACTGGTCATTCCGATGCCCACGCCGTCGAAGAGCCCCACTCCGAGGGTAAGGGAGGTCGTGACCTGGCCCCGAGACGAGGTGGGAGCCAGAGCTAGGAACAGGAACAGGGCCGATGCTGGGACAATTCGCTTGAACATGACGCCTCCTGGCTGAGCTTCTGCTTACCGTAGATGCAGGGCCCGTGCCAGGAGGAGAGAAGCCGTTAAAGGGCTGTGGGATAAGGCTTACGGTACATTCCCGCCACACCTCCGCCGGAAGTGTGTCCCCTGTTCAGGACAGGGCCGGATCAGGAGTGTCTCCGGACCCACCACTCCAGAACCAGAAAGAGGAGCACGACCAGAAAGGGAAAGGCAGTAAGGATCACCTTTCCCCACAAGCTCACTTCCCCGGTGTCCGGTTCCTCATCTCCGGGTCCGACGGGAGGGGGTTCCGGTTCCGGGTTCGGGGGATGGGAGCCCATCATTTCCTCTCCAGGATCTCCAGGAGTCGAATCCAGTCGTCGTCGCTGTTCAGAAGATTGGGGGATACCCGAAGAGCATTGAGGCCCTCCGCCGGAAACGGTCGGACCACGATGCCCCGGTCTCGGAACAGGCTATCGGATACCTCGGCTGCGTTTCCCTGTTCCAATCCCACTCCCACCAGAATGGATCCCATCTCCCAGCTCCCGGGCGAGCGCCAGATCAGGCCGGGGGTCCCGTCCACCCTCTCCTTGAGGTCGAAGAACATCCTGCGGTACTCCCGCTCTTTTCGCTCCGATCCCAATGCCACCTGAAAATCCAGCGCGTCGCCGAGAGACAGGACCTCCGGCAGATTCCGGGTGCCATAGTCCTCGAAGGCCCTTGCCGTTCCCTGCCATCTCTCCCTTCCCCACGTGACCCACAAGGGGCGAACGACGTCCAGAAGGCCGGAACGGAGGTAGAAGATTCCCAGCCCCTTGGGGGACTGGATCCACTTGTGTGGGCTGGTGGCGAACGCGTCCACACCGGATCCCTGAAGATCGAGAGGAATCATGCCTGCCGATTGGGCCCCGTCCACGAGAACGAACTCCACGCCTTCCTTCCTGGCCATGGCCGTGATTCCGGAGAGGGGATGCCGGATTCCCACGATGTTGTCCATGTGGGGAAACACCAGGACCCGGGTGTTGGATCGGATCTGCTCCTGGTGGATTCGAATCACGTCGGATGCCGAGAGAGACCCTGCTTCGCCCACGGGAAACTCGAAGACCCGGACCTGATACCCACGATCCTGGGCGTAGTGATGCCAGCACACGGCGGCGCCGCTGTGATTCAGGGTGGAAAAAAGCACCTCATCGCCGGCGTGAAGGGGCAGGCCTTGAGCCAGGACATTGAATCCCTCGGTGGTGTTGTGGGTGATGGCGATCTCATGGGCTCCAGCGCCAAGAAAGGCAGCGGCCCGACTTCGGACGGCTTCCCTGGCCTCCTCCCAGGCTCCTCCCCACATGTAGAGCCACGGGTTCTCTTCACAGATTTCCCGATAACGGATTCCGGCTGAATGCACCATCCGGGGAACAGTTCCGATGGAAGCGTGATTGAGGTAGCAGACGTTGGGATCCAGCAGGTACTCGGATCCGATCCCGGATAAGCCATGGGGATCCGAGTCCAGCCCGGAGACCCGGTCGATGGCCTCCGCAAGGACCGCATCCATTTCCAGGAAGGGTCCGGACAGAGATGCAAGGGCGGTTGCGGACAGAGCGCCGAGAAAGCTTCTGCGACTGGACATGGAAGACATGGGCAGGCCGGGGCTGAGGGAGTCGAAGAGGGCCATCCCTGCTGAATTGATGCGAAATGGCCTGGCAATGGATCATATCTTCTGGCCGGCTGTTTCAGAAGTGGCGGATGACGGGAAGGGAGAATCGGGGGTCCACTCCGCCCGCTTCAAAGAGGAAATTTTCACGCAGGGGGTGGACGAGCGGGCTTTCATGTTCAAGATTCCCTACACCGGTCGGATTGACCGGATCAGCTAGCCCCGGGGCAATGGCCGATCTCCCCCCGGGAAGGCCACCCCATTTCCTTGTCAGGAAAGGTCTCCGTCCCAGTCCTCCCGGACAGGGCGGGCCCAGACCACAGGATCCCTCAAAGCACGGTGAAAGACGCGTGACACAAGAAGGTTCCCTCGGTGTCCTGGAAGTGCTTCCAGGAGGTTCAGGCTTCGTTCGCCGCAAGGACGCGGCATACACTCCCGGAAACGAAGACATCTATGTCGGAGCCCGGGTCATCCAGAAATTTGATCTGCGAACCGGGGACGAGCTCTGGGGTGCGGTGGGAAAGCGTCCCAAGAACGGGAAGAGCCCACCCCTGAAGCACCTGGCCCTGGTGAACGGCATCCCCCCCGAAGAAATGCCAAGGCGGCCTCTCTTCCCCCAGTTGGGAGCGCAGCATCCCGACGAGCGCCTCACGCTCGAGTGTGGCCGCACTTACGGGGGACGGCCGGATCACACCAACAGGGTCGTGGATCTCTTCTGTCCTCTGGGCAAGGGCCAGCGGGCCATGATCGTGGCTCCATCCAAAGCCGGGAAGACCACAATCCTCCAGGCGGTGGCGGAGGGAGTGGTGAAGAACAACCCGGACTGCCACCTGATCATTCTCCTGGTGGACGAGCGTCCCGAGGAGATCACGGAGATGGAGGCCTGTGGGTTCGGGGAGGTGGTGGCTTCATCCTTCGATCGGCCGGCGGACCGCCACACCCAGGTGGCGGAGATGACCCTGGCCCGCGCCCACCGCCGGGTGGAGATGGGGCAGGACGTGGTCATCATCCTGGATTCCATTACCCGTCTTGCCCGGGCCCACAACACGGTGGAAGAAGGTTCCGGGCGGACCCTCACCGGCGGGCTGGACGCCAACTCCCTGGAAAAGCCGAAGCGTTTCCTCGGAAGTGCGAGGAATATCAGCGAGAAGCTGGGTGGGGGATCCCTCACCATCGTTGCCACGGCCCTGGTGGATACCGGCTCCCGGATGGATCAGGTCATCTTCGAGGAGTTCAAGGGAACGGGAAACAGCGAGCTTCTCCTGAGCCGGGAGCTGGCCGACAAGCGCATCTATCCGGCCATCGACCTGGCCGGTTCCGCTACCCGGCGGGAAGAGCTGCTGCTCAGCGACGATGCTCTGGATCTTTCCAGGGCCCTGCGGCGGAAGTTCGCGGACCTCCCCCCGGCTGACGCCATGTCGGAGCTCCTCATGGTCATGGCAAAGACCAAGACCAACCAGGAATTGATTCGCCTCTTCAAGGATCGATAGGGGGCACTGGAAGAGAATCCGGCAGGGACCCTTCCAGGATTCTGGAGAGGGTTTCCAGGCTCTCCTCCATGGCCCGACCCTGGGACTCCCCCATCTTCCGGGCTGCATAGCCCAGGAGGGGGTTCCATCCGAAGTCCCCGGACTCCTTCCACCGAATCCTGGTTCCCCCCTCCACGGGATCCAGGGTCATGGTGCCGTGGATCCGGAGAGCTCCCCCCTCCACTTCCACGCGGTATTCCACCATTTCATCGGTCCGGGTCGCCAGGATGCGGAGCTCTCCCCTGCCATAGCGGGGGTCGTCCCACCTCAAGCCGGCTCCTTCCCCCCGGGGTGCCCCGAAAGTGGTGGCTCCGGCTTCGGGCATGGGGCTCCATTGGGACCAGGCTCCTGGATCGCTCAGAAAAGGGAATGTCCGGGACGGAGGAGCCGGAACGACCGCTTCCACCTCGGTTTCCCAGGTTCCCGGAAGGAACAGGCCCACAAGGAGATAGATCACAAAGAGAATGGACAGGATTCCGAAGATCCAGGCTCCAGTCTTCACGGGGCGCCGATCCTTTCTCCGTCCCTTCCGTTTGGAAGGGCTTGGTGGCCTCTCGGAACATAGACATTGAAGCTGGAGGGTTTGCAGGACATCTTCAACATGTCCTGACCCCCATGGACATATCCTGACCCCCATGGACATGTCCTGATCCCCATGCTTCAGGGACGGCCCGGTGCGATCCAGTGATTTCCTGGCTCTGACAATTTTCCTGGCTCTCCTCTGCCTGCCCGCGAAGGGGGGCAGCCAGGAGGGAGCCTTCGCCTTCCAGATCCAGGGGGGGTGGAGCATTCCCCTGGAAGAGTTCCGGGAAGGCGGAGGCGGGTGGCAAGGAGAGGCGGGACAGGGTCCGAATTTCGGGATGGGGTTCACCGTTCCCATTCCGGGACCCTTCGGAGCGTACCTGGGGTTCGGGCAGCGATATTTCGAATGCGACTCTTCTGTCTGCCCGGAGAGTCGGAACTGGATCTCCACCGGCTTCGACGTGGCTCTGCGCCTGGTGCTGGGCGAGGGAAGAGTGAGGAGTTGGCTCCAGGGGGGGCTACACACGCACCGGTTGGAGGGAAGGCTTCTGGGACCCGGCGGAAAGGGCCGGCGGGTGACCTCGGATGGAGGGGGCGGAGTGGAGGTGGGGGCCGGCACCCTCATTTCCCTGGGGGAGCGGACCAGTCTGAGCCCTGGAGTCCGTTACGGGTGGGGAGAGGTCCCGTTTCCGGACCGTGCCGCCATGGATCTCCGTTACCTGGTGTTGGACCTGGGCATCCTCATGGGATTCTGATTTTCCCGGATGGGATCATGATTTTCCCGGCAGGCGTACCGACCGGAAGAGAGATCCGGCCGAAAGAGGAGTGGAGCCAAATGGTTGAAAGGATGAAGAAGAGTGGATGGGGCATCCTTCTCGTCTTCCTTTCCTTCCTGGCACCCCTGGCACCGGCTCGGGGCGAGGTGGTTCGGGTGGTGGTGGATCGGCGTGAGGTGATCCTGGACGGGAAGGCCTGGGGGGAAGCGGGAGCCTACGAGAAGCTGGTGGGTCGGATCTTCTTCGCCTTCGACCCGAAGAGCCCTTTCAACGACCAGGTGGTCGATCTGAAGTGGGCTCCGGTGAACGGCGGGGGAAAGGTGGAGGCATGGGCGGAGTTCATGGTCCTTCAACCCGTGGAGTCCGGCAAAAGGCGGGGGGTCGGGTGGTTGGAAGTGAGCAACCGGGGAGGAAAGGCATCCCTTCGCTATTTCAACGGGTCATCTACCCGTGCCCTCGATCCCAGCACTGAAGCGGATTTCGGCGACGGGCTCCTGCTCCGGGAAGGACTCACTCTGATCTGGGTGGGATGGCAATGGGACGTTCCCCCCGGAGACGGCCTGCTGCGGCTCCATGTTCCGGTTGCGCGGCTTCCAGGGGGAGAAATCCAGGGGCTGGTTCGCGCCGACTGGACGGTGGACGAACCCGTGGAAACCCTCCCGCTGGGACACCGGGACCACCGGGCCTATATCCCTGTGACGCAGAGTCATGCGGACAATGTGCTGACGGTTCGAGGTGGGAGGATGGCTCCCAGGGAGATCGTGCCCCCGGAATCCTGGTCATTCGAGGAGGGGGGAGGGGAACGCCAGGCCGGGGGGCAACCGACGGTCATCCGGCTGGAAGGGGGATTCCAGCCGGGCAAGATCTACGAGCTGGTCTATCGATCCAGTAATCCGCAGATCGTGGGCCTGGGCCTCGCAGCCATGCGTGACGTGATCTCCTACGCCAAGTACGAGTTGAACAGTGTCTTCCCTGTGCGGCGGGGCGTGGCCTTCGGCGTGTCCCAGACCGGTCGCTTCCTTCGCCACTTCCTCTACCAGGGATTCAACACCGATGAGGGGGGGCGGCAGGCCTTCGACGGGATGCTCATCCATACTGCCGGTGCCGGCAGGGGCAGCTTCAACCACCGGTTTGCCCAACCCTCCAGGGACGCCCATCGTTTTTCGGCCTTCTTCTATCCCACGGACCTCTTCCCCTTTACCGGCCGCGTCCAGCAGGATCCTGTAACGGACAGGAAGGAAGGGCTTCTGGAGGGGCAGAGAGCCGACCACCTTCCCCGGATCTTCTATACGAACACGGGATACGAGTACTGGGGCAGAGCGGCTTCACTCATCCACACCTCCGTGACCGGCACCCAGGACGTGGGGCC
This sequence comes from uncultured Gemmatimonadaceae bacterium, assembly GCA_964605505.1. GTDB lineage: Bacteria > Gemmatimonadota > Gemmatimonadetes > Longimicrobiales > Gaopeijiaceae > CAZSDD01. The sequence continues at coordinate 14,988 of CAZSDD010000026.1, read as the reverse complement.
CCGGGAAAACGAGAGGATCTACCACCTGGCAGGGGGTCAGCATTTCGTGGGGTCTTTTCCTCCCCCGGAAGATGCACGCATGGGGGATGGGCCCATACCGGCCTACCGGGGGAACCCGGTGGACTTCCTGTTGACTCTCCGTGCACTTGCCGTTCGCCTCGTGAAGTGGACCGAGGACGTTGCGGAGCCCCCGGCCAGCGCCTTCCCCACCCTGGCCGATGGGACGCTGGTTCCGCCGGGGGGGTTGGCCTTTCCACCAATTCCCGGTGTGCAGGCCCCGGCGGTGATCCATGAAGCCTACCGCATGGATTATGGTCCGCGTTGGAAGAGCGAGGGTGTGGTGGATCGCCAGCCCCCGGCCGTGGGATCCGCTTTCCCCTCCATGGTTTCCCAGGTGGATGGTTTGGGCAACGAGGTGGCGGGCATACGGGGGACGGAGCTGAGGGTGCCTGTGGCTACCTTCGCTCCCTGGAACCTCCGGTACGGATTTTCCGGCAATGAGGAGGAGCTGACGGATTTCCTGGGTACCTTCATACCCCTGTCCCGAACCCCGGAGGAGCGGGAGGCCAGGGGCGATCCCCGGCCCAGCCTGGCATCCCTCTACGCAGACCACGACGCCTACCTGGAGAGGGTCCGTGCCGCCACTCGGGATCTGGTCAGGGAGGGATTCCTTCTCCCGGAGGACGCTCCCCGGGCAGTGGAAGAAGCCGAGGCCCGATGGGCCTGGATCATGGGAAGCGGGGGATAGGCGGTCCGTTCCGGGCGCAACGTTCCTTCCCGAGGCCCGCCCGATTTCTCGGTGAGGCTCCTATATCCTGAGCAGGCAGCTCATATCCTGAACAGGTAGCTCAGCTTCACGAACAGACCATCCCGGATGGGATCCTTTTCCCCCAGACCGTAGGAGGAATCCCCCTCCATGGTCCCCGTGTAGCCAACGTAGAATATGGTTCCCGGAGAGGGCTGGTACTGAAGAAGGAACTGCCCCTGGGCGGTACCGCCGTCCCTGGCTCCCACCTCTGCGCCGTCCACCATGAGCGTACCTCGCCCCTCGGGGGCCTGGAGAGGAGCCCGGTCTTCCAGGTTGAACTGCACCATGATGCGGGTCATCAAGGCCTTGCTGAACTGGTACTGGGAGACGAAACGAGAGATCACCGCCGTGGAGAACTCCGAGTGGTTTCGGCTCCGCCAGAGACGGGAAAAGGTCTGGTTCAGCGTGAGGGAGAGGGCGGTGGTGGGCTTCAACGTGAGCTCGGGGGCCATGAGGAACTCCAGGCCCCTGGACGCCTCGGCGTAGATGGGCATCTCGCGGAAATAGACCCTTCCGTTGAGATTGGCGGAGTTGTTGAGGCGGATTCGTGGCATGATGGCCACGGCCTTCAGGTTCTTCAGAGGGGGCGGCGTCCTGAAGGGGGCCGCAGAGCCATCGGAGGTCCGGATCTGGTATGCGCCGTAGAGTTCGTCGGAGAATTCGAAGTACCCACTGCGGAGAATCAGGGAGACGGAACGGTCTCCCCGAAAGGAAAAGCTGGGGAGGATCTGGACCTCGGCTTCATAGGGCTTCCGGCCGTCCCAGAAAGCCTCGTGGAAGAAATAACTCTCTCCCCGGAAGCCCAGGGCGGCGCGCTCCAGGAAGGCCCCTGGATCTCCGTAGTGGGTCAGGGTCAGGTTTCCTGTAGCCACGGATTCTCCGATGCGGGGCAGGTAGCCGTTCCGGGTCACGAACTCCGGGTGCATGTCGTGAAGGGTCAGGTTCCACCCGAGGCTTCGGCCGCTCCGCTCCACCGAGGCAAAGACGGACGGCTTGAAGGGGTATCGAGCTCCTGCCACCGAAGACCAGCTGGCGGCCCATTGGGTGGTGAAGGTGTACCGCTCCTGGAAGACCAGACGGGCGTCTCCGGCCAGCACCCTGTCGAAGTCACTTCCCCGGGTACGGGTCCGGTCGGTGTAGAGAAGCCCCACATTCGAACTCTCCCCCACGTCCCGCCTCAGCCGGAGGAGGTTTACGGCGGCCTCTCCCCGTTCCCCGAAGACGCTGGAAGGACTCTGGTCCATGACTCCCAGGTACCCCAGGGTCACCGCGCCCACCTTTCCTGTGAGCTTCGCGCCGGCCGCCGGATCGACCACGGTCCGTGTGTGGACCAGCTGCTGAGGGGTCTGGAAGACTTCGGAGCCTTCCAGGAAGAAGGGTCTCTTCTCGGGAAAGAAGAGGGCGAACCGCTCGTTCACCGTGATTCGTCCGGCATCCGCCTCCACCTGGGAGAAGTCCGGGTTCACCGTGGCGTCCAGGACGAGATTTCGGGTGAGCCCGAAGCGGACGTTCAAGCCTGCCTCCCCCTCGAATCCTCCCCGCTGGAAATCACCGCCATCGCTGTCTCCCAGTCGCTTTCCCGTGGTCACGGGGTTCACTTCCACCAATCGCTTCGGCTGGAGATCCCTGAGACCCACCAGGCGCCCGCTCTGGGCCAGGGTACTGGATATGTTCTGCGTAAGGGGCGCCCAGGACTGCTTGAATCCCCGGCGCTTGACTTCCCGGGCCACGTTGAAGCCCCAGCTCTGCAGGGGGAGGGGGCGAAACCGGAGGGAGACATAGGGGATGCGGATCTCCACCTCCCACCCCTCGGGGGTGAGCCGTCCGTCCGAATCCCAGATGAAATCGGGGTTGAAATCGATGGGCACCGAGGAGGATCGGCCTTCCTGCTTCCGGAGCCCCTCGATCCAGAGACCGTCGGTCTGGATACCCAGGGGGTTCACATAGAAGACATATCCCTGTCTCTGGTCGTCGAAGGTGTCCAGGATGATGCGGACCCAATCGTCCCCGAAGACGGATCGGTCCCGCTCACCCAGGCGGGCCAGGACCAGATGGGGCTCCGTGTCGGAAGCCCTGATACCGAAGTAGATGGCCTCTCCGCTGTAGAGAACCCGGACCTCGGTGGCCTCCGTGGCCGGGATCCCCTCCACGGGTTCGTACTGGGTGAAGCCGTTCAGGGTCGCGGCCTGCTGCCAGGCAGGCTCATCCATCCGGCCGTCCACACGGATGGCCGGGGCTTCAACCCTCGGGGGAGCCACGTCCAGCTGGGAATCCCGCCCGCTGAAATGCAGAGTGTCAGAGGGCGCCAGGAAGACGGTGGCGAAAAGGAAATGGATCATGGAGTGGATTTTCCCGGGAGGTCCTGGAAGCCGGCCCCGAAGGAGATGGGGGCCGGCTTCCAGGATTCAGAACCCACCGTTGCCGTTGGAGGCCTTCTCCAGAGTGGGATAGGTCACACCGAGTTGCTCGAGATACGAGCCGAACCGGGTCTCGTCGTAGACGAGGGGCTCCAGGAGGGGGCGGTATCGCTCCATCTTGTCGGCGTTGAGATGGACCGGCGGCGCGGTGCCCGGGGGAATCAGGGATTCCCAGGTATAGTCCCTCGTGGTCACCTCCCGGTAGTACCGCCAGGCCTCCTCCACCAGATCTTCGTCCGCCACCAGTGCGATGGCCGTCATGCCGATGACCCTGGAGCCATGGTTGGCGCCCTTGTGGGCGATGGGGGTGGCCATGGCGATACCGGAAGACCAGTGGTGTCCTGTCATTCCGGGGATGTTTCCGGAATAGCGCAGGCGGACCGTGGGAACGTTCCAGGAAACCTCCGCGATGTCATCGCTCCCGCCTCCCATTCCCTGGGAAAACTCCTGGAGGGAATCCGGAACCTCCGTAACCAGTCCTGTGGTGTCCCGATCCATCATGGCCTGGGCGGCTTTGGCAAGGGCCTGGTCCTCCTCGGTCCAATCCGGCATGCCCACTTCCTGAATGGCGGCGTGCATGACTTCGGCCAGGGGCTTGCTCATGTTGGAAGGCCAGGTGGCCCCCAGGACCCGCTCCGTGAAGGTGGTCCCCGTCATCATCGCAGCGGCTTCGGCCATGGTCTGACCCAGGGCGTGGAGTTCCTTGATTCGGGGATAGTCAAGCTCCCGGAAGTAATACCAGACGGTGGCTTCCGACGGCACTACGTTGGGCTGATTTCCTCCGTGGGTGATGATAGAATGGGATCGCTGGTGGAGTCTCAGGTGCTCTCTGCGAAAATTCCACCCGATATCCATGAGCTCTGCGGCGTCCAGGGCGCTCCGGCCGGACCATGGAGACCCGGCGCTGTGTGCCGATTGACCGTGGAAGGTGAATTGTGTGGACACCAGCCCGGATCCGCTGATCCCGTATCCGGTGCTCATGCGGGAGCTGATGTGGGTGGAAAGCATGACGTCCATTCCTTCGAACAATCCCGCCGTCACCATGTAGTTCCGGCTGGACACCAGCTCCTCCGCCACCCCGGGGATGACCTTCAGGGTGCCGGCGAGACCATGGCGCTCCATGACTCGCTTGGTGGCGATGGCCGCCACCACGTCCACAGCCTGGGCACTGTTGTGTCCCTCTCCGTGTCCCGGCCCCCCGGGAATGAGAGGGTCCTGGTACGCTACACCGGGACGCTGGGAAGTTTCGGGAAGGGCATCGATATCCCCCATGAATCCGATGACAGGTCTGCCCGAGCCCCAGGTTCCGATGTAACAGGTGGGCATTCCGGCGCAGCCCCGTTCCACGGTGAACCCCTCCTCTTCCAGGATCCCGGTCACGAATTCCTGGGTCCAGTATTCCTGGAAGCCAAGCTCGGAAAAGGAGAAAAGCTTGTCCACCATGACCTGGCTCAGCTTCTGGAGCTCCGGCGAGGCCACTTCGTCCCGGACCTCCTCCTGAAGGGCTTCCAGGGTCTGGGCCGTGACGGGGCCAGCCGTGACGGGTGGAAAAAGGGCCGGCAAGGCGGCAAGAAGCATGGAAAGACTGCCGAGACGCATGGGGCCTCCTTGGGAATCCGTGGGCAGGAATGGGCACAGGACTGCCCTCTCCGGAGACAGGGCGAACCGGGCGATAAAGTGGGGGCGAAGTGCAGCGCGGGCAACGGGGAGCCCCTGGGGGGGGGAAGGATGGCGCAACCTCGGGTGAACCTCCGGGAGATCCTTCCACTGTGGACGGAATGGAACCGAAATCCTAGACTATGAGCCTGTCCGGGCAATGGGGCCAGCCTCGTTGCTCCGGCAGGCTCCTGACCCTTTCCTCCACGGTTGCCGTGCCACGGCGGCCTTCCTCTCTGGAATCGGAGAAGCCCTCATGGACGGTAATGCCGGGACCCGAACGAGAACCCCCAACCTCCTCCGCACCGATCTCTGGCCTTTTTTCATACTTCCTTTCCTGTCTCTCCTGGGCCTGGGATGTGGGGAAACCGAAGCCCCGGACCCCATGGCGGAGTTGGACGCCATCGTGAGGCCCGTCATCCGGGAGACGGGTCAGGAAATCGCTGTCTACTACCTGGACCTGGAGACGGGAGACTCCCTCCTCGTCTCTCCGGACCTGAGAATGCATGCGGCCAGCACCATGAAGGTTCCGGTCATGATCCAACTCTACCTGGACAGGGACGCCGGGAGGATCTCTCTGGATGACTCCCTGGAGGTGACCACCACCTTTGCCTCGATTGTGGACGGCTCGCCCTATACCCTCTCCGCCGGATCGGACGGCGATTCGACCCTCTACGCACTGGAGGGCCAGGCCGTGTCCTATCGTGAGCTGATGGACCTGATGATCACCCGGTCCAGCAACCTGGCAACGAATATCCTGATCCAGGAAGCTGACGCGGAGCGGGTAACGGGCTCCATGCGAACGCTGGGGGCCGACTCCATCCACGTGCTCCGGGGGGTGGAGGACGGACCGGCCTTTGAGGCCGGCCTCTCGAATACCACCACGGCCCGGGATCTTGGCGCCATCATGGCGGCCCTTGCCCGTGGGACGGCGGCTTCGGAGGAGAGTTCCCGGGAGATGCTGGAGATCCTCAGCCGTCAGCATTGGCAGACCAAGATTCCCGCCCTTCTGCCCGAGGATGTCCGGGTGGCCCACAAGACCGGGCGCATCACCGGAATCAGTCACGATGCCGGCGTGGTATACCCTCCTGACGCCCCTCCTTATGTCCTGGTGATACTGACCCGGGGATTCGATGAAGGGGAAGACGCCGACTCGGTAGCCGCCAGGATCTCGCGCCTCATCTTTGACCATCACCTGGAACGACATGAACGCTGAGCTGAAACGGGTCCGGTCTCTCCTGCGGATCCGGTCTCTCCTGCGGATCTCACTCCTGCCGGCGGTCTGGGTTCTTCTCCTGAGCGGAGCCGGGGAGAGCCTCTCTTCCCAGGAGCGAGCCGGAGAGCGCTTCGGTGCCCTCAAGGCCCGGAGCATCGGGCCCGCCGGGATGAGCGGACGGATTGCCGCCATCGACGCCGTCGTGACTGACCCGAACGTGATCTATGTGGGAGCGGCCACGGGAGGGCTCTGGAAGTCGGTGAACGGGGCCCAGACCTGGAGGCCCATTTTCGATAATGAGCGAGTGCTGGGAATCGGGTCGGTGGCCGTGTATCAGGCCAATCCCGACATCCTCTGGGTGGGCACCGGGGAGGGGAACCCCCGGAATTCGGCGGGAGTCGGCGCAGGGATCTACAGGAGCATGGACGGAGGAGTGACCTGGGAGCTTCTGGGCCTGGAAGATTCGGAGCGGATACACAGGATCGTCCTGGACCCCACGAACCCCGACGTGGCCTACGCCGGGGTCATGGGCCCGGCTTGGAGCGACGGGAGTCAGCGGGGCGTCTATCGGACGCAGGATGGCGGAAAAAGCTGGGAGCGGGTCCTCTTCGTGAATGAACGGACAGGAGTGGGAGACCTGGTCATGGATCCCTCGAATCCCAACAAGCTCCTGGCGGGGATGTGGGAGTTTCGCCGCCAGCCCTGGTTCTTCGAATCCGGCGGCCCCGGGAGCGGCCTGTTCATCACCTATGACGGCGGGGAAAGCTGGAACCGGATCACCGAGGCGGACGGGCTTCCGGCAGGGGACCTGGGCCGCATGGGTCTCTCCTTTTCCCGAAGCGACCGGAATGTGGTGTACGCCCTGGTGGAAGCCGGCCGGAGCTCCCTTCTTCGCTCCGACGACGGGGGCCGAAGCTGGCGGACGGTGAACGCGGACCCGGGAGTGGCGAACCGGCCGTTCTATTACGCCGACATCTTCGTGGATCCCCAGAACGAGCTCCGCCTCTTCAACCTGCATTCCCGAATCATGCTGTCGGAGGATGGTGGCAAGAGCTTCGAGGAGATAGGAGAGGGCGTGCACTCGGACTTCCACGCTCTCTGGATCCATCCCCGGGACTCCCGCCTCATGTATGTCGGCACCGACGGCGGCGTCTACCTGACCCGGGACCGGGGCCGAAGCTGGCGAATGGTGGACAATCTGCCTGTGGGCCAGTTCTACCATGTCTCCGTGGATATGGCCATCCCCTTCAACGTCTACGGGGGGATGCAGGACAACGGATCCTGGCGGGGGCCTTCGGACCTGTGGGCTATCGGAGGAATCCGGAACCACCATTGGCGGGAAGTGGCCTTCGGTGACGGCTTCGGGACCGTTCCGGATCCCACGGACCCCAACCTGGGCTACGCCATGTCCCAGGGAGGAGGGCTTGTCCGGTATGATCTCCGGACGGGCGAGCGGAAGAACATCCGCCCCTGGGCCCCGGAGAACGTGGAGCTTCGCTTCAACTGGAATGCCGCCGTGGCCGTCGACCCTTTCCGAACGGGGACGCTTTACTACGGGAGCCAGTTCGTCCACAAAACCACGAACCGGGGAGAGACCTGGGAAGTGATCTCTCCGGATCTGACCACCAACGATCCGGAGAAACAGAGGCAGGACGAAAGTGGCGGCATCACCCGGGAGAGCACCGGTGCCGAGAACCACACGACCCTCCTCACCATCGCTCCGAGCCCCATCCAGGAAGAGCTGATCTGGGTGGGAAGTGACGATGGCCGGGTTCACCTGACCCGGTCGGGGGGCGGCCATTGGGAAGAAGTCGGGAAGAACATCCGCGGGGTGCCGGACGGGACCTGGATCCCCCACATCGAGGCTTCCAAGCACACCCCGGGAACTGCCTACGTCATCTTCGACGACCATCGCCGGGGAAACTGGAAGCCCTTCATCTATCGGACGGAGAACTACGGAGAAGATTGGGAAAACCTGGCCGATGAGGACGATATCTGGGGATTCGTCCATACCCTGGAGGAGGATCCGGAAAGCCCGAACCTCCTCTTCGCGGGGACCGAGTTCGGCCTGTACGTCAGCCTGAACCGGGGCCGTGACTGGATGCTCTGGACTCATGGCCTGCCTCCGGCGCCGGTCCGCTCCCTGGTCATCCACCCCCGGGATCACGATCTGGTGATCGGGACCCACGGCCGGGCCATCCACATTCTGGACGACATCCGGCCCCTCAGGGCCCTGGCTCAGGACCCGGGGCACCTGAACCAGCGGATTCACCTCTTCGAGCCGCCGCCGGCCTACCTGAGGGGCGTGGCCGCCGCCGACGGGTATCATTTCGCCGCCGATGCCATGTTCCAGGGAGAGACCCGTCCGGAGGGAGCCCTCCTGACGTATTCTGTGGGTGAAGGGCCTGGAGCTGATTCGGTGGCGATCCGGATTCTGGACGACCAGGGAAGGACGCTCAGGACCCTTTCGGGGCCGGCGGAGGCCGGGCTCCACAGACTGGCCTGGGACCTCCGGGAGGACCCGCCGGAGATTACGGAGGGCTCCGGCCGGGGTCGGGGAGCCAGGACTCGGGGCCCCGAAGTCCTCCCGGGGACCTTCAGGGTGGAAGTCTCCCTGGATGGCACGACGGGACACCAGGAGCTGGAGGTTCTGCCGGATCCCAGGGTGGAAATCCCCATGGCGGAGCGGGTGGAGAAGCGGGATGCCGTGCGCCGGGGCCTGGACCTCCTGGCTCTGAGCCGGGAAGTCCAGGAAAAGAGCCGGGTCGTGTCCCGGGCCCTGGACGCGGCGCAGGCCCACCTGGCCGGCCGGGATGACTCGGCGGCGGTGGAGACGCGCAGCCTCCTGTCAGAGATTCGCCGGGAGCTGGAGCGCCTGGACGAGGCTCTTCGGATGACCGACAGGAGCCGCAGGGGCGTGGCCTCATTGGGGGCCACCCGGGACGCACCCACGGAGGCCCAGCGCATCGATCTCTCCCGCATGGCTGAGACGATGGAAAGAGGGGTATCCATTCTGAACGGCCTTCTCACCGGGCCCTTCGAGGACCTGAGAAGGGCAGGGGAGTCGGGGCAGGTGCCCCCTGTGGCCGAGGTCTCGCTGGTCTTCCGGACGAAGATGGATCGGACGCCTTGAGGAGGTTGTCGGCGGACCCCGCCGAAGGGGACACAAAGATGATTCCCGCAAAAGCCGAGGGAGCACCATCATGACGAGAACGTTCGGAGCGTATCGTAAGAGAGGGCCGGGGGTGGGCCTGGGTCTCCTGGTGGGGATTCTGGCGGCGATTCCATCGGAAGCGGGGGCACAGCTCGGTCCGGACGCTTTCCGGGCCATGGAGGCGAGGAGCATAGGGCCTGCGGGAATGAGTGGGAGAGTTGCGGCCGTGGACGTGGATCCGTCGGATCGGAACATCATCTTCGTAGGGGCCAGCACCGGCGGTCTCTGGCGTTCCATGGACGGAGGCATCCAATGGGTTCCGGTCTTCGATGACCAGCCTGTCCTGGGCATCGGCTCCGTGGCCGTGTCCCCGGTGAACCCGGATCTGATCTGGGTGGGGACGGGCGAGGGAAATCCCCGGAACAGCGTGGGGGTGGGGGCCGGAATCTACCGGAGCCTGGACGGAGGGGACAGCTGGACTCTTCTGGGACTGGAGGACTCGGAGCGCATTCACCGGGTGATCCCGCACCCCCGTGATCCGGATGTGGTCTACGCCGGTGTCATGGGGCCGGCCTGGAGTGACGGAGAGAGCCGGGGCGTCTACAGGAGCCGGGACGGGGGAGAGAGTTGGGAGAAGATCCTGTTCGTGGATGGGGGAACGGGCGTGGGAGACCTGGTCATGGATCCTTCCAATCCGGACAAGCTCCTGGCGGCCCTGTGGGACTTTCGGCGGCAACCCTGGACCTTCAGGTCCGGAGGGCCGGGGAGCGGCCTTTACATCACCTACGACGGAGGGGATAGCTGGCGTCGGGTGATCCCGGAGGACGGTCTTCCGGAAGGAGATCTGGGGCGGATGGGCCTGGCCCTGGCTCCCTCGAATCCCGACATCATCTACGCCCTCGTGGAAGCGGAGCGGAACGTCCTGCTCCGATCCGAGGACGGAGGACGGTCCTGGGGTCTGGTGAACGATTCACGGGGCATCAATCCCCGGCCTTTCTACTATGCCGACATCAGGGTGGACCCCCTGAACGAAAACCGCCTCTATCGGCTCGCGGGATCCATGGATGTGAGCGAGGACGGGGGAAGGAGCTTCAGGACCGTGGTGCCTTCGGCCATCATCCATGGGGACGTCCACGAGCTCTGGATCCACCCCCGGGATCCCCGTTTCCTGATCATGGGAAACGATGGAGGAGTGGGGATCTCCTACGATATGGGACAGGCCTGGCGTTTCGTCGAAAACCTCCCGTTGGCCCAGTTCTACCACATCAATGTGGACATGGCCGTGCCGTTCAACGTCTACGGTGGACTCCAGGACAACGGCTCCTGGTTCGGTCCGAGCCAGGTCTGGGAAGATCGGGGGATCATGAACGCCCACTGGCGGCGGACGGGAGGCGGGGACGGCTTCGCCTCATTCGTTGACTTCTCGTCTCCCCGCTATGGCTACAGCATGTCCCAGCAGGGATCTCTCATGCGGTTCGACAAGGAGACCGGAACCCGGCGGAACATCCAGCCCATCCACCCTCAGGGCGAGCGCCTCCGCTTCAATTGGAACGCCGGCCTGAATGTGGATCCCCACGACTCCACCACCATCTACCTGGGGAGCCAGTTCGTCCATCGGTCCAGGGACGGAGGCCTGACCTGGGAGATCATCTCGCCGGACCTCACCACCGACGACCCGGAAAAGCAGCGGCAGGACCGGAGCGGAGGCCTGACCCTGGACGCCACCGGGGCCGAGAACCACACCACCATCCTCAGCATTGCCCCCAGTCCTCTGGAAGAAGGGGTCATCTGGGCCACCACCGATGACGGAAACGTCCAGTTGACACGAAACGACGGGGGAGAGTGGAAGAATCTCAGGTCCCGGATTCCGGGGGTTCCGGAAGGAACCTGGGCACCCCATGTGGAGCCCTCCAAGCATGACGCCGCTACGGCGTACGTGGTCTTCGAGGACCACCGCCGGGGCGATTGGACGCCGTGGATCTACCGGACGGAGAACTTCGGGGATGACTGGGTGGCACTGAGCACAAGCGATATCCGGGGATTCGTGCACGTCATCGAGGAGGATCCTGAAGAACCCCGGCTCCTCTTCGTGGGAACGGAATTCGGCCTCTTCATCAGCCTGGACAGAGGGGCCACCTGGATGCCCTGGCGGCATGGGATTCCGGCGGCGCCGGTTCGGGCCGTCATGGTTCACCCCCGGGACCACGACCTGGTCATCGGCACCCACGGCCGGGCGGCCTTCATTCTGGACGACATCCGGCCCCTTCGGGAACTGGCCCGGAACCCGGAGGTGCCGGAAGCTACCCTCCACCTCTTTTCCCCGCCGCCGGCCTTGCAGGTCGAGATTGCCGAGCGCATCGGATACCGCTCCACGGGCCACGCCATGTTCTTCGGAGAAAACCGTCCCCGGGGAGCCCTTCTTTCCTTCTGGGCCGGACCTTCTTTCTCTGCCTCATCGGTCCGGGTGGAGGTAACGAACACCGAGGGGGAGGTGATCCGCTCTCTCAGGGAGCCGGCGACGAAGGGGTTGAACCGGATCACGTGGGACCTCCGGATGGACTTCCCGGACCCCGGCGAAGGGTTTTTCTCTCCCAGCGGCCCCATGGCTCTCCCGGGGGAATACACCGTCGGGATCTCCGCCGTGGGGGCCTTCTCGGAAACGACACTGACCGTCAGCCCGGACCCGAGGGTGGAGATCCCCATGGCGGAACGACAGGCCAAACTGGACGCCCTGGAGCGGGCAGGGTGGCAGTGGGGCCTGAGCATGGAAGCCCGGGATCGCCTGGAGGACGCCCTGGATGGAGTGCGTCACCTTCTGGGCCAGCTCTCGGAGGAGGATTCCCCGGAGCTTCGGGATACAGGAGCATCCCTGGAGGAGACGTTGCAGGGGGCGATGGAGCGGCTCTTCTCGGGTCCATCGTGCCAGGGAATCTGTGGAGGCGACCCCGTGGCCGGGCCCGTGAGGCAGGCTCTGTCCCGGCTCGAGAGCTCCCCCCGCGGGCCTTCGGCTACGGACAGACTGGCCATGGATCGGGCGGAAGAGGCCCTCCGCACCGTCGTCGACGAGGTGAATGGCCTCATGGCCGAGGAGGTGGCTGAATTCCGCAGAATGTTGCTGGAAGCAGGCCACACTCCATTTCCGGTGAAGGAACCCTTGAGGATTCGGCCCCCCCGGTGAGGGCATCCGTACCTTCCGGGGCCGGGTCCGCCTCCCGGGATCAAGCCCCCGGGAGGTGGTCGACTCTCCTGCTCCTCTCCCTGGCGGAGCTCCTGGGGATGAGTCTCTGGTTCACCGCCAGCGCCGTGGGCCCCGAGCTCCGGGTTCTATGGGGGCTCTCCGACGGTCAGGTGGGGTGGCTCACCACCACGGTGCAGTTGGGCTTCGTGGCCGGGACCGGGGTGGTCGCCGTCCTGAATCTGGCGGATCTGCTGCCGGCGCGCCGTCTTTTTGCCTCCGCCGCGGCTCTGGGGGGTGGCGCCAATCTCCTTCTCCTCTGGACTCCGGGATATGCCGGAGCCCTGATCGCCCGGTTCCTCACGGGCTTTTTTCTGGCCGGAGTCTATCCTCCAGCCATGAAGATGATCTCCACCTGGTTCCGTTCAGCCCGGGGGCTGGCCATCGGAACCGTGGTGGGAGCCCTGACGGTGGGTAAGGCATCGCCCTACCTGCTGAAAGCCCTGCCGTCCCTCTCCCTGGACATGGTGGTCGCCGGGGCTTCGGGCGCCGCTCTCCTGGGCAGCCTGCTGGTCCTTTTGGGTTACCGGGAGGGCCCCTTTCCCTTTGCCCGGGCGCCATTTTCCTGGGATCTGGTCCCCCGGGTGCTCAGGCACAGACCCACCCGGCTGGCCATCGGGGGGTACCTGGGCCACATGTGGGAGCTGTATGCTGCTTGGGTTTCGGCGTCTCTGTTCTTCTTCGCAATTCTCGGTCGGGAGTGGGCGGCCGATTTCGCGGCCTTCGGGATGATCGCCGCCGGCGGAATTGGCGCTGTCCTGGCTGGCCGGTGGGCGGACCTTTGGGGGAGAGAACGGATGACCATCATCATGATGGTGATCTCCGGATCCTGTGCCCTCACCATCGGGTGGCTTGGGCGCTGGCCGGTGCTGGCGATCGCCGTCGGGTTGGTCTGGGGATTCACCATTGTTGCTGATTCCGCGCAGTTTTCTGCGGTTCTCACCGAAGTTGCCCCGGCGGATGCGGTAGGAACTGGGCTCACCCTCCAGACCTGTCTCGGGTTCGCCCTCACGGGGATCTCTATCCAGCTCATGACGTGGATCGTGGATGCCACCAGTTGGGGCGTGGCCTACTCCGTGTTGGCAATTGGACCGCTGCTCGGGATAGTCTCGATGGTGCGGCTGTGGCGAGTTCGGCGAGAGGGAGAAAATGCGGGAATTTAGTCCGTCATGGGCCCTCACCGGCTGCTCGTCTGTAGCAGGATCTGTAGCATAAGGTCAAAGCCCTCGGGATTCCGGGGCTCGAGTTGCTACTCGACCTACCCACAAGTATTCAGGGCACGGAAAGACGATCCGGCCTTGAATTTTTCGGGGCCTGCGGTGGAGTATGCGAAGGCGGTGGAAAGCGAAATCAACTCCCTGCTGTTCCCTGCCCTTCGGAGGGTCTATTCTGGCAAGCCGGTACCCGACCGCACAGTCCTTCTGGATGGTCGCACGCTGGATCTGGGACCTCAGGACGACCCATCAGAGTTTTTAGTCTATATCCTGACCTCCTCTCCGACCGGCATAGCCTGGTCGCTTCTCTTGACCACCCACAGGAGAGCCTCATCATGGTTCTTGGCGATGTGGGCAATACGTTCCATGCCGGGCCTCCGATCCTATTAAATCTAACCTCTCCGGCCTGGTCTCGTCAGGCGGCCAGGTCCCGCAGGAAGGCTTCCCAGAGCCACGTCTCGGCCTCGGGTTCGAAGATCTCAGACAGCTTCCACCCCGTGAGGCCACGGCCGAACCTCTCGATGGAGCGAACGCCGCTATTCCCGAGGATGAAGGCCACCCTTCCAACGGGCCGCACGCCCAGGTGCCAGAGGGCGGTGGCCTCGAACAACTCGCCCCACCGGGCCAAACGGTCGGGGGTGGGGATCCTCAACTCCCGGTGCCGGCGGTACAGGCTCCTGGGGCTCAGGCCAACCCGGCGGGCATGCTCCTGGATGGAGTCCGGCGGAGGCCATCCCGCCAGGGGGAGGGTGAGGAAGTCCGACCCCGCCAGATGGCTAAGCTCCGGGTCCGGCCGAAGGCGCTCCCTGACGCAACAGCGGACCTGGGCCCGGGCCAGGATCCGGAGAAGGGAGCTGGGGTTGTCGTCCAAGTCCCGGAAGATCAGGAAGGGGAACCGGAACTGGGCGAGGAGAGAGACCGTCTCCGAGCGTTTGAGGTCCCCGCAGGCATAGAGGATGAACCGGGCCGGGTCGTTCAGGCTGCCCAGACGAGCGAGCTCCCTTATGCAGGGCCCCCTAGCCGAAGCGGGGTTGCCGAAGTCGGGCTGGACGAAGGCCACCCGGAAGTCCTCTTCGCCGGCAGCCTGTTCCAGCTCCTGCCAGGAGTCGAGAGGGCGAAGCTCAAGAAGGGAATCCTCCCGCCGCACCAGGGCCAGTGCGGAGTGAAGCTTCAGGATGGCTTGGGGGTCGCGGAGGAGCACAGCCACGCGCACAGGAATCCCTCCGTTGCACGGTAAGCGTCCGCTGAACCCATGTTTCGCGGCCGGAGGCAAGGAGCCATCCTCCCG
>CAZSDD010000025.1:653-34224 GCA_964605505.1 uncultured Gemmatimonadaceae bacterium | reverse complement strand
AGATGCCGGAGCCCGCCTCCCGGCAAGCCTCTCCATATGGAAGCCAGTCCCGACACAGCTCCCAGGAGGGCATCCGGATCGCCGTTCCCCCTGCCGCCATGGATGATGAGGGCTCCTTCCTCTTCCTCGGCGCGGAGGGTCAGGCGCAGCTCCCGCCCCTCGGGGAGCCGGGCGGCCCGGGGCCCCCATCCGTCGCGCAGACGACTCCAGAGGCCCCTCAATCCTTCCCGGGGAAGGAGACACTCCCCGTGAATGTCCAGGACCCTGCCGGGGTGCTCCAGCTCACGGAATCCGGCCACCACCCTGTCGCCGGCCAGCCGCCGGAGCGTCAGCGAGATCTTGTTGCGGTACTGAAGCTCCCGGGGGGAGGGCGCCACCTCCGGGTCCTCTACCGGGTGCCCGCCGATTCGTCGAAGAGCGTCCCCCACGATCCGCCCCTTCCAGCGAAGCTGCTCAGGGTACGCCAGGTGCTGGAGGGCGCAGCCTCCACATCGATCAAAGACCGGACAGGGAGGAGCCCGGCGGTGTGGAGAAGGCTCCAGAAGCTCTTCCATCCTCCCCTCGGCCCATCGCTCCTTTTCCCGGGTCAGGGAGATCCGAACCCGATCCTGCGGCGCCGTACGGGGCACGAAGACCACCCGTCCATCCGGAAGGCTTCCCACACCAACACCCCCGGAGCCGATGCTCCGGATTTCCACTTCGAACCGGCGGGGTTCCCCCTGGCCGCCCACCCGCCTATCCCCTTCCCCTGAAGGGCCAGCCGGATCGCTTCCAATCCGAAAAGCCCGGGTCCGCCCCGCCTCCGGAGGGCTCGAGCCTGAGATGGCCTCGTTCCCCTTCTTCCAGGAGGGCCGCCGCCACAGCGGCTGCCCTGAGAACAGATTCGTCCTCCTTGCCCTGCAGAAGCTCCGGGTGATCCTCCAGGTACTGGATGGAGAGATTCCCGGCCTGGAAGTCAGCCTCCTCCATGATACCCCGCTGGAGGGGGCCGCAGGTCTGGACACCTCGGATCACAAGCTCGTCCAGAGCCCGGATCATTCGGCGGATGGCCGAATCACGGTTCGGGGCGTGGACGATGAGCTTTCCCAGAAGCGGATCGTAGTGAAGGCCCACTTCGAGCCCCGGCAGGATGCCCCCGTCCCAACGCACGCCGGGCCCGCCCGGAAGCTTCACGTAATCGATGCGGCCGGTGGAGGGAAAGAACCCCCGAAAGGGGTCCTCGGAGGTGATGCGGCACTCGATGGCATGGCCCACCGGCGACAGCTCGGACTGTTCCAGGGTCAGGGCCTCCCCCGCCGCCACCCTGAGCTGAAGCTGCACCAGGTCCACCCCGTAGGTCATTTCCGTCACGGGATGCTCCACCTGGAGCCGGGTGTTCATCTCCAGAAAGAAGAACTCCCCGTCCTTGAAGAGGAACTCCACGGTTCCGGCCCCCAGGTAGTCCACGGCTTCGGCGGCCCGGACGGCTGCCTCCCCCATCTCCGTCCTGAGCCCGGGGGTAAGGACCGGAGAGGGTGCTTCCTCCAGCAGCTTCTGGTGCCTCCTCTGGATGGAGCACTCCCGCTCTCCGAAGTGGAGAACGGTTCCGAAACGGTCTCCCATGACCTGGATCTCCACGTGCCTGGGGGCGTCCAGGTATCGCTCCAGATAAACGGCGCCGTCGCCGAAGGCAGCCTGGGCCTCCCGGGCCGCGGCCTCGAAGGAGCGGGTCAGCTCCCCAGGCCCCTGAACCACCCGCATCCCTTTCCCGCCTCCCCCCGCCGCGGCCTTCAACAGGACGGGATACCCCACCTCCCGGGCGGCCTCCGACGCTTCGGCGGGATCCGCCAGGGCCCGGTTGATGCCGGGCACGATGGGCACACCGGCCTCCTTCATCCGCCGCCGGGCTTCCGTCTTGTCTCCCATGGCCCGGATGGTGTCGGGCTTCGGCCCGACGAAAACCAGCCCCGCCTCCTCCACGGCTTCGCTGAAGTGGGCCCGTTCGGCCAGAAATCCGTATCCGGGGTGTACGGCCCGGGCGCCGGCCTTCCGGGCCACCTCCAGGATTCGGTCCACTCTCAGGTAGCTATCGGCGGAGGGAGGCGGGCCCACGCAATAGGCCTCGTCGGCCTCCAGGACGTGGAGGGACCTCCGGTCTGCGTCGGAAAAGACGGCGACGGACCGGATCCCCATCTCACGACAGGCCCGGACGATGCGAACCGCGATCTCTCCGCGGTTCGCGATGAGGAGGCTTTCGAACACCGGTTCCGTTCTCCTGGGTCCGGATGGAAGGATGGTGCAAAAATGTCCAGGAGAAGGTAGGTCCGCCCGTAGATGCCCCACAAGCGGAGAGGGGCCCGAGGGCCCGGGTTCGTGGGTTACGCCGTGCCCTGGACCCGGGTTTCCTGTCCGTGACGCATGATGAGGAAGGACACGGGCTCGCCGCCCCGGTAGGACCCCAGAATCCGGGTCACGTCCATCCGATCCCCCACCTCACGCCCATCGATGGCCAGGATCACGTCCCCCGGAAGGAGCCCCAGCTCCGACCCCTCAGGGGCCTCCAGGATCAGGACGCCCCGTTCCGTGCCGAAGTATTCCCCCAACTCCCGCGTCAGATCCTGCAGGACAAGACCGTGGGAAGCCGCCCCTCGGAGTCCCAGCACCATGTCTGCTCCGGGCCCGAAGATCCGGATGTCCCTGTGCCCCGGCGCCCGGATCCCGCCCTCGGGCATCCTGAAGGTCCAGATGCGGCCCTTCTCCGGATCGAGGCGAAAGACCCGTTCTTCGGAGAAGACCTCCGGAGCGTACTTCGACCAGGCACCTCCCCTTTCAGACACCTGAAGCGTCACCGTCCGGGCATTTCCGTCCCGGAGAACCCTGACCTCCACCTCCTGGCCGTCCTCCAGCTCACGGGCAAGCGCCATGAGTCGCTGCACCGGCAGGGAGGCGTACTCGTCCAGCTCCTGCTCCCTGTCTTCCGGAAGGGGGCTCAGGAGGGAGCGACCATCCAGATGGGTGACGATGTCTCCTTTCTCCAACCCAGCCTTCTCTGCGGGAGAGTGGTCCATGACGCCTTTTACCAGGACACCGTCTTCGTCGTACTCCCGGCCCTGCCTCACATCCAGGGACACCCCGAGCCGGGCTCGTGACAGAAGACTCACCATGACCTGTGGGCCCCTCTCAGCCTCCCGCCAGGCCCTCTCCCGGGCCTGAAGCGATTCAGAGCCTGCCTGGGCCGTGAGGGCCGGGGCCCAGCAGAAGAGAAGACCGAGAAGCAGGAGGGAACCCGACCGCGCAGCGGCTTTCCGTTTCATCTTCCTCAACTCCCGAAAAGGGACTCGCGGAGACTGCCCGGGATGCCGGGACGTTTTCCCCCGTCGGAGCAGGCTCCTGTCTGGCCGCGGACGGTTATTCCGGGCCGCTTCAATTTCTGAGATGTGGGTGGGGGGGAAAATCGTTGCCGTTATCAGGACCCCGAGGGGAGAATCCGGTTCTTGAACTCGGAGAACCCGGGAACCCTGGAGAGCTCGCCGTCGTAGATGGCGGCCACCTCTTCCGCCTTTCTCCACTCGGCTTCCAGGGCCTCGGCTTCGGCGCTCTCGTCCAACGCGATGAGCAGCCCCGCTCTCACGGGAGCAGGCATCTCCCCCACGGTAAGGTCCTGGGAGGAAAGCCATCTCAGAAATCCCCGGAAGTCTCCGCTCTCTTCCATGACCTCGGCGGCTCGGGCGGCCTCAGTTCGCAGGGCCGGAGGCGGCGTCACCATGCCCAGAGCCAGACGAAGGGTGGGACGGGCATGGCGGAGAGGGATGGCGACCTCATCCCGGCAAAAACCGCAGACCGCCAGAATGGCCTCCTCTCCGGGACCTCCCACGACCCGAAGATGCTGGAATTCCCAGGGCCTCAGGGCCAGGGGCCTCCGGCAGGAGGGGCATTCAGGCGCCAGGGGCAGTTGGGAAAAGAGGTAGGTGAGGGGGGACGCAACCTCCAGAAAGGGTGAGGCGATCCAGGGGGTTTCCCGGAATTGGGTGAGGATTCGCTTGTAGGGATCGTACCCTTCCGGCGGGGGGGGCGGGAGGCGGGAGAGGATCCGGGACAGAAACCCCCTCCTCTCCCCCCGGGAATGGAGCCCCGGGCCGTAACGCCAGTCCACGAATTCGGGTCTGGGCGGCTCGCCAACCCTGATGAGCTCCCCTTCGGCCACGGCCACAAGGGAGAGATGGCGGGTCCTCAGGACTTCCCTGCCCTCCCCGTGGACGGCGGCCTCACAGGCCTCCAGGGTTTCCCAGCGGTCTTCGAGGGGAGTGATGTTCCAACGGCCGCAGGCCGGGCAGACGTTCCACAATCTGCCCTTTCGCGGATCGTAGGCCAGGCGATGGCCTCTCCCCGGAGCCCAGGGGGGTCCCGGAGCCAGGTCGGCGTCACAGAAGGCGCACGTGTTCACGTCAGAGAGGAATGTTCCCGTGTTTCTTCAAAGGGTTCTCGTCCCGTTTGTTCTCCAGCATCTGGAGAGCGGAGATCAGACGGGGCCGGGTGTCCCGGGGATCGATGATGTCGTCCAGGTATCCTCTCGCGGCTGCGATGTAGGGATGGGCGAAGCGTTCCCGGTACTCGGCCATCTTCTCCTCCGTGGCCGCTTCCGGGTCCTCGGCGGCGGCGATTTCCTTCCGAAAGAGAATCTCCACTGCCCCCTTCGGCCCCATGACGGCGATTTCGGCCGTGGGCCAGCCCAGGTTCACGTCTCCCCGGATGTGCTTCGAATTCATGACGTCGTAGGCGCCGCCATAGGCCTTCCGGGTGATGACCGTGACCTTGGGTACGGTGGCCTCGGAAAGGGCATAGAGGAGCTTGGCTCCGTGGCGGATGATGCCTCCATGCTCCTGACCGACGCCGGGGAGGAACCCCGGAACGTCCTCCAGGATCAGGAGGGGAACGTTGAACGCGTCACAGAACCGGACGAACCGGCCTCCTTTGTCGGAGGAATCTATGTCCAGAACCCCGGCCAGGACGGCAGGCTGATTGGCTACGATTCCCACCGGACGCCCTCCCAGGCGGGAAAAGCCGGTGAGGATGTTGGGAGCGAATTGCCGGTGAACCTCCAGAAACTCCCCGTCGTCCACGATGCATTCGATTACATCATGCATGTCGTAAGGACGATTGGGGTTATCCGGTACGATTTCAAGTAACTTCTCATCCCGGCGGTCCAGTGGATCCCCGTTTGCCCGGAAAGGAGGCGGTTCTGCGTTGTTCTGGGGAAGAAAGCCCAGGAGGTCCCGGACCGCGGCCAGGGCCTCAGGCTCCGAATCGTGGGCGAAGTGACAGACACCGGATCTGGAGGCGTGGATGTCGGCGCCTCCGAGGCTCTCCATGTCCACGTCCTCGTGGGTGACGGTCTTCACCACTTCGGGGCCCGTGACGAACATGAAGGAGGTTCCCCGAACCATGAAGATGAAATCGGTGATGGCCGGGGAGTAGACGGCTCCGCCGGCACAGGGGCCCAGAACCACGGAGATCTGGGGCACCACTCCGGACGCCAGGGTATTCCGGAGAAAGATGTCGGCATACCCGCCCAGGGAGACCACCCCCTCCTGGATCCTGGCCCCACCCGAATCGTTCAGGCCAATGATGGGAGCCCCATTCTTCAGGGCCAGCTCCTGGAGCTTTACGATCTTTTCGGCGTGTGCCTCGGAGAGGGACCCTCCGAACACGGTGAAGTCCTGGGAAAACACGTAGACCAGGCGACCGTTCACCCGGCCGTACCCCGTCACGACTCCGTCTCCCAGGATCTTCTTGTCTTCCAGGCCGAAGTCGGTGGAACGGTGAGTCACGAAGCGATCCATCTCTACGAAGGAACCTTCGTCCAGAAGGAGCTCCAGGCGCTCCCTGGCGGAGAGCTTTCCCTTCTCGTGCTGGGCCTTGAGCCGTGCTTCTCCTCCCCCCAGCTCCGCCTCCCGCTTCAGCTCCTCGAGTCGCTTGAGCTTTTCTTCCATGGACATGGGAAGTCACCTGGTTTCTTTGACCTGGGATTCAGTCTCGTTGGATTCCGACCTGATTCCTTCGACGAGTGATGTAGATGAGCTCGTGATTCTGGATCCTCACCAGCAGCGGCTCCCTGGTGACCCTGCCTCCCTCCACATTGAAGATTCCCGTGGCGCCGGGAAGATCACGGATCCCTTCCAGAGCCGCCACGAGCTCCTCGGAATTCCGGGGCCGTTTTCCCAGGGCCTCCAGGACGAGGGCCGCCGCATCGTAACCGAAAGCCGGCACTTCGCTGCGGAGGGTTTTTTGAAAGAGGGCCTCATACGATTCCCTGAATCTCTGGAAGGCCTCGGTTTCATCCTGGGTGAGTCTGGAGGTGGCGGCAACCACGCCGTCGGTGTGGCGGGAGTCCACCTCCTGGACCACCGAGGGATCCGTCCAGCCTGAAGTCCCCAGAATCTGAACTCCCAGGGTGTCCAGCCCATAGAAGGTGATCTGCGGGGCAAGCAATTGGATGTCGGCGGGTCTCAGCGGCAGGAACATGCCGTCGGGCAGGATCTCCTCCACCTCCTGGAACTGGGGCTGGAAGAAGGTGCCTCCCGAATCAAAAACGATCTCTCTGGGCACATGTCCCCCCAGGGCCTGAAACTCCTCACGGAAGGCGTCGGCATTCACCTCCGCTTCCCTGGTGCCGGGGCGGACGATGGCCACCGTCTCCAACTCCAGCTCTCGAGCGATCCTGGCCAACTGAAGGGCCTCGCCGAGATCAGGCCCTGAAAGCGAATAGACAGCCGAAGCATCTTCCGGGGGAAGGAAGGAGAAGGGGGAAAAAAGGGGCATGGAGTCGTTCCTGGACCGGGCCGCCTCGGAGAGAATCTCCTGACCCAGGAAGCCCAGGGCCGCCAGGGCGTCGGCTTCCTGCAGGGTCCGGATGGCCGCCCGGGCCCCGGCAGGGTCTCCACCGTCATCCACCGTCTCTATCCGCACCGGCCGTGGGAGCTCCTCCCGGTACTCTTCCAGCGCCACCTGGATGCCTTCATGGAACCACTCTCCATACTGCAGGAGGCCGGGGGAAACACCGGTCATGGGAAGAACCATGCCCAACGTCACCGGAAGACCCAGAACTTCTTCCAGGCGCCCCTCCACCACTCCTTCCGCCAGTCTTTCCTCCCTGGGCTCCAACCCCTCCTGGAGGGCAGCCCGGCCCCACTGGAGGGCTTCCGCCTCGTCTCCGCGGCGGTAGAGGGCCACGGCCAGTTCGGTGGCCATGAGGCCCCGGAGGGGGTGCCCCGCCGGCAGGGTCCGCGTTCGCTCGTCCAGATCCCGGAAGGAAAGGGAGGGGATGAGCACCCGCAGGAGATCACGGCCTTGCGACAGGATGCTGTCCGGCGTTGCCGGGGGCAGCGTCAGGATCTCATCCAGGGCGGCTGTTTCCGATCCAGCCTCGTCAAGGTTCCGGGCCTTCAGGAGGATCGCGGGAGGGACAAGAGGATGTGCCGGATCCAGAAGCCGGAGGAAGCGCTCCGCGGCCTCGGAGGCCGCGCCGGGCCGACCCATGGCCTCGTGGGCCCGGGCCTGGATCCAGAGGGCCAGACCGGCGCCCGGAAGCTCGGGAAAATCCCGGATGACCCGTTCGGCAGCCTCCAGGGCCGAAGAAGACGCCCCGGCAAAGAGGGAATCCTGAGCCGCCACGAGAAGAGCGGCCCCCTCCCGGGTCTCGGAGCGGGACAGTTCCCCCTCCAGGATGGGCGGCACGGGTGGCCCGGCGGGCTGGGGAATCTCCGGAAGCGGCCCCGCCGGTGCGCATCCCGAGGGGATCAGAGCCAGGGCCAGGAGAATCGAGACAAGAAGCGCCCGGAGGCGGGCCGCCTCCGGGCGAATCCCGGCCGTGGAAAGGTTCAGGACCCAGCGGATCACGTTCTCTCCGGAGATCAGGCCTTTTCCTTCGGCTCTTCGTCCTCCTCGGCGGCGGGCTCCTCTTCTACCTCGGCCTCAGCCTCGGGAGCCTTTTCTTCCTCCTCCGAAGCCTCTTCCTGAGCCTCTGCCTCCGGGGCTTCTTCCTGAGCCTCTGCCTCCGGGGCTTCTTCCTTCACCTCTTCGGCTTCAGGAGCCTCTTCCGCCTCTTCCACGGCTTCAGGGGCTTCAGGGGCCTCCTCGGCTTCCGCCTCCTCCTCGGGCTTCTCTTCGGGCTCGGAGGCTTCCACGACTTCGACTTCATCCCCGGTCGCCTCTTCCTCCGCCTCAGCCGGTTCCTCGGCCTCCGCCTCCGCCTCGGGCTTCTCTTCGGGCTCGGAGGCTTCCACGGCTTCGGCTTCATCCCCGGTCGCCTCTTCCTCCGCCTCAGCCGGTTCCTCGGCCTCGGCCTCCGGGACCTCCTCGGGCTTGGGCGGCTTCATCTCCGGAGTGGACGTGATCTCCAGGACGATACGCCGGTTCGAGGCATCCGACTCCAGGACCTTCAGCGAAACGGGGTCCCCGGCCTCGTAGTACATCTCGAGCTGCTCCGGGTTGTCTATGCCGGAGTGTGAGCCGGGGACGAAGCCCTCGATATCGTCGCCCAGATCCACCACGATGCCCTTGTCCTGGACCCTCGTGACGTGTCCTTCCGTTTCCACTCCCGGAGCGAACCGCTCGGATATGGCAGGCCAGGGATCATCCTGAAGCTGCTTGAGTCCCAGGGAGATCCGCTTGTTCTCGGCGTCCACGTCAAGGACCATGACCTGAACTTCCTGGCCCTTCTGGAGAACCTCGGAGGGATGCTCCACCCTCCGGGTCCAGCTCATGTCGGACACGTGGACCAGGCCGTCGATTCCCGGCTCGATCTCAACGAAGGCGCCGAAGGAGGTGAGGTTCCTCACCGTTCCGTCCAGCTTCGTGCCCGTGGGGTATTTCATGGGCAGAGCCAGCCACGGGTCCTCCTCGATCTGTTTCATTCCCAGGGAGATCTTCTCGTCCTGGGTGTCCACCTTCAGGACCAC
Source organism: uncultured Gemmatimonadaceae bacterium (assembly GCA_964605505.1). Taxonomy (GTDB): domain Bacteria; phylum Gemmatimonadota; class Gemmatimonadetes; order Longimicrobiales; family Gaopeijiaceae; genus CAZSDD01. The sequence goes on along the minus strand of CAZSDD010000025.1, from coordinate 25,288 downwards.
GGCCTCGATCTCGTCTCCGATGGAAACCAGCTTTGAAGGATGGCGGACGTTCCGGGTCCAGGACATCTCGGAAATGTGGACCAGGCCCTCCACACCCTTCTCCAACTCCACGAAGGCGCCGTAGTTCGTGATGGAAACCACCTTGCCCCGCACCCTGACGCCCACGGGATACTTCTTGTCGATGTCCGTCCAGGGATAGGGCAGGAGCTGCTTGAGCCCCAGGGAAATCCGCTCCCGGTTCCAGTCCACGTCCAGGACCTTCACGTCCAGCTTGCTGCCGATGTCCACGACCTCGGAAGGGTGCCCCACGCGGCCCCAGGACATGTCAGTGATGTGGAGAAGCCCGTCCAGGCCGCCCAGGTCGATGAAGGCACCGAAGTCGGTGATGTTCTTGACGGTTCCTTCCCGGACCTGACCCACCAGGAGCTCTTTGACCAGAGTGGCCCGCTTCTTCTCCCGCTCTCCCTCCAGGATGACCCGGCGGGACACGACGATGTTCCGGCGCCGTTTGTTGAGCTTGATGATCTTGAAGTCGTAGGCCTGCCCCAGGAGATCCTCGATGTTGGGCACCCGCCGGAGGGCGATCTGGGAGCCCGGGAGAAAGGCGTCCACCCCCATGATGTCCACCGTCACACCGCCCTTGATCTTCCGGACCAGTGTGCCCTCCACGGGCCGGTCGGCCTCGTGGGCCTCCCGGATCTTCTCCCAGACCCGGAGGAAGTCGGCCTTCTTCTTGGAAAGAACCACCACACCGTCTTCGTTCTCCAAACTCTCCAGGAGGACCTCGACTTCGTCCCCCTCCGCGATGGCGTCGGCGTCCTTGAACTCATCCTTGGAGACGGAACCCTCGCTCTTGAAGCCGAAGTCCAGGATGACGGACGAGTCCGTGACCCGGAGGACCTTCGCCTTCACGATCTCCCCTTCCTTCACCTCACCGATGGCATCCTGGTGCTCGGAGAGAAGGGCTTCGAAATCTCCCCGTGAAAGATCGAACTCCTCTTCCCCGTAGGGATCCGAGTAGAGATCGCCCATGGCCAGGGGAGCGGACGCCCGGGGATTCAGAGCCGCAGGGGTCCTCTCGACCTTTTCACTCCCTTTTTCTTCCGGAGCCGGCGCTGCCGGTTCCTCCTCCGGAGGAGGCTCCTCGGCTTCGGTTTCCGAAGCCGCCTCGGAGACCGTTTCCGACTCACCCGTGGGCTTCTCCTCGAGAGAAGCTTCCGGCTCATCGGCAGGCTGCTCTTCGGAAGAAGCGGGGACCGCGGCTTCCGTGGAGGCTTCCGGAGCATCGGAGTCGCCCCGGGGCTCGTCGCCGGCCTCACCCTGAGGCTCCCGGGCCTTGTCGGATTCCGCTTCGGGGGATTCGTTGGTGGGGGGCTCAACCGGTTCCTGATCCTGCGGGTTGGAATCGGGGCTGGGGTTGAGGGTTTCGTCCTTGGTGGATTCGCTCATGGTTTCATCTCCATCGTGGGGCTCTCCCCACGGTGGACCTCTCATGCCGGCCCTCTGACAGGTCGGGTTGAAATGAAGAAAGGCCCGAGGTTGGCCTCGACGCCCTTCGTTCCTGTGACAGACCTCGCGACGAAAGGATAAAGTTACCCAAAATCGCAAAGTGGAAAGCTCTTCATCCTATCCGGAAACTGATGTCAGGTCAAGACTTTGATATGATCGACGATTACCTGTACCTGCTCGTCGAAGGTCAGGCCCGTCGTGTCCACCTCCAGGGCTTCCCGGGGTTTCTTCAGGGGCGCCACGGCCCGGGCCGCGTCCCGGGTGTCCCTGGTCCGGATCTTATCCTCTTCCGCAGCCAATTCCCGGCCTGTGGGATCCCGGCCCTCCCGTTCCAGGAACCTCCGCCTCGCCCGCTCTTCCAGCTTCGCCGTAAGAAAGATCTTCACTTCCGCATCAGGGAACACCACCGTCCCCATGTCCCGCCCGTCCGCCACCAGACCCCCTTCCTCCCCTGCCCTGCGTTGAACCTCCAGAAGCCAGCTCCGGACGGCCGGGAGGGCGGAGAGGGGAGAAACCCGATCCGTCACGTCGGGGCTTCGAAGCTCATCCACCAGGACGCGATCCCCGAGATGGACCACGAGGCCATCCGGGGTTCGTCGGAGCCGGATGGGAAAGCGATCCAACTCCTGGGGAGTAAGCTCCGACCACTCCTCCTCCGGGATCTCCGACGAGAGGAGAGCGAACGTCAGGGCCCTGTACAGGGCGCCGGAATCCAGGTGCAGAAAGGACAGGCGTCTGGCCACCTCCCGAGCCGTGGAGGATTTTCCGGACCCGGCGGGGCCATCCAGGGTGATGACGGGAAGCATCCGGTCTCCGCTGCCCCTTCCCGGGTTCGGGGAGGCTCTCCTCATTTCCTTCATCGGGCTTTCACCTTCTCCAGCAGATTCCAGAATCCCGGGAAGCTCACACCCACCACCTCCCTGCCAAGGACCTGGATGCGATTCCCCGGCAGGGCGCCCAGCACACCGAAAGCCATGGCGATGCGATGGTCCCCGAAGCTCTCCACCCGCCCCTCCAGCGGCGCGCCGCTGCCCTGGATCTCGAGACCGTCCTCCCGCTCCTCCACCTCCACACCCAGAGCCCTGAAGTTCTCCACCAGGGCCCGAATCCGGTCCGTCTCCTTGACCCTGAGCTCTGCCGCCCCGGAGATGACGGTTCGACCCCGGGCCCGGGAGGCTGCCACGGCCAGGACAGGGATCTCGTCGATCAGTCCGGGGATCTCACGGCCCTCCACCCGGGTGCCTGCCAGCTCGGCGGGCTCCACCACCAGATCTCCCAGCGGCTCTCCCTGCTCCTGGCCCCGGAGGCCTTCGACAGGGATCCGGGCACCCATCCGCTCCAGCACCGGGAGTAGGCCGGCCCGTGTCGGGTTCAGGCCCACCCCCTCCAGGACCAGGGGGGAACCGGCGGGAGCCAGAAGCCCCAGGACCAGGAGGAAGGCTGCCGAAGAAAAGTCTCCCGGGATTTCAAGATCCAGGGGATCGATCTTTTTCGGGGGGGCTGTCACCGAAACCTTCCATCCGGTGCCGGCGGCCTCGCAGACGATGGAAACGCCGGCGGCCCGGAGCATGGATTCCGTGTGATTCCTGGAACGGCCGGGCTCTTCCAGAGACACCGGCACTCCAGCCACGAGCCCCGCCAGGAGGATCGAGCTCTTGACCTGGGCGCTGGCCACCGGCAACACGTAGTCCATCTCCCGAAGGTCACCTCCCCGGACCTGAACAGGCAGCCGTCCCTCCGCTTCCAGGAACCGGAACCCGGCCCCCATTTGAGAAAGGGGAGAGGTGATGCGCATCATGGGCCGGCTTCGAAGCGACTCGTCTCCCGTCACCACGACGTCCAGGCGCTGTCCGGCCAGGACTCCCATGAGCAGCCGGGCCCCTGTTCCGCTGTTCTCCAGGTCCAGCGGACCCTTTGGGGCACGCATGCCCTGGAACCCCAGACCCCGCACCCGAATGGGATCCGCCCATTCGGTCACCGGTGGGATGGACGCTCCCAGCTCTCGAAGAGCCCCGGCAGTGGAAGCGGGGTCCGCTCCGGCCAGGAGCCCCCTGAGCCGGCTCTCTCCGGACGCCAGGGTCGAGAGGATGAGACCTCGCTGCGAGATGGACTTGTCTCCGGGAATGCGGATCCTCATGACCGCTCTCTCCAGGCCCGGGTCTCGGCCATAAGGCTCCCCAATCTTCTTGTCCGCCCTTCCTCCAGGAGCTTCCGGATCTCGGAAAGCCACCCTTCCATGGAGGACAGGGCCTCCAGGAGCCCCTCCGGCGCCGCCGCCAGAAGCTCCTCCCACATCTCCGGGGAGCTGCCAGCCAGGCGGGTCATGTCCAGGGCTCCGGTCCCCAGGACCTCCGGCATGAGGTCTCTTTCTCGAAGGGCCAGGGCCAGGGCGTTGCTGGTGAGCTGGGGAAGATGGCTGACCCATGCCATCTCCTCGTCGTGCCGGAGGGCCGGAATCCGGGCGGGCTGCGCTCCCAGGACGGTCCAGAATGCCTCCACTCGCTCCACCGCCGACTCCTCGGCCTCACCGGGGACCACCCAGACCCTGGCCCCTGAAAAGAGAGTGTCCCGTGCGAATTCGAAGCCGGATCCGGTTCCACCCACCATGGGGTGGCTGCCGACATACCGATCTTCAAGGCCCAGCCTCCGGGCCTGCTCCTGGAGGGGAAGCTTGAGGCTGACCATATCGGTGACCAGGGCCTCGGGTTCCAACTGGCTCCCGTGTCGTTCCATGAGGGCCAGGGCCGTTCCTATGGGCGTTGCGTACACCACCAGATCCTGTCCCCGGGGAAGCGGTTCTTCGGGCCCGGCGGCGTGGTCCAGGACCCCGGCCTCCATGGCCCGGCGGAGCTCCAGGGGATCCTTGTCGACCCCGTGGATCTCCGGGGGAGCCGGGAGGCCCTTCAGCCCCCGGGCCAGCGATCCGCCCATGAGCCCCACTCCCACCAGGGTAATCCGGGAAAAGGAAACAGACACGGAAGTCTCAGACGGCCGGAACCGGGTCCGGATGAAAGATGAAGACGAGGGGAACACGGGAAAGGACCGGGTCGTCATGGGCCCAGGCCAGGAAGATGGCCTCTCTTGACCGATGATCCTCCATGCTGCGGAAAGGGACGGAAAGGTTCAGGATACCCCGAAAGGTATCGTACCCCCCCTGCCCTGCCAGAGTCACCGTTACGCCCTCTCCAAAAGCCATCTCCGCCAGGGACCAGGCTCGCCACTGCGCCGACCGGACTTCCCAGGGCCTCCGTTCCAGGCGCCGCTCCAGAAGAGGGTCCAGATGGACGGTGCCCTGCGGGTCGCCCGGCAGATCCCGGCCTCGGGGAGAGAAAAAGTCATCCACCGGCGTCCTCCTCCTCGTTCTCCTGTGGGTATCCCAGCTCCAGCGTCATGCCGTCCCGGGCCACGCTGGTTTCCGGAAACGCTGCCCTGGCTTCTTCCAGCAGGGGAGACGGGTTCTCTGCGTAGCGGGCCGAAACGTGCGTCAGGATCAGGCGTTGGACCCGGGCCTCCCTGGCCAGGAGGGCCGCCCCCCTCGCCGTGGAGTGATAGGTCTCCCGCGCCCGTTGGGCCTCTTCCTCGGCGAAGGTGGCTTCGTGGATGAGGAGGTCGGCGCCGGCCGCCGCCTCCGCAGTGGTGGAAGCCGGCCGGGTGTCCCCGCTATAGGCCAACAGGCGGCCGGGGCGGGGCGGGCCCACCACGTCTTCCGCTCGTATGACCCGCCCGTTCACCTCCACATCCTCTCCCCGGTGGAGCCTCCCGAAGAGGGGCCCCTCCGGGACGTTCAGGACCCGGGCCCTCTCCACGTCGAACCGCCCCAGCCGGGGTTTTTCCCTGAGGACGTACCCCAGAGCCTGCGTACCGTGCTGGACGGCGAAGGCGCCCACCTCGTACTCCCCGTACCCGACCCTCTCCCCCGGCTCCAGCTCCTGGATCCGGACCGGGAACTGGGCACGATCATTCCCCAGGCTTGTGGCCGCCTCCAGGACCTTTCCCCCTCCTCTTGGACCGTACAGAAAAAGCGGCTCCTCCCGTCCCTGAAGTCCCATGGTACGAAGCAGACCGATGATTCCGAGAAAGTGATCCGCGTGGAGGTGCGTCACAAAGATGGAGCGGACAGCGAAGCCCGTCCCGTACCGCATCATCTGGCGCTGGGTCCCCTCCCCGCAATCGAAGAGCATGTGATCACCCTCTCTCTGCAGGGCGATGCCGCTGACGTTCCTGCCCACCGTGGGGCGGGAGGCTGCCGTGCCGAGGAAGGTGACTCGAATCATGGGGCTGGGGTCCGTGGAGATCGATTGGCTCGGACAGGGTTTGCCCCAACGGGGGGGCAGCCCCTCTCCCTGGGCTTCCCAAAGCTCGAAGGAAAGTAGCGCGTAAAGAGCCTGCATCAAACGGGGGTTGCCGGACCCTACCAGACCCTGAGTTGAATCCGGAGGGTCCTCCCGGGCTGAGGGAGACCGCACTGATCCATGACGACGGCATCGGTGGCGTTGTCCAGGCGGACCTCCCCGTCCACCCGCCTGAAGGGGCCCATGATCAGGTCGAAAACGCGGTGCAGTCTCAGGTCCAGGTGTCCACTCCCGTCGAAGGGCTCCAACCCTCCCAGTTCCGGATTCTCGCAGTACTGCCGACCCACGAACCGGGTAGTGGCCGTGCCCCGGAACCCCGTCCAGAGAGGAAGGGACGCGGAGAACCGGCCCATGATCTCCGGCTCATACTCCAGCTTCTTCTCCTCTCCGTCCGGCGCGATGCCCCTGACCCGCTGGAGGGTCAGGTCTCCGCTCACGGCCACGGGCCCCAGGGAGCTGGAGGCCAGGAGCTCCAGGCCGCTGCTTCGGATCTCGTCCTCGTTGATCCGCTTGTATTTCTTTCCCTCCGGAGTCGCCACGGAGGAGCGGACAATGCCGTCGGTGAGGCGCTGGTGGAAGCCCACGGCCTGGATCTCCGTCTCCGGCCTCCGGAAGGTGAAACCCACTTCCCCTCCCGTCAGAACCTCCGGCCGGAGCTCCGGATTCGGCACAAACCTTCCCAGGGCTCCCGAATAGAGCTCCCGGAGGGCCGGGAACCGTGTCCGGCGGCTTGCGGCGCCGTGAAGGAGGAGCCGGTCTCCCATCAGGAGTGTCGTGGCCCCCACTCGTCCACCCCAGTCCCAGAGCCTCCCCAGGTCGGGCTTGCCCGCTGTCTCGGGGGTGTCGGCTCCGTCCAGGGCCAGGCCCAGGGAAAACCGGGAACCTCCCGGCCCCTCTCTTCCCCCTCTCCCCTCGAATACCCACTCCGCCTCCGTACCCAGGCTCCAGAGACGCTGCCGGTACTGGTTCTTCTCCTCCCCGCCCAGGACCTCGTCGTGGCTCACGTCGGCGTAGGTGAGGGCACCCCGGATCTCCGCCCTGGATCCCAGGGAATGATCTCCCATCAGCCGAAGCGTGTAGGTCCGGTCATCGGCCGACTCCCCGCCGATCACCTCCTGGTAGGATGGCGTGGCGTACTGGTCGATCTCCGTGGAGCCCAGATCCGCTCCCAGGGTCATCTCCAGGTCCCCTTCCCCCCAGGCTGTGGCACGCTGTCCCGTTCCCGCGGTCACGGCGGTAACGAAGCGATTCTGCGACGGGTATCGCCAGAGCCGTGGATCATCCACGTGGGCTTCCGGGGCCACCCCCCGCTCTCCCTCGAATCCCATGGCCGAGAAGCTCAACCATCGGCCCGAGTCCGCGAGGTACCGAGCCGAAACGAAGCCGTCGAACCGCTCCATATCGGTATTCAGCCGAAGATCAGCGTCCTGGCCGTCCCGCAGCAGCCCGGGCTCCAGACCCTCCTGGTCCCAGTCCCCGTCAGGGAGAAGGAAACCGTTCCGGGCCTGATGACCCACTCCGCCCCTCAATATCCAGCTCCCGTCTCCGGACTCCAGAAAAGTGCCGCCGCTGATCCCGAGCGTTCGGGCCCCGGTGTGGTCCATGCCCAGATCCAGCTGAAGGGGGCGGGGAGGCCTCTGGCGCTCCGAGCCCCGGGCCACATCGATCTCCACCACTCCCCCCAGGACATTCGGGCCGTGCAATACCGATGACAGACCCCGGATCAGATTCAGATTCTGAGCCGCCGTCAGGGGAATGATGGAGAGGTCCGTTCGGGCGTCCCATCCGAGGGTCAGGGGCACGCCGTCCACCAGCACGGCGATCTGCCGGTCCTCCCCGCCCCGGAGCGCGGGTTGGGCCTCGCCCCGGGAGTTTCGCCGGATCTGGATCAGCGGCATCTCTCGCAGCACCTGCGCCAGGGTGGGGGCGGGAGCGACCATGAGGGAGTCCAGGTTCACCTCCACGGCGCTGGCGCCACCGGTAGTGGAAACGGGCCGGGGAACCACGATGGTCAGGCCCTGGACCTCGTAGACGGGCGTCCCGGCCGTGTCGACCCTGAGCGTGTCGGGCTGTTGGCCCCGGACCTCATGGAGACCGGCAGGAAGGAAGGTGCCCAGAAGAAGTATGAGAAGAAGACCTGGAAATCCCCTGTGGATCTGCATCAAAAGCGTCCTCGACCGTTGCCCCGAGGGACCGAGGCCTGACGTTCGAAAGGGTTCGAAAGAAAAAGGAAGGGCGAACCCTGCCGCCCCTCCTGGAAGCCTGTTCGAGTAACGCGGCTCGCCCTGTGCCTCCGCCAGGCCCCTTGAAACGTTCCCCCTGAAGAACACCGGAAGCACCAAGATGTTGCTTTCCCATTTTCCCGCAAGCCACGGGATCGTCAGGCGGGATCGTCAGGAAAGCCGTGTTCCGCCGCCGCCAAAATCTCCCGGCCTCCGGGGTGACAGGAAGGCGTTGGGGCCGTATTCTGCAGCAGGGTCGTCGGTCCGGCCCCACACGTCGCAACATGAAGTTCCCGCCAGAGTTGATCGCCCACCCCAGGGGGAGTTTCTGTCCATGTCCAGCCGTCGTGAGTTCCTGGGTACATTGGCCTATCCCACCGCCGCCGCCGTGGCGGGGCAGGCTCTCCTTCCATCCATCCTGTCCGGTGAAGGGAGGGAAATCGCCAGGGAACTGGCAGCCCATCCCGGGACACCGCAGGAAGTGGCCGCCGACGAGGATTTCTGGGCGGAGGTTCAACGGGCCTTCACGGTGGACCGGAGCCTCATCAACCTGAACAACGGCGGAGTGAGCCCATCCCCGGCCTGGGTCCAGGAGGCCCATAAGCGCCAGCTGGACCTCTCCAACCGGGCCCCCACCTACTACATGTGGCAGATCCAGGAACCCCAGCGGGAGGGAGTCCGGCAACGGATGGCCCGGGAGTGGGGAGTGGATGCGGAGGAGGTGGCCTTTGTCCGGAACGCCTCCGAGGGCCTCCAGACCTGCCAGTTCGGCCTGGATCTGAACAGTGGAGACGAGGTTCTTACCACCACCCAGGATTACCCCCGGATGATCACGACCTTCCGGCAGCGGGAACGCCGGGAGGGGATCGTCCTCAAACAGGTCCGGATTCCCGTGCCGTCGGAGAACCCCGCCGAGGTGGTCCGCAGATTCGAGGAGGCCATAACCCCCCGGACCAGGATGATCCTCTGCTGCCACGTCATCAACCTCACGGGGCAGATCTTTCCCGTCAGAGCGCTGGGGGAGCTCGGGCGCCGCCACGGCATTCCCGTCATCGTGGACGGCGCTCACGCCCTGGCTCACTTCGATTTTCAGCTCTCGGACCTGGGGGTGGACTACTATGCCACCTCTCTCCACAAGTGGCTCTTCGCTCCACACGGCACCGGCCTTCTCTTTGTGAAGCGAGACAGGATTCCCGGCCTCTGGCCCCTCATGGCGGCCCCGGAGCGGATGGACAACGACATCCGGAAATACGAGGAGATCGGCACGCACCCGGCAGCGCCCTACCTGGCCATCGGAGAGGCCCTGACCTTTCATCAGGGAATGGGGAGCAGGCGGAAGGAAGCCAGGCTCCGTCACCTTCGTGATTATTGGGCCACCGCCCTCCTGGAGCACGACCGGTTCCTCATGAACACCAGCCTGGACCCGGCATTTTCCTGCGGCATCGGCAACGTTCAACTGGAGGGAGTGGACACCTCGGCCCTGAACAACTGGCTCTGGCAGCGGCACAAGATCATCAGCGTGGCCATCAAGCATCCCGAGTTCGAGGGACTCCGGGTGACAGCTTCCGTCTACACATCCAAGGAGGAATTGGACCGGTTCGTGGATGCGATGGTATACGCAGCCAGGTACGGTATCGCTTCCTGATACCCCGTGGCGAGTCTGGTTTTTTTGATCGGAAATTTGATCTGAAAGGGTGGAGAAGAATGTCTTTGCCAGAGATGCATCTGTATGTTTCGGACATGTCCTGCGGCCACTGCGTGGACACCATCAAGAAGGAGTTGGAGACGGTCCCCGGAGTGGCGGAGGTGGATATTTCGCTGGACGACAAGATCGTGACGGTGAAGTCCCATGGTGACCTGAGCTCCGATGCCGTCATGACCGCCATCAGAGGCGCCGGCTACACTCCGGAGCTGAGAGGCTGAACCGGGCAAAAGGAAGGCCCCCAACGGAGACCCCCGAAATGCGCCGTTCTGCAATTGCCGCCGTCTCACTTCCGTCGGGCTCCCGTCCGAGGCGATGGCCCGTGTGGTTGCTCCTGTTCGTGCTGTCGGGGTTGACCCCAAAGGGCCTCGCTCTTCCCCTGGACGCCCAGGAGGGCTTCACCCTCCAGGAGGTCCTGAGCGCTCCCTTCGCCGAGGGCCTGACTTCCTCGCCCGAGGCGGGGATGGTGGCCTGGGTCTACAACGATGAAGGGGCCCGGAATATCTGGGCCAGGGCCGCGGACTGGGATGAACCCCGGCAGATCACCTCCTACGCCGGGGACGATGGCCAGGCATTGTCCGGCCTCATTCTCACCCCCGACGGATCCAGGATCATCTTCGTTCGCGGGGGCGGGCCCAATTCCCGGGGAGAGATTCCCAATCCCCGCTCCCTGACCTCCGAGGTGGAGCAGGCTCTCTGGGTGGTGGACACCGAAGGAGGGGAGCCCCGGAAGCTGGGCAGTGGAAACGGGGCGACCCTTTCACCGGATGGGACGACGGTGGCCGTGACCCGGAGCGGAGGCACCCTGTGTCTCCTTCCCCTTGCCGAAGGAGAAGAAGCCAGGCAGGTGGCGTCCGTCCGGGGGAGCCCCGGCAGCCTCCAGTGGTCCCCTTCCGGCCGTCGCCTGGCCTTCGTCAGCAGCCGGGGGGACCATTCCTTCGTCGGCGTGCTGGAGCTGGAAGGCGAGAGGATCCGATATCTGGACTCTTCCCTGAACCGGGATCAGAATCCGATTTGGAGCCCCGACGGTAACGCCATCGCCCACATCCGGGCACCGGGGGAAGAGCGGAACCTTCCCTTTACGCCGGTCCGGGAAGCCCTGCCCTGGTCCATCCGCATGGTGAACGTGGAGACGGGGGAGGGACGGACCGTATGGGAGGCGCCGGAGGGCCCCGGGAGCGCATTCCACGGGGTGTCTGCGTCCAGCCAGCTCTTCTGGGGGGCCGGGGACCGCATCGTCTTTCCCTGGGAGGGAGACGGGTGGCTGGGCCTCTATTCGGTTCCCGCGGCCGGGGGTCGGGCCACGGACCTGACACCCGGCCTCTTCGAGGTCCAGTACGTGTCTCTCGCCGCCGGGGGCCGTGACATCCTCTACTCGTCGAACCAGGACGACATCGACCGGCAGCACATCTGGCGGGTGGCGGTAGCCGGTGGGTCTCCGGAGCTCCTGACCCCCGGGGACGGGATCGAGTGGTCCCCGGTCTCTCTGGACCAACGGGGAGGGGTGGCTTTCCTGGCCTCGGGGGCCACCACACCCGCCCGGGCAGAAGTCCTGGAAGCCTCCGGCAGTCGAACCCGCCTCCTCCCCGCCGGGGCCTGGGACCGATTCCCCGTGGACGAGCTGGTGGAGCCCCGGCAGGTCGTGTTCGCCGCCGCCGACGGGATGGCCATTCACGGCCAGCTCTTTCTCCCCCCCCGATCCGACCAGGGGCAGCGGCATCCGGCCCTCCTCTTCTTCCACGGAGGGTCCCGGAGGCAGATGCTCCTGGGCTTTCACCACCGGGGCTATTATCACAACGCCTACGCCTTCAATCAGTACATGGCCAGCCAGGGGTACGTGGTCCTGAGCGTCAACTACCGGAGCGGCACCGGGTACGGAATGGAGTTCCGGGAGGCCCTGGAATACGGAGCCGCGGGGGCCAGCGAGTTCAACGATGTCCTGGGGGCGGGCCTTTTTCTCCGGCATCGGGACGACGTGGATCCCGAGGCCATCGGGCTCTGGGGCGGATCCTACGGCGGGTACCTGACGGCTCTCGGGTTGGCCCGGGCGTCGGACCTCTTCGCCGCGGGAGTGGACGTGCACGGGGTCCACGACTGGAACGTGGTCATCCGGAACTTTGTGCCCTCCTACCGTACGGTGGAGCATCCGGAGTTTGCCGAGCTGGCGTTCCGCTCCTCTCCCATGGCCGACGTCGACAGCTGGGAGTCTCCCGTTCTCCTGATCCACGGGGATGATGACCGGAACGTCCCTTTCAGCGAATCCGTTGATCTGGCTGTCGCCCTCCAGGAACGGGGAGTGGAGTTTGAGGAGCTGGTCTTTCCCGACGAGGTCCACGGCTTCCTTCTTCACGGGAACTGGCTCGCCGCCTTCCGGGAAGCCGCGGATTTCCTGGACCGGAAGCTGAAAGACAGGGACTGAGATGCCGAATCCGAAAGAAACCGGGGGGGCTCGCCGGGCCATGAGGGCCGGCCTGTCGTTTTCGATCCTTCTCCTTCTATCCGTGGGCTCCGGAGGTTGCGGGGGTGAAGGCGGTGAGGCGGGAGACGAAGCGGTGGACACCCTCAGCCGGAGGCAGAAGGACAGCCTCATCAGCACCATGCCCGTCCCCGGTGCGGGAGTTGTGGGAAAGGCCCTCCGTGCCGCCGATTCGGCCGACGCCCGAGCCCAGCGGCACGATACCCTGATCCGCTGACCCGAGGGTTTCGCTCAGAAAGGGGATACGCCTGAATGATCTCTTCTCGCAAATTCTTCCGTAGCCCCCCATTTTATGTCGAAGCTGCCCACTCTGATGCCTGATGGAGGATACTCTGTATGGCCGTCTTCAATCTTCGGGTCAACGGAAAGTCACAGACCGTTGACGTGCCCCCGGACATGCCGCTGCTCTGGGTGCTCCGGGACCACTTGAACCTGACCGGCACCAAGTACTCCTGCGGAATCGCCTTCTGCGGCTCCTGCGCCGTCCACCTGGACGGAGAGCCTGTCCGTTCCTGCGCGACCCCGGTGAAGGACGTGGGAGATCGGGCCGTCACCACCATCGAAGGCTTGTCCCCCAACGGGGATCATCCCCTTCAAAAGGCCTGGCTGGCGGAGCAGACCCCACAGTGCGGCTACTGCCATCCCGGGTATCTGATGCAGGCTGCGGCCCTCCTGGAGCGAAACCCCCATCCCACGGATGAGGAGATGGACGAGTACTTCGACGGGAACCTCTGCCGGTGCGGCACCTATCCCCGCGTCAAGAAAGCCATCCGCAGGGTGGAGAGGGGAGAATTCTGATGAGCGCGAGAGATCTCAACCGCCGGGACTTCCTGAGAACCACCGGAGTGGCCGGCACCGGTCTGGTGGTGGCTTTCCACATTCCCTTTGGAAACGAACTGACGGCGGAGGCCATGGCCCGAAAAGATCTGGAGCCGAATGCCTGGATCCGGATCGACCCGGAGGGGCTCGTTCATGTCGTCTTCGACGAGCACGAGATGGGCCAGGGCAGCGCCACGGGCTTCCTGAAGATGGTCTGCGAGGAGCTCAGCGCCGATTGGGAGAAGATGGTCTGGGAGCCGGTTCCCACGGATCCCTCCACCTGGGTCCGCACGATCTCCACCGGGGGAAGCACCACCATCCGGCTGGGATGGGATCCCATCAGGACAGCCTCGGCCCAGGCCCGGGAGATGCTCCGTCAGGCCGCAGCCGATCGGTGGGACGTGCCTCTGGAAGAGTGTGCCGTTGACAACCACGCCATCCATCACGCCGGATCCGGCAGGGTTTTCGGGTACGGCGAGTTGGCGGAGGAGGCCGCTTCCCTTCATGTCCCCGACGATCCGCCCCTGAAGGACTCCAGCGAGTATACCTTCCTCTGGAAGTCCACCCATCGACTGGACCTCCCGGACAAGGTCACCGGAAAGACGGTCTTCGGATACGATTTCAAGCTTCCGGACATGCTCTATGCGGTGGTGGCCCGTCCGCCTCAATTTCAGGGGAGCGTCCGGAGCTTCGACGCTTCGGAGGCACTGGCCGTACCCGGGGTCGTGGACGTGAAGGAGGTCCCCGCCGGAGTGGCGGTCTACGCCACCGACACCTGGTCGGCCATCCAGGGCCGTCAGGCCCTGACGGTGGAATTCGACGAGGGTCCCAATACCTGGCAGAACACCGAGAGCCTGTGGGCCCGGTGCCGGGAGCTGGCCCAGGGCGACGTGGAGGTGGTGAAGGAGGTGGGGGACGTGCCCGGCGCCATGGAGGGCGCCGCCCGGACCCTGGAAGCCGAATTCGAGACGGGATTTCTGGATCACGCTCCCATGGAGCCCCTGAACGCCACGGCACACTTCCGGGGGAACGAGCTGGAGGTGTGGGTCCCCACCCAGAGCGCCACGTCAGCCCAGAGGGCCGCGGCGGAGGCCGCCGGATTGGAACCCGGACAGGTCATCCTCAACTCCCTTCTCATCGGAGGGGCCTTCGGGCGACGCCTCAGCCCGGACGACGCCACCATCGCCACCCAGGTGGCCATGGAAAAGGACGTGCCGGTCCAGACCGTCTTCACCAGGGAGGACACCACCCGCCACGGAACCTATCGGCCCCAGGCCTTCCAGATCCTGAAGGCCGGGCTGGACGCCGACGGATGGCCCGTGGCCTGGCATCACCGGGTGACGGGCCCCACCCCGGGGGGCCTCATGACAGGGGGCGCGGAGAACCCCAACTATCACTTTCCCAACTATCTGGTGGACCAGGCGCTGGAGGACTGGGGCATTCCCCTGGGGCCCCTCCGGTCTGTGGCCCATCCCCATCTGGCTTTTGCCGTGGAGAGCTTCATCGACGAGTGCGCCCACGCCGCCGGCAGGGACTCTCTGGAGTATCGGCGCCACCTCATGAAGGACACCAACCCCAGGCTCCTGAACTGCCTGGAGATGGCGGCCGAAAAGGCCGACTGGGGAAGGCCCATGGGCGAGCGCCAGGGGCAGGGGATGGCCTCCTGGTTCTGCTTCCAGGGGTACCTGGCCATGGTGGCGGAGGTGACGGTCCTGGAGGACGGGACCGTGCAGGTGGACCGGATCGTCAGCGCGTCGGATCACGGAATCATCACCAATCCCAACTCCGTGGTCAGGCAGATCGAGGGAGGCGCCATCATCGCCCTCACCCAGGCCCTGAAGTCGGAAGTCACCATCCGGAACGGAGCGGCGGTGGAGAGCAACTTCCACGACTATCCCCTGCTGACCATGGCCGAGACCCCGGAGTTCGAGGTCCACTTCGTGGAGACCATGGAGCGGCCCGGCGGGGTGGGAGAGCCCCCGGTACCGCCGCCGCCCCCGGCGGTGGCCAACGCCGTCTTCGCCGCCACGGGGGTCCGGGTCCGGAAGATGCCCTTTCCCAAGGATCTGCTGAAAGTCTAAGGACAGGGTAGAACCCGGAAGACCGGGCGGGACCGGAAAGAACGGGCGGGACCCGGAAGAAGGGGCGAACCCGGAGGGAGGGCGGATCCGGGAAGGGAAACGGGCCGGTGGAGCGATTCCACCGGCCCTTTCCTTCAGTCCGGCACCACGATGGTCCCGGCCTCCTGCCGCACGATGGCGGGAGCGTCCTTCAGGGAGCCGATGGCCGCGAAGCCGCCGGTCTCCTCCACAAACTCCACGGCGGAGGAGATCTTGGGGCCCATGGATCCCGGAGGGAACTCGTGGGCCATGGCCTTCAGCTCCGAAGGCGTCGTCCGCCTCAGGTCCCGGGCCTCCGGGGTCCCGAATCCCGCCTGGACGGCGGGCACGTCGGTGAGCATGATCAGGGCGTCGGCCCCCACCTGCCGCCCCAGGAGGGAAGCCGTCCGGTCCTTGTCGATGACGGCCTCGATTCCCATCCATCCCTTCTCTTCGTCCCTCATGACGGGGATCCCGCCGCCGCCGGCGCAGACCACCAGGACCCCCCGGACCAGGAGGCGCCGGAAGATCCTGGCCGGGATGATCTCCATGGGGAGGGGAGACGGCACCACCCGTCGGAGCCCGTCCCCGTCGGGAGCCAGGCTCCACCCTTTCAGCTCCGCCATGCGCCTGGCCTCTTCAGGCTCGAAGACGGGCCCGATGGGCTTGGTGGGATTCTGGAAGGCCGGGTCCTCCGGGTCCACCTCCACCCGGGTCAGGATGGTGAGGATTTCCCGCCCGGGAAGCCGGTTGGAGAGCTCCTGCTCGATGAGGTACCCGATCATCCCCTCGGTCTCGGCTCCCAGGACGTCCAGGGGGTTCTGAAAGATGTCGGAGTAGGACGCTTCCTGAAGGGCCAGAAGGCCCACCTGGGGACCGTTTCCATGGGTCAGGACCACGTGGTGCTCCCGGGCTACCTCGGCGATGGCGGCCCCGGCGGTCCGCATGTTCTTTCGCTGAGCCTCGGCGGATACCGGCTCTCCCCGCTGGAGGAGGGCGTTCCCGCCCAGGGCGATTACGACGATGAGTGGATCCATTCCTCGCTTCTTCTTCAAGGGCGGGTGATTCCCGGACACGGCGCCCCGGAACCACTTGAGTACGAAGGAGAGGGAGTCTATGGGAAAGGCCGGGGGTTGGGCAAGACATTCCGCAGAAGGCCGGTTCCCCCGTCTGGACAGGCCGGTGCCCCATCCCTACCATCGTTCTGTCCGAAGCCCGAAGCGCTTCCGGCGGCCCTCCAGGGACGGCCGGGGCTCGCCGGGCCAGGACTCCGGAAGGGCGCAGCTTTTTGTCGCATCCAGGGAAACAAGGAAGGACAGGGGCATGAACCCTCATTTCCCAGTTCGAAACCACGCCGATCCCTCTCCTCAGGGGGGGCTCCGTTTCACTATCCTGTTGTTGTTCTTCCTCTCGGGAGCCTGCGGTCTGATCTACGAGGTCGCCTGGATGCGGATGCTCACCCTGGTGTTCGGGGCCACGGCGTTCGCCACCAGCACCATCCTTGCCTCCTTCTTCACCGGCCTCGCCCTGGGAGGCGCCTATTTCGGAAGGGTTGTGGACAGGAGCAGGAGACCCCTCCTGATCTATGCCGTCCTGGAAGCAGGTGTCGCTCTCTTCGCCTTTCTCATGCCCTTCCTGCTCGCAGGCGTCACCGCCATCTACGTGGCTGTCTCCAGGCAGTTCGACATCGGATTCTACGGCATCAGCCTGATCCGGTTCGCCCTCTCCTTCCTGGTTCTGGTCCTGCCGGCGATTCTCATGGGTGGAACCCTGCCGGTGATCGTCAAGTTCTTCGTGGAAAAGGGGAGGAGGGAGTCCCTGGGATGGCACGTGGGCCGTCTCTACTCCCTCAACACCTTCGGCGCCGTCGTCGGCACCCTGTCCGCGGGGTTCTTTCTCATCCTCTTCCTGGGCGTGAGGGAAGCCACCTATCTGGCCGGTGCCCTGAACCTTCTCATCGCCGCCGTGGCCTTCCTCCTGCACCGGAGGGCCGGACCTCTTCCGGAAACGGCCCAGGGGCCGGATGGGGAGTCCGCAAAAGAGGAGCCGCAGCCAACGGCACCGGCTCCCGAAGGGCCCTCCCTTCCCCACGCCCCTGCCCTCACCCTGTGGGCCATCGGGCTCTCGGGGTTCTGCGCCCTGGGCTATGAGGTGTTCTGGACCCGGGGCCTGGTGTTCTTCCTGGACAACTCCACACACGCTTTCACCACGATCCTCACGGCCTTTCTTCTGGGCATCGCCCTGGGCAGCCTCGTCATCGCCCCTTTCGTCGACAGGGGGAAGAGGCTCCTGGGCTGGCTGGGTCTCACGGAGATCCTCATCGGCGTATTCGCCGTGCTGGCCATCCCCATCCTGAACCATTCAACGCCGGTCTTCGAGCGGATGGCGGACGCCTCCGTGGACGCCATGCTGCCCTGGAAGTGGATGGGGCTGCGGTTCGTCAACAGCCTGTCGGTGATGCTCCTGCCCACCCTTTTCATGGGGATGGCCTTTCCCCTGGCGGGCAAGCTCTACGCCAGGGAGGTGAAGCGTGTGGGCACGGCCCTGGGAGACCTCTATGCCGTGAACACCATCGGCGGCGTCCTGGGCTCCCTCCTCGCCGGGTTCGCCCTGATTCCCCTCATCGGGGTGCAGAACGGCATCCTCCTCATGGCCGCCGTCAACATCCTCATCGGCGGGGTTCTCATCTTCTACGAGCCGTCCCTGGGGCCCCGGGTGAGATTGGCCGCCATCGGAGGATTGAGCCTGGTGGTCCTGGGCTTTGGTGCCGTCTACGTGCAGAAGGGCGCCGTTCCGCTGACCTCCCATTACGAGAGGCTGGAAACGGAGCGGATCCTCTCCTACGAGGAGGGAATCGGCGGCACGGTGAAGGTCTACGAGGACATCTACGGGGACAGGATCATCAGCATCAATGGGTTCCCGGTGGCCGGCACCCCCCTGGAATATCACGACGCCCAGAAGGCCCTGGCCCACTTCCCCCTCCTCTTGAGCCCGGTATCCTCACCCCGGGTGGGCATCGTGGGCTTCGGAGCCGGAGGCACTTCCTGGGGTTCCCTGCAGCACCCGGTGGAGGCGGTGGACTGCGTGGAGCTGGTCCCGGCCGTGCCCAGGGCCGCCTTCTGGTTCCCGGACGTGAACCACGGCGTCCTCCAGGAGCCCGGGTTCAACCTCATCATGGGCGACGGCCGCAACCACATGCTCGTCACGGACCGGGAGTACGACGTCATCTCCATCGACGCCACGTCCCCGAAGATGGCCGGAAACGGCAGCCTGTATTCCGTGGACTTCTACGAGCTCCTGCGGGAGCGGCTCTCCGGAGACGGCCTGGCGGTGCAGTGGATCCCCTTCCACCTGCTGTCGGACGCCGAAGTCCGGATGACGGCCAGGAGTTTTCTCTCCGTCTTCCCCCACTCCTCCCTCTGGTTCACCCCGCTGCGTCAGAACGTGGTCCTCATGGGATCCAGGGAGGAGCTGGCCATCGACTACGCCGGCCTGGAGGAGAAGTTCGCCATCCCGGGGGTCCGGGAGGACCTGGAATACGTGAACATCACCGATCCCATCGACTTTCTGGGCAACTTCATCATGGGAGGGGAGGCGCTGGCCGGGTACGTAGGGGACATCCCGCTGAACACGGACAATCACCCCTACCTGGAGTTCACCCCCGCCATGGCCTACTTCGTGTCGGACCGTTATCGGGTGAGGAACCTCCTGAGCTTCAGGGAGAACAGGGAAAGCGTGCTTCCCCGGGTGGCGAACATGGGAGAGACGGAGGAAGAGGCCGCCGCTACCGAGGAACGGATCCAGAAGCGGTTCCGGGCCGTCCACTACAGCATCAACGGGGACGTGCTTCTCTTTTTGCACCAGCGGGATCAGGCCATCATGGAATACGAGGAGGCCCTCTCCCTGGATCCCACGGAGAAGAACTGGCTGAACGCCATCTGGCGGTACGGGGATCCCCGCAGATAGAATCCCGGCCTGCTCAGCGGGTCGTGACCAGGATGGCGCCGCCGGTGTGATCCGTTCCGAACCGGTTCGTGGCGTCGGAAGGATGGAGGTACTCCATCCGCTCCACCGATTCGGCGTCCACCGTTCGCAGCTCCGATACGCCTCCCATCCGGACACCGTCCAGATACAACACGGGGTAGGCCGGCTCAGGACTTTCGAAGGTGGGGGAGGACCTGGTCCGCAGCCACTGGGGCCGGGCCCTCTCCACGGCTTCCAGGGCTGTGGTCACCGGTAAATCGGCGATCTCGTCGGCCGTGAGCACATTGGTGGAGCGCCGGGGGCCCGTGTCCTGCTTCATGGCGCAGGCCGGGAGGAGGAGAGCCGGAAGAAGGAGGGCCAGAAAAACGATGAGGGCATGCTGTTTCATGGCGACACCTGGGAGGACCTGAGAGGAAATGGGACGGGCCGGGCTGGTCCAAGGTAGGCCCGGACCGTGACGTGATCCAAGGTAGGCCCGGACCGTGACGTCATCCAGATTTCCGAACGTTCGGAAGAACCCGGCCCCCACCGCCGAAGCGATGGGGGCCGGGTGTTCGGGGAACTCGAAGCGAGGCGGCCTCAGTGGCCGGGGGCCGTCCCCACCATGGCCTCCTCGCAGGTGAAGTTGGGATTGTACCGGCACTCGCCCGAAGGAATGGGCAAGCAGGAATCCCGTTGCGGATCCGAGGGCCACACCACCTCGCCCCCGTCCAGGAAGGGATGGTCCCACCGGTGCAGATCCCACAGCCTGCGACCCTCCAACCAGAAGGTCAGGTGACGCTCGGCGTCCAGGATGGACCAGGCGTCGTCGTAGGCGTTGGGGTATTCCAGGGCACCGGCGCTGGCGGGCTCGGCGATGTGGGGAAGATCGTAAAGATCCCGGACCCGGTTGATCTGGGCCGTGAACTCCGCCAGGTCTCCGTTCCGGAGGGCAGCCTCAGCCTCGATGAGGCGGGCTTCCTTGCCCGTGAGGGTGGGGATGTCGCTCCCGTAATCGGGATACTTCTCCTGGCGCCAGTGGAAGGTCTGGCCGTCGGCCCCCTGCTCCGCCTGGCAGGTGCCGGTCTCGTTGCACTTCGTGAAGGGCGCCCGGGGGTCCGGCGGATCGAAGCCTCCGGCAAGGGTCCCGAAGGCTGAAATCTCCGGACGCTGGAAGGTCTCCACGTAGACGATGTTCGAGTCGTCATTGTAGTCGTAGTAGGTGACCAGCTCGAAATCGTCGTCCACCTGGCCGGCCTCTTGGACGGCATTGGCCCAGTCGTCCAGGGCCAGGTACACGGAGGCCAGCCCGGCGTGGGCGGCCATCTGGAACTCGGGGCTCGTGGACGCGTGGCTCAGAGCGTTCTGGAAGGCCGTCACGGCCCGGTTGAACGCCTCGGACTTGGGCTGGATGGTGCCGTACTCAGTCCCTTCCGGCTCCGAGTAGACCACCCGGCAGTAGCTTTCCCCAAGGCTCCTGTGGGCGATGCCCTCCATGATGTAGGCCCGGGCCACCTGGGGGCTGTTCTGGAAGTCGCTGGGCTCCAGGAGATCCTGGATCCGCTCGATGTGGAGCTCGGCCATCCAGCGGGCCTCGTGAGCCTGCTCCCAGGGCGCATTGGACAGGTCCTGGTCAGCGTAGCCCCGTCGGAAGGTCCCGGTGGCGGTGTAGCTCCCGGAGCCGGCCATCTCGTCGGTGAGGCGGGCCACATTGAATGCCTGGTTGTCGATGAAATCCGAGACGTCTGAGGATAGGCCGGTGATAAGGATGGAAATCAGATCCGGGTCGTTCAGGTCGCTATCCAGAATCTGCCCCGGGTTCTCGATGTCGAATATGTCTCCGCATCCAGCCGTGAGGAGGAAAAGCGTCGTCAGAAACGCCCGCGCCCCGCGGCGGAACATGCGTAAATCTCTCATTTTCATCTCTCCGTTCGCGGGTTCAGAAGTTGATGGTCAGGTTCGCCATGAACACCGCAGGCGTCGGGATGTTGTAGTACTCCCGGCCCAGATTGTAGAAGCTGCCGGCGGCGCCGTCCTCGTTGGACTCCACGTCGATCCCCGGAAAGTCCGTTACGGTCCAGATGTTCCTGGCCTGGACCCGGAAGGTCATGCCCGTGGCCGCCGGAGGCAGGAATCGTTCCGGCATCCGATAACTCAGGGCCAGGGAGCGCAGCCGGAAGAAGTCCCCGGGCTTGGTCCACTCCCCGTACGAGGCGCGGTTGTAGTCGCACCGCCCCCGCTCACCCGCAGTGATGTTGGAGACGTCCCCACGGTCCAGCGCGTCGAAGACGTACTGGCAGGGCGCCCAGTTCTCCCGGCGCACGTTCTGCCGGGCCGTCCCGGACTGCCGGTAGTGGCCGCCCTGGAACTCTCCCCGGCTGCTGAAGGTGAGCCTGCGCATGAGGGTCAGGTCGGTGTTGATACCCCAGGTGGTAGTGGGGATGGACGGCCCCAGGTACTCCTCCGCGAACACCGGCCTCGCCCCCAGCTCGTCCCGGTTCTGGACGATATCCCCGAACCGGGCGTCCACCGGACGGCCCTTGAGGCGTTCGTCCGTCACCGGGCCCAGGGAGACGATCTCGTTTTCGCCGTGGTAGTAGTTTCCGCCGATGTTCCAGGAGATCCGGGGCGTCTGGATCACCAGGGCGTTGGCCGAAACCTCGAACCCGCCGTTGTCCACCTGGCCGAGGTTGGTGAGGACGGCCTGCTCCGTGCCGATGGAGGTGGGCCGGTCCAGCCTCAGGAGGGCATCGGTGGTCTGCTGATCGAAGTAGGTGAAGTCCATGCTCAACCGGCCTTCGAACATGGAGCCCTCGAAGCCCAGCTCGAACTCCCGGGTCACTTCGGGACCCACCTCGGGGTTGCCGAGCTCCCGGAGGATCACGGCCGGCTGCTGGGTGTCGCCGGAGGTGGATTGCCAGGTCCGCTTGGAGGCGAAGGGGCCCGGGGCACGACCGGACTCACCCAGGGCCGCCCGGAGCTTCATGGTCTCCCACCACTCGGGCCAGAACGCGTGGTCCGAGATGGTATAGGCCCCGGAGATCTTGGGATAGAAGGCCAGACCGAAGTCCTCACCGAAGGTGCTGAATCCGTCCCACCGGCCACCGATGGTGACGAAGAGGCGGTCCTTCCATCCCAGCTGCTCCTGGACGAAGAAGCCGCCGCTGGCGACCCGCTGATAGGTTTCGCCGAACACCTGCGTGAGGACGGCGGAGGTGATGAGCTTGTCGCCGGGCCCGGCGAAGACCTCGCCGAAGCCGTTCAGGCCCCAGCTGAACTCGTCGTAGAACTGGGCGCCCCAGGAGAGGGTGGAGGCCAGGTCCCCTACCGGGAGATCCGTCCTCCAGTTTCCGGCATAGTCCAGGGTGATGTTCCGGTCCATGCCCAGATCGTTCTCACGGTCCCCTTCGGGTGCGCTGTAGAAGCCCCAGGGCCGCTCCTCCAGGTAGTCCGACGAGGAGTAGTCCATGCCCACGTTCAACCGGTGGGTGAGGCTCGCCGAGGGGGTCCAGGTGATGTTGGTCCCCAGGATGTAGTGATCGATCATCTGGTCCAGGTCGAAGTCCAGGATGGCCGAATCGTCATGCCCCGGGGTGTAATCCAGCTCGCCCCGCATGACGTTCAGCAGAAATCCCTCGGCGTTGTTCCCGTCGGGGAGCCACCGGATGTTGCGGCGGGTGAACATGGTGTTCCACCGAACGGAAACGTTGGGAAGAGGCTCGAAGCGGAAGTTTCCGCGGAGGGCGACGTTGTCCGCCCCCTGGGGGTCGATGTTCCCCTCCTGGGCGCCGTAGCTCCCGGAAAGGTAGTACTCCACCTCCGTGCCGCCCCGGACCGAGAGGTTGTACTCCTGGATATGGCCCAGCCTGAGCCACGAGCCGTCCTGGGGGCAGCCGGGTTGGCTGCTGCAGTCGTTCACGAACAGACCGGTCTTGTCTTCTTCCGGCCCCACGTGGCCGATGCGGGAGAAGCCCTGGTTCACCCTCATGGTCCAACTCGGGGCGCCTCCGCCTCCGGTCTTGGTGAAGACCTGAATGACGCCGCCGGCCGCTTCGGTGCCGTAGAGCGTGGTGGCGGCAGCCCCTTTCACCACCTCGATCCGCTCGATGCTGGCCGGGTCCAGATCGTCGAACATGGTGGCCCGGCTGTTGGCCTCGTCCGGATTCTGGTGGACGCCCTTCTCCAGGCGCACGCCGTCCACGTAGATGAGCGGCCGTGTGGAGCCTCCCAGGGAGTTCACGCCCCGGAGGGACATGGAGGAACCGGCTCCGACGGCGCCGCCACCCTGGGTGACGGTGAGCCCCGGGGTCTTGGCCGCCAGGACGTCGGACATGGAGAGGATGGGCTCGGCCTCGAGCTGAGCCGACGTGATGCTGCCGACGGTGTTTCCGATCTCACGCCGCCGGGCCGATCCCGCCGTGCCCGTCACCACCACCTCGTCCAGGGCGATGGCCTCCGTGGTAAGCTCGAAGTCGAGGATCACCGTCTGGTCGGCGGCCACGGTCACCTCGGCCGACTCCGTCGCGTGACCCAGGCGCTGGACCACGACGGTCTGCACACCCACGGGAACGTTCAGGAGCAGATAGCGCCCCTGGGGATTGGACATGGTTCCGATCTGGGTCCCCTCAACGAAAACCTGCGCCCCGCTGAGAGATTCTCCGGTGGCTGCGTTGATGACCTGCCCCGAGACGCGGCCCGTTTGAGCGGAAACCGGTACCGCCATCAAGAAAAGGAAGGCGAAGCTCGCCAACGCCGCCATTCCATTTCGAACGCTGGAATGGACGTTCATAGCATTACTCCTGCTTGGGGTGGTTGGGTGGTTGGGTGGGATGAACCAGGAACGGGCGGAGGGGCTGGAAGAATTGGAATCCGGCGACCGGCAGACTTCTGGTACCGCATAAAAATTACATTGCCCCTCTCGCGTCTGGTCACGTCCGTCGACAAGTCGTATCAGTCGCATTCAAGTCGTGCCAGTCGCAGCACAGAACATACAGGTCTTGCATCCTGGGCCCCGTGCGGAGAAAAGTCAAATGGGAGAATGACGATTTTCTATGTGGATCCCGGCTCTCGGACCCGTATCACGCCGCCATCCAGGAAATCGCATCCCCACGAAAATTTCGGTCCGGTGGGAGGTCACTGCCATCGGCCCAGATATATACGCGAGGTATACGCTTGGGTGGATTCTTGGGATGCCCCCTGGCGGGGACCTCTTTTGCCCCTCGACACATCCCTTATCTTGTCTCTTGAAGGAAACACGATCTTGTCTTTTGAAGGAAACACGGCGAGTTGTTCATTCAAATTCCGGGATCCATGCTCAGACTCCGAACGGCACTCGCGTTGATCGGCCTCCTGGTGGCTAACGCGGGATGTTACCGGTACGTCCCCGCCCCCGGAGGCGCGGCCGCGGCCGCGGCCGGCACTCAGCTTCGGGCCCGTCTCACCGAGGCCGGGCAGAATGAGGTCCGGGGATACTTCGGAGCCGACATGGAATCC
>CAZSDD010000025.1:0-643 GCA_964605505.1 uncultured Gemmatimonadaceae bacterium | reverse complement strand
TGATCGGCCTCCTCGTGGCTAACGCGGGATGTTATCGGTACGTCCCCTACGTCCCCGCCCCCGGAGGCGCGGCCGCGCCGGGTATCCAGCTTCGGGCCCGCCTCACCGAGGCCGGGCAGAATGAGGTCCGGGGATATTTCGGAGCCGACATGGAATCCGTGGACGGCCCCCTGGTCCGATGGGACGAGAACGGGGTGGAGCTCCTGATCCGGTCGCAGATTCAGCGACAGGGGTTCCCCCCCACTTCATTCACGGACACCCTTCATATTCCCTCCCGGCATCTGGAATCGGTGGAAATTCGACAGTTGGACCGATGGCGGACTGCGGGAGTGGCCGCGTTGGTGGCGGGATCAGCCGCCGCGGCGGTATTTGCCCCCCGGGTCCTGGGCGGGAGCACGGGACCGGGGGAGGGAGGCGGAGAAGGGGATCCGACGGACCCGAACAATCAGATCCTCATCAAGATTCCCCTGGGTTTCCCCTTCCGCTAGCGCTAGCGGTCAGCCATTGGTTTGACCTCCTGGCAGATCCTCCCGGCTGCCCGGGCAGGGGATCGTCCCTGGCTGTCCGCACAGGGGATCGTCTTCGGCTATCCGGGCCGCGGATCCTCCCTGGCTATCCGGGCGGGGGGCCATCCAGCTTCCGG
>CAZSDD010000024.1:0-34503 GCA_964605505.1 uncultured Gemmatimonadaceae bacterium | reverse complement strand
TCAGGGATCCTGCGTCTTCAGGGGTCCTGCGCCTTCAGGGGTCCTGTGTCTGTTCATTGTTCTCACCCCCTGAACGCATCAAGTTTGAAATAAGTTCCCGCGAAAAACCCTGAAGCTTGAATAAGGTTCCGTGAGGCTCGACAATGACTCGGCCTCGACAATGACTCGGCAAGGAATGGATCTGGCATCCGGTGAAGTTCGGGCCTACTGTGTTTTCCGGGGTTTCGTTCTTCAGGGGGTCGGCCATGTGTTCTTCCTCCACAGGACCCGTTCCGCCGGACTCACTCTCTCCGGTGGTGGAGGGACGTCTTTCCGTCGGGGAGAAGCATATGCTCCGGCAGATCGCCCTGGATTCCATCGCCATGGGGTTGGAGAAGAACCGCTCTCTTTCTGTGGCCCCGGAAGACTATCCCAGGTCATTGAGGAGCCCGGGGGCCGTCTTCGTGACCCTGGAGCTCCGCGGGCGACTCAGGGGATGCGTCGGGAGCTGTGTGGCCCGGCGCTCCCTGGTGGAGGACGTGGCGGAGAACGCCTATGCCGCCGCCTTCAGGGACCCGCGGTTCCCACCCCTGACCCGGGAGGTGTTCCCGGAGCTGGATCTTCACCTTTCCCTCCTCACCCCGCTGCGGCGGCTCGCGGTCGAGAGCAGGGAACATCTCCTGGAGACCTTGAGGCCCGGGCTGGACGGGCTGTTGCTGGAGGAGCCTCCCAGGCGCTCCACCTTCCTGCCCCGGGTCTGGAAGGATCTGCCGGAGCCCGACGCCTTTCTGGAGGAGCTCCTGCTCAAGGCGGGCCTCCCCCGGGCCCACTGGTCGGAGCGCCTGGTTTTTCACCGCTACACGGTGGATGAATTCTGAGGTTGGGGCCCCACTGGAATCCTTTTCTCCCTCCCCTGGGACCTTTTTCTCCCTCCCCGGGTTCTCAACTCCCGGACCCGCCGTATCCCGTATCCACAGGGGTGCCGAGGGCGGATGCCGGGCCCTCCGGGGGCCCCGGTTGCTTTCAGGATCTGACGCACTGTTGAACGTGCCAGGGAGCATCATGACTGCGGAGAGCAGAGAAGGCTTCAGAGCATGGGGTCGGCTGGGAGCCGTCGCCTTGCTTCTGCTGTTCTTCGGCGTCTCTGTGGCCCATGAGATCAGCCACGCCCAGGAGACCGGTGACGACTCCCTCCACTGTTTGGTCTGCCATCTCACCCACGCTCCTCTGGCCCTTGAGGAGGTTTCGCCTTCTCCCTCGCCCCCGAACCTCTGGCTTCCGGGTGCGGCGCTTTCCTCCAACCGTTCCCCCGTGTCTTCTCCCACTCCGTCCCTGAAGTTCTCCCGGGCTCCTCCGGGAACCGCTTCCGGGGGCTTCTTCGTGACACCTTCCTAGGACAGGCTCCTGGAACGGGGTCCTGGACGGTCCAAAGCTCCCGCATCCCTGGTGTTCTCCGGACTCCGACAGTTGGGCGTCCGGAAGGGAATCCGTCAAAATCCAGTTCGGGAGAAGATCGATGACCGCAGCACAACGCCTATCGCGACACATTCTCTGGACCCTCGGGCTCCTTCTGGTTCCTGGACAGGGGCAGCTCCTGTCCGGCCAGGAGACCGGGTCCGTCATGGGAAACGTGGTGAGGGCCGACGGAGCCGAGGCTCCGGACGCCACCGTCCGGATCGTGTCCCTGGGCCGTCGGGTGGAGGTGGATTCGGCAGGTACGTTCCTCTTTCAGAACGTTCCTTCCGGGAGCTATCTGGTGGAGGCACAGAGTCCTCGCTTCGGGCACGCGGTGGAGCGATTTCAGTTGCGGGACGGGGAGTCGGTGTCGGTCCTCCTGGAGCTGGACCCTCTCTTCCGCCTGGATGAGCTGGTCATCACGGCGGGCCCCGCCCCGGCTCGACGGTCGGAGACATACCAGCCCACCTCCGCCCTCACCGGGTGGGACCTGGCCCGGGATGCCGAGGCGAGCCTGGGGGAGACCCTGGCGGGGACCCCGGGAGTCACGGCCTCCTACAACGGGCCCGGAGCCAGCCGGCCCATCATCCGTGGATTGGGAGGGGATCGGGTGCGGATCCTGGAGTCAGGGGTGGGAAGCGGGGACGTCTCCAGCCAGGGACCGGACCACGCCGTGGGAATCGAGCCCATGGCCGCCGAGCGCATCGAGATCGTTCGCGGTCCCGCCACCCTCCTCTACGGAAGCGGGGCCATGGGTGGGGTGGTGAACGTCATCGACGGCCGGATCCCCCGGGAGATCCCGGCGCGGCCCCTCACGGGGAATGCTACGGGGTTGGCGGGGACTGTCGCGGATGAGCGGACGGCCTCCCTTCAGCTGGATGGGGGTGGTGGCTCCTGGGCCTGGCACCTGAGTGGGCTGAGGCGGGAGACGGGGGACTACGCCATTCCCGGGTACGCCGCCCATGAGCACGACGGGGAAGAGCAGGTGGAGGAGGAGCCCTTCGGGGTTCTCCCCAACAGCGCCGTAGAGACGGAGCGGGGTGCCCTGGGGCTCTCCTGGGTGGCCGATGATGGCTTCCTGGGAGTGGCGCTCTCCGGATTGAACCACGACTACGGCGTTCCCGGTCATGGCCACGGCCATGAGGCCCACGAGGAAGAAGCCCCGGAGGAACCGGGCCACGAGCTCCAGGAGGAGGAGGCCGGGGTGGTCATCGGCATGGAGCAGCGTCGTTTGGACGTCGAGGGGGCCTGGCGCTTTTCCGACGGCTCTCTTCGAGGTGTGCGGGGACGATTCGGCTATGCCGACTACGAACATACCGAATTCGAGGGCCAGGAGATCGGGACCCGCTTCACCAACCAGCAGTGGGAGGGCCGGTTGGTGTTCGACCATTCCCTGGTGGAGCTTCTGAACGGGTCCCTCGGCGTCCAGGCCGGGGCCAGGAGCTTCGAGGCCCTGGGCGACGAGGCCTACGTCCCTCCCTCGGAGACCCTGAACCTGGCCGGCTTCCTCTTCCAGGATCTCCAGAGGGACCCGGTGAAATTCCAACTGGGCGCCAGAGCCGAGATCCAGCGGGCCGAGGCCCGGCCCGGAGCGGTGAAGCGGGACCATGCTGGGCTCTCGTTCTCTGCCGGCGCCAACTGGACCCTCTCGGACGATGTCTCTCTGGCGATGACCGGGGCCCGTTCACAGAAACTCCCGAGCCTGGAGGAGCTCTTCTCCGAAGGTCCCCACGCCGCCACCTTCGCCTACGAAGTCGGAAGCCCGGACCTGGATCCCGAGACGGCCCACTCCCTGGACGCGACCCTGCACCTGAGGGAAGGCCTGTTCAGGGTGGAGGCCACGGCCTTCCTGAACCTCTTCGACGGGTTCATCTACCAGGAGTTCACCGGAGAGGAGGTGGACGGTCTTCCCCTGCTCCGGACGGTCCAGGGGGATGCCCGCTTCCTCGGGTGGGAGGGAAGCGTAGAGTTCGACCTGGTCCATACAGGCCGGCACCACCTGCTGGTGGAAGGATGGGGGGACTATGTCCGGGCCCGACTCACCCGGAATGACGAGCCCCTGCCCAGGATTCCCCCCCTCCGTTTCGGCAGCCGCCTCCGGTATAACGGCGGCACCCTCCGGGCCGACCTGGGCCTCACCACCGTGACCCGGCAGGACCAGGTAGGTCCTCTGGAAGAAGGGACGGACGGGTACTCCATGCTGGGGATGTCGGTGGGGTTTCGTCTCTTCACCGGCCGGGTCACCCATG
The DNA here is from genome assembly GCA_964605505.1 of uncultured Gemmatimonadaceae bacterium. GTDB lineage: Bacteria > Gemmatimonadota > Gemmatimonadetes > Longimicrobiales > Gaopeijiaceae > CAZSDD01. The sequence goes on along the minus strand of CAZSDD010000024.1, from coordinate 30,820 downwards.
ACTTCGTGGTGAGGGGTTCGAATCTCACGAATGAGGAGGCCCGGAATCATACCTCCTTCCTCAAGGAGCTGGCCCCTCTGCCGGGCCGGGAGATCCGGTTCATGTACCGGGTGCATTTCTAGGAGCCTGCCCGAGTGACTCCGCTGGCCCCACTCCCGGGACAGGCTCCAGCGCTTTCCTCCGGGGGCGGCGTCTCCCGGCGTTCCCCCTTGGGATCGGCCCGGAATCATGGCATATTCCAGCCAGGAGGAGAGTCGAATGGCAGCGATGAAGCGGTTGATCGTGGTGGGAGATCGGGTCCTGGTGAAGCCCGGCGAAGGAGAGGACCGGACCAAGGTCGGCCTCTACCTTCCGGCCACGGCTGTGGACAACCAGGCCGTCCAGACCGGGCGGGTGGTGGCAGTGGGCCCCGGCACCCCCATCGGGGCGCCGGCGGAGCTGGATGACGAGCCCTGGAAGATCGCGTCCGGGGAGCCTCGCTATCTCCCTGTCCAGGCCGAGATGGGAGACTTTGCCATCTTCTTCCGGAAGGCTGCCGTGGAGATCACCTTCGAGGGTGAGAAGTACCTGGTGGTGCCCCAGGCAGCCATCCTGGGCCTGGTTCGCCAGGAGGGGATGGAAGAGGAAGAGGAGGAACCCACCCCCGAAGCCTAGCCGGGCGGGCCACGCCTTTCCCTATCCCATGGTGGCGGTGTCCAGGGTCTGCCATTCCCGATCCGTCAGACGAAGTCCCGTCCGCCCTTCCCACTTCCGGAGGGAGCGGGAGAGGCGCCGGAGCATGGGCCGGATACGGGCCGGGCTTCCCTCGGGAAGGAGCCGGGAGCGGTCCAGGTCCAGGATGTGGGCCGAGGGCGAGGTCCCCGTCCACTGGAGAAGGATGTTTCCGGCATTGAGGTCCCGGTGCTGAAGGCCTGCTCCGGACATGACCCGGAGAAGGGCTCCGGTGGCGTTCAACGCGTCCAAACGCTCGGAGGCCCCGCCGGCTCCCTTTCGCCGGGTGTCGAAGAGGGTCTCCGCCAGGTTCTCCGTGTCGGGCACGAAGGCCGTCACCAGATCGGCCCGGTAGAAGAAGCCTGCTTCGTACACCCCTGCCGCCACGATGCGCGGCGTCGGGATACCCCGGGCTCGGGCTCCCTCGCTGATCCGGATCTCCACCACGGGACGGAGCTCCCTGAAGCGAAAGAACCGGTCGCCCAGGACCGCGGGAAAGATCCGACCGCCCCTGGTGAAGTGGCGGACGGCCCATCGGGTTCGGAGTTGCCGTTCTGCCCCAGTCGATTCGGCGGGTGTGTTTCCGGGGACGACCCAGACCGGCGCCCTTCCGGGCAGCTGAAAGGCGTCCCGGTCCCGGGCTGCGTTTTCATGAAGGGTTTCTCCTCCCTCCAGGACGTATCGAGCCCAGGCCACCGCCTCCCGCCGGGCCAGAACCCTGGCGCCGGGATGGTCCACCGTCTGGAACCCCGGCAAGGAGGGAACCCGGATTTCCCCTCTCACGACACTTCTCCCGGCCTCGGCCTCATGCGTCCCCGTCAGCCCTTGCTGTCCCGGGCGCCCGCCCGCCAGACGAGGGCCAGACCCAGGAGGACCAGGGGGATGCTCAGGATCTGTCCCATGCTCAGGGGAAGCCCGGCCTCGAAGGGTACGTGGCGCTCCTTCACGAACTCGATGACGAAGCGGGCCGAAAAGACCAGGGCCAGGAAGATTCCCAACAGGGTTCCGTGGGGAAGGGAAGGGCCTCGCTTGCGGTACAATCCCATGAGAAAGACGAAGATGACGCCGTAGGCCACAGCCTCATAGAGCTGGGCCGGATGACGGGGAACGCCGTCGACCCGCGAGAAGCTGAAGGCCCAGGGGACGTCTGTGGGGACGCCCAGGATCTCGGAGTTCATGAGGTTTCCCAGGCGAATGAACATCCCTCCCAGGGCGGTGGGCACAACGACACGGTCCAGGACCCAGAGCCAGGGCTGGTCCGGCCGGCTTCGGGAGTAGAAGTAGAGGGCAACCATGATCCCCAGGGCGCCCCCGTGGCTGGCCAGGCCCCGCAGGCCCTTCCACACGGCGATGATCTCCACGGGGTGTGAAAAGTAATAGTCGGGCCGATAGAAGAGCACATGCCCCAACCGGGCGCCGATCATTGCCCCGAGCATCATGTAGAGCAGGAGGGTGTCCAGGTCCTGCTCCGGTTTTTCTTCTCTCAGGTACATTCCACGGACGATGTAGAATCCCACACCGAAGGCCAGGAGCCACCCCAGGGAATACCATCGGAGGGGGAGGGGGCCCAGCTGAAAGATGACGGGATCGACATCCCACTGTATCTGAGCCAGAATGCTCAGAGGAAGGTTGAATCCTGAGTGGAACATTTTGGCCTCTCGGGGTCATTTCCATGGGCGCTTGATGCCCGGATAGGCCCGAAATTGCATGGGGTTCCGGGTGCGAGCAAGGAACGAGGGGAAACGAGCGTGAAACTTGAACGCAGATACTCAGTGAGTCTCCTGGCGTTGGCCCTCCTGGGAGGGGGAACATTCCCGGTGGCCATCCATGCACAGAACAGCCGGGAGGCTCCCCGGAAGGGCAGCGCCGTCTTCATCCACCCGGACGGCGCCAGCGTGTCGGCCTGGGGGGCGGCCAGGGTCTTCACGGTGGGGCCCGACGGAGCCCTGAACTGGGACCGCATGGGCCATATGGGGGTCTACCGGGGCCACATGAAGAACTCCATGGGGGCCACCTCTCACGGCGGGGCCACCTCCCATGCCTACGGGGTGAAGGTGGACTGGGATTCCTACGGAATGGATGGGACCGAGCCTCTGACCTCCCTTTCCGGGAAGCCCTTCAGCATCCTCATGGAGGCCAGGGGGGCCGGCCTGGCCACGGCTCTGGTGAACTCGGGCCACATCGCCGAGCCGGGCACCGGCGTCTTTGCCGCCAGCGCTCCGAGCCGGCAGCTTCCGGATACCATCTCCCTCCAGATCGTGGAGAGCGGCACCGACATCATCTTGAGCGGCGGAGAGGAACTTCTCCTTCCGGAGGGCGTCTTCGGGTACCACGGCTTCGAGGGAACCCGGAAAGACGGTTTGAACCTCATCCAGCGGGCCCGGGAGCTCGGCTACGAGGTGGTCTACACCCGGGAGGAGCTGCTGGGCCTGCCCTCGGATGCCCGGAAGGTCCTGGGGGTCTTCGCCCCCTACCACACCTTTCTGGACGATACGGAGGAGTACCTGAGGGAGGCGGACCTCCCTCTCTACGAGCCGCTTTCTCCCACCCTGGCGGAGATGACGGAGGCGGCCCTTCGCCTGCTGGAGGCCCGGGGCGACCGGTTCCTCCTGGTGGTGGAGGAAGAAGGGTCCGACAATTTCGCCAACAACAACAACGCGGTGGGAACCCTCACGGCCCTCTCCCGGGCCGACGAGGCCCTGGGGGTGGCCCTGGACTTCATCGACCGGAATCCCGAGACCCTTCTCATCACGGCGGCGGACAGCGACGCCGGAGGCATGCAGGTGTTTCCCATCCGGGACGCCTCGCCCGGCGTGGCCTTCAAGGTGCTCCCCCCGACCACACGGAACGGCGCCCCCCTGGACGGGGTGTCCGGAACCGGGACGCAGCCCTTCATGTCCATGCCGGACCGTAGGGGTGAGCGTTGGCCCTTCGGCATCGCCTGGGCCTCCCTGGATGACAATCTGGGTGGAATCCTGGCCAGAGCCCATGGCCTGAACGCCGAGCTCCTGCCCCTGAGCGTGGACAACACCGACATCTACCGGATGATGTACGCTACGCTGTTCGGCATGTGGCTGCCCTGACTCGTCCGAGCAGGCTGACGGAGTTGGACGCCTGGACCCGGATTGAACTTCCTTTCCATTCCGGGTGTAGACGGTTGGTTCCCTGAACAAGCCGTCTATTTCAAACCGGGAGGTTCAATGCGTCCTGTATCCAGCGCCATGATGATGATTTTCGGTACCGCCGCCCTGGCCGTTCTCTTCCAGCCGGCCCAGGCCCAGGAGGCCTCATGCTATGTGGCCCAGGGCAACATGGAAGAAGCGTCGCAGCGTCCCAGCCCGCTGGGGCACACCGTCTTCAGCATCGATGACCGGGAGGCCATGATCTGCTACGGGCGTCCTTCGGCCAGGGGACGGACCGTCATGGGAGATCTGGTGCCCTTCGGCCAGCCCTGGCGGTTGGGGGCCAACGAGGCCACCGCCATCCATCTCCCCTTCGCCGCCGAGGTGGGCGGTGTGGATCTGGAGCCGGGGAGCTACTCCATCTACGCCGTTCCGGGGGAAGAGGAGTGGACCTTCTTCCTGAACTCCAACCACGAGCGCTGGGGCGTGCCCATCGACGCCGACGTCAGGGCCGCCGAGGTGGGAAGCTTCACCCGGCCCGCCGAATCGACGGACGAGATGGTGGAACAGCTCACCTTCCGTTGGGAGGCCCACGGCCAGGGCATGGGCAGCCTGGTCATGGAGTGGGAGAACACCCGGGTGGAGATTCCGGTGCATGGGCCCGGAATGGTGCACCAGGACTCCCGTTGAAGAAGCTGAGAACGAGGAGCGTGGGGATCACCCTCCGAAGGTGATCTCCACGGTCTCCTCGCCGGGGGCGAAGTAGTAGGCGTTCCGGGGGCCGTCCGGGAACTCCACCACCCGCACCACGTTGCGCTGGTCGTCGAACACTTCGAAGAGAAGGGTGTTGGTGATGCGTAGCCGCCGGACAGGAGCCGGAGCATCGAAGCGGATCTGGTAGGTCCAAACCGGTTCCCGGTCCAGCTCGTCGTAGCCCGAGCCCACGATGACCGGTGAAAGGGCGTCTCCTCCCGCTTCCAGGGTGAAGCGCGCTTCAAGATACCTCAGAAAGAGGGCGTCCATCTCCGGGCTCACCTCCATGAGGAGGTCGTCCCGGCCGGAGAGGCGCTCCAGAGCTTCCTCCAGGTCGTCCTTGAAGATCCGGAGCTGGAGGAGAGCGAGGGAGCCCTCCACTCCGAGATTCCCGTAGCTGACGTGCAGATCGTGGGCGACGGGCAGAACCTCCGGGATTCCGGATGTCGGGCCCTCTTTCGGGACCCGGCCCTCCATCGTCGCGGGCGGGGCGGAGCCCGGAAGAACCTCCCCACCCTGGGCCGGAAGATTCAGGAGGGGGAGGAGGACCAGGCCCAGGAGCGCTCTCATTTCACGTCCTCATGGGTGATGGCGGGCTCGGCGGCTCGAAATCGATGATCCCCGGCCCGCCGGCCCCCCCGTAGCGTCAAGTTCCTGCGGGTACCGCCGTCCAGACGTTGTCGGAGCGGTCGATGTCGGCGTAGGCCTCTTCCGGGTCCAGGACCACCTTCTGGATCTCCTTGTGGCTGAAGAAGCCCTTGGTGAAGGAGAGCTCGTTGGAGCGCCAGACGTCCACCGGCAGGTCGATGCGCTCCACGCTGCCGTCGGCGTAGGTCACCTCCAGCTCCACGGGCATGACCAGCCCTCCCTCGTTTTCAATGCGGATCCGATGGTAGTATCGCCCCTGCTCATTGGTGCCGATCAGGGCCTCCGCCGGCTGGGTGGAGACCTCCGCCAGGGCCTGGTCATTGGCGTGGGTGGTGTAGAACCAGCCTCTCCAGAACCAGGCCAGGTGCTCCCCGGCTCCGTCCTCCATGGAGCGGAAGAAGTCCGCCGGCTTCGGCTGCTTGAACATCCACTTCCGGGCGTAGCCGCTGAAGGCCTCGTCGAAGGGCCCCTCCTCCAGGATGTTCTCCCGGAGCATCACCAGCCCCGTGGCGGGCTTGGAGTACCCGTTGTTCCCGAAGTCCTTATGGATGAGGTCCGATTCCGTCATGATGGGGACCTGATCCGGGTCCTGCATGTAGCCCACGATGGCCGGGGCCGGGCCTCGACCACCCTCGAAGGCGCAGCTCTCGTTCTGCGTGAAGTAGGTGCCGCAGTAGGTCTTGGCGTAGTCCAGTTGGCCGTAATACTGGAGGAAGGTGTTCAGCCCCTCATCCATCCACGTCCACTTTCGCTCGTCCGAGTCCACGATCATGGGGAACCAGTTGTGCCCGACTTCATGGATCGTGACGCCGATGAGGGCCCGCTCCGCCGCGTCGCTGTAGCTCCCGTCTGGCTGGGGCCGGACCCCGCAGAAGGCCACCATGGGGTACTCCATCCCCCCCTGGGGTCCGTTCACATTGATGGCCTTGGGATACGGGTACTCGAAGGCCAGTCGGCCGTAGGTCTTCAGCGTCTGGAGGGTGGCCCGGGTGGAGACCTTGTCCCAGAGGGGCATGGCCTCCCTGGGATAGAGGGAGTGGACCTTGATGACCTCGTGCTCCGGGCTGTACCGGAAGCCCGCGGCGTCCCAGACGAAGAGCTTGGAGGAGACCCATGCGAAGTCCCGGACGTCTTCGGCCCTGTAGTGCCAGGTGACCATGCCCTCCCGGACCGGACGGGTGCCGGGCTCCATCACTTCGTCGGCGGGGATGATGAAGCGGGGTTCCTCGGACTGGTAGGCTTCCTCCAACCGGGCAATCTGGGTGGGGGTGAGGACCTCCGCCGGGTTCTGGAGCTCCCCGGTGGCGTCCACGATGTGGTTCCAGGGGACGGTGATCTTCACATCGTAGTTTCCGAAGTTCAGGTAGAACTCTCCCCGGCCCAGAAACTGGTCCGTATGCCATCCGTTCACGTCATCGAAGACGCTCATGCGGGGGAACCACTGGGCCAACTCATAGATATAGCCGTCGGTCAGCCGCTCCTTGGCCCCCCGCCCCTGGTCCGGAACCAGGAAGTTCCAGTCGATCTCCAACTCCATGACGCCCCCTGCCGGAAGGGCATGGGGGAGATTGATGCGCATCACGGTGTTGTTGATCCGGTAGTCGGCATCCACCAGGGCCCCTTCAGGCCCTACCAGTTGGACCCGGGTGATGTTGTGGCCGCCGTCGAACCGGGTGAGCCCCACGAAGCGCCGGAATGCCGGAGAGATCTCCTCCGGCAGGGCCCCCTGCATCTGGTAGGACCGGGAGTGCCGGATGGACCGGACGTTCTGGTCCAGCTGAACCCAGAGAAAGGTGAGGTCCTCCGGGGAATTGTTGTGGTAGGTGATCCGCTCGGAGCCGCTCACTACGTGGTTGACGGTGTCCAGTCGCGTCTCGATGACGTAGTCCACCTGCTGCTGCCAGTAGTCCGGGCCCGGCGAGCCGGCTCCCGTCCGGTAGCTGTTCGGTGTCGCCCACTCCTCCATGAGGCGGAAGATGGACTGGTTGGTCCGGGACCCGTCGTCGTGGAGCCAGTGTTGCCCCTGGACGGTGGCGGGGGCAAAAAGGGCCATGAGGAAGATCAGGCCCGAGACGCGGATCGAGGGGTGCTTCATCGTCGATGACTCCATGGAGAACAGGAGGCTCAGCCCGGAAGGCGCTCCACCAGCAGGGTCAGGGCCACTCCGGCGGTGGCGCCGGAGAGAACCAGGATCCAATCATGGCGACGCATTCGGGCCAGCCGAACCACGAAAAAGGTCAGGATCAGGACGGCCAGAACGATAAGGATCTGCCCCAACTCCAGCCCAACGTTAAAGGCAAAGAGCGGAAGGGCAATCCCCTCCTCGGCTCCCACCAGGGACCGGAGGAAGTTGGAGAAGCCCATTCCGTGGATGAGCCGGAGGAAGACCAGAAATTCAGAGAGCATCGACCTGGGGGTTCCCGTATGGGGGTGTTTTCATCAGGACCCCAGATCGAATTCCTGGATCTTCCTCCTGATCCCCGCCGGTCCCTCGTCGGTGCTCCCTCCCGGATCCCGGGACTCCCCGGCTCCCCAGTTGGCCGGGCAGAGTCGGCCCGTTCTGTCGATGTGGCGGACGGCGTCCAGGGTCCTGAGGATCTCCCCGACGCTCCTTCCCAGGTCCGGTCCGTTGATGGTGGCGTGCCTGACCACCCCTCCGGGATCCAGGATGAACGTAGCTCTGAGGCTTGCGGCCTCGTCCAGGAGGACATGGTAGTCCCGGCTGATCTGCTTGGTCAGATCCGAAACCAGCGGGAATTTGATGGGACCGATGCCCCCGTCCTCCACCGGTGTCTTCTTCCAGGCCAGATGGGTGTGGTGGGAGTCCACCGAGACGCCGATGACCTCGCACTCCCGCTCCCCGAATTCTTCCAGCCTCTCGTCCAGGGCCAGGAGCTCCGTGGGGCATACGATGGAGAAGTCCAGGGGATAGAAGAAGAGGACCCGGTACTTTCCCACCGAGGCTTCCAGGGAGAAATCCTCCTGGAGGGTGTTGTCCGGCAGGACGGCCGGGGCTGTGAACTCCGGAGCAGGCTTGCTCAAGAGACCGCTCATTCCGGCTCTCCTGATTCCTGGAGAACGGCCTCCATATCGACTTCCCGGACCTGCCGGAGGAGGTCGTCCAACTGCTCCCCGGTGAGGTATCCGGGCTGGGCCGCCAACATGACCCTGTCCCTCAAAACCACCAGGGTGGGAATGTGCTCCACCTCGAAGGCCTTCGACAGCGTTTCGTCGGACCCGGTATTCACCCGGCAGAACGCCACGTCGGAATGCCGCCCCGCCGCCTCTTCGAATACCGGCTTGAACTCCCTGCAGGGTGGACACCACGGCGCCCAGAAGTCCAGCAGGAGGATGTCCCGCTCCTGCAGAAGCCCCGAGAGCTCATCCTCGGTGGAGATATCGAACACGGCCATGATCAATCTTCCTGGAGAAGGAGTGACGGAAACAGCGAGAGACGGCGGGGGGCGGAGGAAACAGCGTCGGGACATCGCCTCCTCCGCCCCCTCCAGGGCTCTCTCCCTACCTCACCTACACCCCAACCCAAACCCTCCGGGCCCTCACTTCACCAGGTGTACCTCGCTGTGGGCCACGCAGCCCTGCTCCTGGAAGGTCTTGTCGGCGGGGTCCACGTCCTTGTCGCAGATCCAGTACTCGCCGTTGTCATCCACATAGACCTTGATGGGACGGGTGCCGGGCTTCAGGATGCCTTCACCGATGTGGATCTTGGTGGTAGCGTCGGACATGATTCTCTCCTCGTAAAAGGGGGATGGAGCTGTCTGTTCAAAACGCGTTGAGGGCCTGTCTACCCCCGCCGGCCCACAGGTTCCCTCGAGCTCGAAGAGGACGTGGCCGTCGCCTCCCTCCCCCATCCTCCGCCCCCGGGGGAGCGGACGCTGACGATGTCCCCGGCCTCGGCGTCGAAGGTGACCTTGCCCGGAAGGGCCTCTTCCCGCCCGTCCCGGATGAGGACGTTTTCGCCGGGAGCCCCGTCCTCCCCGCCCCGGGCGCCTCGAGGGCCCCGGAGGCGACGCTCCGACAGGAGGGTGACCCTGCCGGGGCCCAGGAGCTGGATGTCCCTTCGCAGGCCGTCTCCTCCCCGATGCATGCCGCCCCCGCCGCTCCCCCGGCGGATTCCGTAATGGGTCACACGGAAGGGATAGGCGTGCTCCAGGGCCTCCACCGGTGTGTTCAGGGAGTTGGACATGTGGCTGTGGACCCCGGAAAGCCCGGGACCCTGAGGGGCCGCTCCCAGCCCTCCGCCGACGGTTTCGTAGTAGGCGAAGCTCTCCCCGGTCCGGGGGTCGGGGCCGCCGACGGTCGTGTTGTTCATGGTCCCCTGGGAAAGGGCCGGAGCGATCTCCGGAAGGGCCTGGCCGAAGGCCTGGAGGAGAACGTCGGTGATGCGCTGGCTGGTCTCCACGTTTCCGGCGGCCACGCTGGCCGGGAGCCGGGCGTTCACCAGGCTGCCGTGGGGGAGACGCAGCGCCACGGAGCCCATGGACCCGCCGCCTGCCGGGAGTGGGGTCTCCAGGAGGGCTTCGACCATGCACCGGACCACGTACCGGACGGCGGAGGAGGTGATGGCGGCCACGGCGTTGATGCCGCCGGCGGCCTGCGGCGAGGTTCCCTCGAAGTCCAGCACCATCCGGTCTCCCGAGACCTCCATGGCCACCCGGATGGGGACGGGCCCGGACCCGAATCCGTCATCGTCCATGAAGTCCAGGGCCTCGTACCGGCCATCGGGAATCCGGCGGATTCCGGCAGCCACCAACCGGTCGGCGTAGGCGATGAGACCCGCCATGGCCGAGAGGACTTCCGGCGCCCCCCTGCGTTCCACCATCTCCAGGAGTCGGACTGAACCCGTGTGGAGAGCGCCCAGCTGGGCATCCAGGTCGCCGGCCCGCTCCACCGGTGTGCGGACATTGGCCAGGATCGTCTGCCATAGATCCTCGTTGCGGACGTGTTTTCGGTACAGCCGGACAGGAGGGATTCTGAGGCCCTCCTGATAGATCTCCCTGGCCAGGGGCATGGAGCCCGGAGACATTCCTCCCACGTCGGAGTGATGGGCCCGGGACGCCACGTATCCCAGCAGGTCCCCATCCCCGTGGACCGCCGAGATCAGGGTGATGTCCGGGAGGTGGGTGCCCCCGTGGAAGGGATCGTTCAGAATCACCACGTCCCCCGGGTCCAGGGCCCCCAGCCTGGCCAGGGCCGCCTCCACGCTCATGGGCATGGCCCCGAGGTGCACCGGCATGTGATCCCCCAGCGCCACCGCCACCCCCTCGGCATCAAAGAGAGCACAGGAATAGTCTCGCCGTTCCTTGATGTTGGGAGAGAAGGAGGCCCGTCGGAGGGAGGCTCCCATCTCCTCGGCCAGGGCAGTGAACAGGTGGCGATAGATCTCCAGGGTCACGGCGTCGGGGCCGCTGTCCCGGGAAAGGGGAGGACTGGTTTGCATGGCGAGATCCATCCATTAGGTTAGATGATCTGAGGCAGATGATAACGCTCCGGGGTTGTCTTTACCGGACAAACTCCCGTGAGGCTATAGTGGAGGCAACCGTGGCAAAAGAAAATGTAATGGCCAGAGCTCGAGACGAGCTTTTCAGCCATATCAACCGTTGTGGCGTTTTACAGGCGGAAGAGGACGACCAGCAGCACTGGATGGAAGAAACCATCGATTACCTGGCGGAACGCTACCCCGAACTCTCCGATGGAGACCTTCAGGATCTCTTTTCCGTGGGCATACGCTTCTGTCGGCCCGCGATTCCCCACGGCCGCAAGCGGTACGGCTTCGAGGGCAAGGACGCTCCCGAGACCGCGCCGGAGAGCGAAGCCGAAGAGGCCCAGCAGGACCTGGTCACCTGAGAAGGCCCTGACCGGAGCAACGCGACCGGAAATCCGGGGCGCGACGGCGGGCGGTAGGATGAACTCCTATCCGCTCGCTTTTGTTTCCGGGGCCGCCCCTTTCTCGGGCCACCCCTGACCAGTACCAGTGCCCGGATCAGCATCAGTGCCCGGGTCCGGAAATCTTCCGCCTCCCCACGGGTGGCGGACCTGCCGGACGGCCCGTATACTTCCTCCCCCTTTTTCCCGGGGTGGGAGGACTATCCCCCGGCACAAGGGGTCCATACAAGCCGAACCGGATGCAGAGCCGACGCACCTTTCTTCCCGGAGTAGATGGCTCCCAATGACGAGATCCTCCGCTCCCGAACCACCCCCCGGAAGCCCGGGGAATCCCATCCAGTTGCCGAAGGACAAGAAGTTGCTCCAGAAGTATTACGCCGGGGAGCGGCTACCCTCCCCCATGGGAGGACATCTCGATGTCCTTGGCGTTCGGGAAGGCGAAAAGGGAATGGGACGGGTCCTCCTGGAGTGCAACGCCTCCTCTTTGCGCTTCGTCATGGAGATTCCCCGGGCAACGCGAGCCGAAAAGGAAAAGGTAAAGGAGCTGGTGCAGCAAGGAGGGGATCCGCACTGTCCCCGGCACGGGCCCTATCACCCGCTCTCGAAATCCGGGAAGGAATGGGTCTGCTCCCTCTGCGCCATCAGCTACGGCAAGGCCGGCTAGGACACGCCCCCGGGAGCGCTCGACGCTCACCTGTGGCAAGCCTGTGGGCATCCGGTTTTCCCAGGGTGGTTCACGACCAGCGCCACAGTTAGCTTTCTGACAATCGAGGCCGGCGGGTTGGACGTTGGCCTTTCCCCGGGGCCGGCGGGCCCGGGAAGACCGCCCACTGGAAGGAGCCGCCTGTGGAGGAACACCGTTTCCTCAGCTCCGAGGAGTACGACGAGAAAGCCCATAGGCTCTATAACGACGGGGATTTTGACGGGGCCCTCGAGATGCTCCGGGAGGGCCTTTCCCTCTATCCCAACGCCGTTGAGCTCTACGTCGGGCTGGGGTATGCCCGGCTGGCCCGGGAGGAGTTCGCCTGGGCCAGGGTCGCGTTTCGGCAGGCTCTGATTCTGGACGCGACCCATGAGGACGCACTGGTGGGGATGGGAGAGACCCTCCTGCGGCTCGGCAAGCACGAGAGGGCCCTGGTGCTGTTCGGCGAGGTCCAGGCCATGGGATTCGACGCTGACGTGGACCTCATGCTCACCATGGGTCGAGCCCTTTATCGGGAAGGATTGTATCCCCCTGCCAGGGACGTCTTCTCCAGGATCGTGTCGCGACGCCCGGATGTGGGGGAGGTCGTGGCCGCCCTGGGCTATGTGCTCCACCGCCTGGGCGACGAGGTAGAGGCCAGCCGGCACCTCCGGCGGGCCTTGCGTCTGGACCCGGACCTGAGCGAAGCACGCGTTTACCTGGGCCATCTCCTCTTTGACCGGGGAGACTGGGAGGCGGCCCTCCGGGAGTTCGAGCGGGTCCCCCCCGCTGAACACTGGGATTCTCTCGCAGTCTGGCGAATCCTGGAGTTGAAGCGGGATCTCTGGCAGATGGAGTCCGGCGACACCCGCCTTCTTCCCTGGGAGGTCCGTCTGGAGGAGCTGGAAGGGCTGCTGGACCCCATCGACGAGCTCCTCTCCGAGATCGAGGCGGGAGCCGTCGAGACGGCATTTCCCGGCAGCTCCGATCTGAGCCAGCTGGAGCTCTTCAAGGCCACCATGGCCGAGGAGGAGGGGCCCAGAATGGTGCGCCTGTCCGACGGGCGGCTTCTGAAGGGAACCTGGACGCAGATCGTCCGTCAGATGCGAGACCTGGCCGGATTTGCCCATGAGCCCCTGACCCAGTACATGAAACGTCTCGCAGAACGTTGGCACGAGCAGAAGGGAATCGAGGTGCCATCCCTGGATCCCAGGAGCTTTCTCCTGGCAGCCATCGATGCCGGACTACTGACGTTGGAAGAGGATTCCGAACGATGACCCATGACCCCCAGGATGTGTTGGAACGGTTCCATCGGGCCCTGGTCCGTGAGATCAGCTCCAGCAATCCCGAAGCATTGACCACCCCCTTCTCGGTGGCGGAGATCTATCAGAACCTGGTTCCCTACCGGACCCACCGGGACGAGATCGGTGTGGAGATGAACGGTGACTACGAGCACGCGCTTCTTCGTCTCCTCGCTGGTGAAGGAGGATTTCTCACCATCGAATCCGGGACCGCCCGGCAGGAAATTCAGGAAGAGCTGGACTCGCCCAATCCCAACACTGCCCTCTACCGTGATTTCGCCGCCGCCGACGTGGTCCTGAATCCGGACAAGGTGAACGACGTCCTGACCGGATGGGACGGGCCCGGAGAGGCCTCCGGGGATTCCCCGGAGGGGGCGGAGGGGACGCCTCCGGAGGAGACCCCGGAGGACTCTCCGGCGGTAGGTTCAGAAGAGGAGATTCCCGAAGGAGCTTCCGGGGAGGCGTCGGAGGAGATCGTCCAGGATATCCCGGAGGAATCCCTGGAGGAGGTTCTGGGAGAGACGGAAGGCGAATGGGAAGATTCTGCCGCCTGGATGGATCCCTCCATAGAAACCTTGAGAAAGGAGTATGAGGAAGAGGAGAAGGACCAGCTTGCACTGGAAACGGAAGAAACATTCCGGGGAGTGGAAAAGGTTGCTTCCGAGGACCTTCCGCCCGAGCTTTCAGGCCGGAAGGGTTCCCTGACCGAAACGGATGATTCCCCCAGCGCGGAGGAGCTCCTGATGGAGGATGCCGCCGAGGATGTCGTGGCAGCGGAAACCCCGGACACCTGCGCCTGGTGCAGGGAGAAACTCCCTGATCGGCCCGGGGTGAACTTCTGTCCTTTTTGTGGTACGAGTGTGAAATTGGTTCCTTGCCCGGAATGTGGTGAGGAGCTCGAGTTGACCTGGCGCTTCTGTATCGCCTGCGGAACGGAGGTTTCGTCGTGAGAAATACCATCAGATTTTCTTCTCTATTCCTGCTCCTGGCCTTTGGGGCCGCCTGTGGCGGAGGAGAGGAGGGTGCCCCGGCTGCCGAAGAGACCCAGCAGCCTGCTGCCGAGTCCCCGGCCCTGGACGTGGATCTCCCTGAAGGGGTGACCCCCGAGATGGTGGCGTCCGGAGAGACCATCTTCACCGGTGCCGGCATCTGCTACACCTGTCACATGCCCGGTGGTGTCGGCGGCCCCCTGGCTCCGGACCTGACCGACGACGAGTGGATCAACACCGACGGGAGCTACGAAGGCATCGTGGAAGTCGTCACCAATGGTGTGCAGGAGCCGATCGAGCACCCCGGGCTCATGCTCCCCAGGGGTGGCTCCAGCATCAGTGACGAAGAGGTACGGGAGGTGTCTGCCTACGTCTGGACCTTGAGCCGCGTCAACTAAGACAGGGTCCCGGGTCTGGTGGCACGATTCAGGAACCGCCGGAGGCCGGCCTCCCGCAAAGGGGCCGGCTTCCTGCTTTTTCTTCTCCTCGCTTCTCTTCCGGGTAGCTGCGGCCCCGGTGAAGGGTCCCCTCCGGATCCGGAACTGGAGGGTGCCCGGGCTCTGGGCCTGGCGAGAGGTGCCCGTCTCCACCGAGTCGTTCTGGGTGGGCGGGGATCCGAGGAGCATGTCCTGCCCGGGAGGATCCAGGCGCACCCTGGAGATGCCGTGGAGTTCGTCACCGTGGATCACAGGATCCATAGCGTGGTGTTCCCCAGAGACTCCCTGACCGCCGAGTCCTTCCGGTTCCTGAGGGAGTCCGGAACCGAGGCCAGCCCCCCGCTCCCTGCCAGGGGAAGTCGCTTCCTGCTTCGGTTGGAAGGCGCTCCGCCAGGGCGGTATCCTTTCCTGAGCCACGCCCACGGCGGGGTGGCCCATGGGGTCATCGAGGTGGCCATGGACGGCACCGGCGGCTTGGACTGACCCGCCCCGGGGCCGGGGCGGGAAAAGGCTTTCCGGAGCCCGTTGAAAATACGATGTTGGGGGTGCTTCGGCTCCTCCAGCGGCGCTGGTCGTTTCCCGATACGCCCCCCGGGACCCCAATGGACCCTGGTAGATCACTCACGAGGAAAGAGTTCGATGAGGTCATCCGGAGAGCGGCGGAAATCGCCGCCGCCGAGCCGGACGGGGGAGAGTCGTCCCTGACGGAGTCCGAGCTCTTCCGCATCGCCCGGGAGGTGGGCCTGGAGGAGCGTCACGTGCGGAAAGCCCTGGGCCAGATCCGCTCCGCTCCCCCCACCGACAAGGGTCTCCTGTCTTCCCTCTATGGACCCCCTTTCGTGGTGGCCTCCAGGGTGGTTCCCGGCGCAAGGGGGGCGCTTCTGGAGGCCCTGGACGAGTTCATGGTGGCAGGCCGGCTCCTGCAGAATGTCAGGAAGGGAGAGGGCCTCCTCCAGTATCGCCCTGCAGTGGACTGGGCTTCCCAGGTAGCCCGGGCCGCCTCCTCCACGAGCAGGAAGTACTACGTGGCTTCGGCCAAGCGCGTGGAAATCCGTCTGGAGGCTGTGGACGATATCCGGACCATGGTCCAGATCGAGGTTGAGCCCGGGACCCGGGATGACTATATGGCCGGGGGCATCATCGGGGGCCTGGGTGGGGGAATCGGCACGGGAGTGGGTATCGGCCTGGCCGTGGCCAGCGCCGGTCCCGCGGTCCTGGGCGTGGCCGCCGGGATCGCATTGGGATCCATGGTCACGGGGGGGATCGCCTGGGGCACCGGTGTCCGGCACAAGAAACGCCTTCTGGAAGTCAGGGCGGAGCTGGAGGGAATCCTGGATCGGCTGGAGAGCGGGGACAGCCTGGAACCGCCGCCACCTTCCTGGCGGCGCTGGGTCCGGAGGCATTTCCACGGGGTCGCCAAAGAGGTTCTCGGCGATTCGGAAGAATCCGGAGCCTGAGAGGAATCCGTCTGAAAAGAAAAAAGCCCCCCCTCCAGCAAGGGGGAGCCTATTCCGGGTCTCCGCCGCCGAGGCGGTGGAGTGCGTCCTGAGAACTCAGGGCCTCGAACGCCGTTGCCGCCGCCGCTCCCGCCGGATTGCAGCTTCACGCTTCCGCTTCCGCTGGGCGCTGGGCTTCTCGTAGAAACGCCGCTTGCGTAGCTCGGAATAGAGGCCGGAACGCTGCACTTTCCTTTTGAACCGGCGGAGAGCCCGGTCGAGGCTCTCGTTGTCCTGGACGATGACTTCCAAACTGATCACGCTCCCTTCAGGCGATTAATTCAACCAAAGCTTCTAAAGCTAGAAGAAGGATCCTTCTCCTGCAACCCTTCTGGGAAGGCTGGCCGTTCCTGGCAGGACGGTCTGTTTCCAGGACAGGTCAGGGAAGGCGCCCGGCTCGATGGAGGGTGTGGGCGTAGAGGGCGTATGCGTTCCGGTGGGCTAGATAATCCTCCGCCCAGGCTTCAAAGGGAGGAAGGGGGAGGTGTGTCTCGATGAACTCCACCACCATCATGGAAAACTGGAGAAGATCCTTCGCACCGAAATCGAATGCCTTGCCCTCCAGTATCCGGTCCACGGCGTCCTGGAAATCCTCGGGTTGGACCAGGGCGATGAAGTGGCAGACCTGATCCAGTCTGTAGGACGCATAGAGGGAGCGTAGCTGGGAAAGACCGATTTCTTCCTCATCCTTCCCGCCTCCCGGCCAGGAGTCCACCAGCTCCCGGGAGTTCTCTGCCAGCATGCGCCGAAACCATCGGCGCAGCCGGGGAGATCCCTCGTCGGTTCGTTCTCTGGTGTGAAGGGCCGAGGCCAGAAGCCCAGAGAGCAGTGGCCGGCCGAGCCCCCGGGCCTTTCGATCGATCTCCTCCTCCGACGCTTCCAGAAAGATGTCGGCAGTCCGGACCTCGTCCTCGTCCGGCTCCCCGTCCTTGGGCCGGAAGGAAAAGTAACCGTGCCATCGCCCTTTCTCGTCCCGGAAGGTCGCCAGGAAGCAGGCCCAGCTTTCCCCATTCTGTTCCAGGAATCCCACAGAACGGCGGCGAAGGCGATGCAAGGGCTTTCGGCTCCCGAGTTGAAGATGGCGCCAGGGTCGGACGGGCCATCAGGGCTTTACACTGGCGGTGCAAAGATGTTCGGGAACCGGGGACGGGGCAAGCGCCGGCAGGTGTGGGTAAGGGTGCCCCAGGACCGCGGAAATTCTTTCTTGCGGGAGGGGTAAACATATGGTTATCGTTGCAATCCCTGCCATGTTTATGAGGGAATAGCGAAGGGAGTTCCTGTTTTCCATGACAGAGCCGTCCCCGCAAATACCTGCGCCCCAGCCGGAGTCTCGTCCCGAGGCCATGGCCGACGTACCCGGAGTCTGTGAGCTCCCTCTGACCCGGGCGGTGGTCCAGTATCGAAGCGTCCATGAAGTGGATGTACCCGAGGGCCGCATCGAGGACATTGGCCTGGCCCTGGTCCTGGACGGGCAATACGCCTCGGCAGCCCAGGTCCTGGACCTGGGAAGCGGACGGGTGAAGGAGCTCGATCTCAGCGCTGAGCTGGTCGTCCTGGATTGGGTCTATGAGCCCACCCTGGAACACGTCCACGGTCTTCTCAGAGGAGCTGTGGATCCCTCGGCGGAAGGGGAGGAGCCACGGGAGGCCCTTCGTCGATATGGCTTCGACCTGGCCTTGCGGGTCCTCCGTCGAGCCGGTTACGGACCGCTGTCCCGCCCGACTCTTCTTCGAATCGGCTTCAGGGACATCTGCAGAGATCTGGACCTGCACGAGGGGACATCCGTACGCATCGTCATGGGTCGGGGACGGCTCACCCGGGCAGCCCTGGACCCGGATGGAAACGCCCTGGTGTTCCGAACGGCCTTTCCGGAGCCGGATCCGGTTCTGGAAGATGCGCTGGCTTCGGCATTCCCGGCTCGGGAGATCCGGCGCCTTCTTCCCGTGGGCTCCACGCAGGGGATCTTCTATCAGGTCCGGTTCCCCCTCCCCCTCACATTTCTGGAAGCCAGGATGCTGATGGGCGAGATCAGGGAAGGGTTGGCCCATCTTCTGGCCCGGTTCGAGCCCCGGCGATTCCGTGCACTGAAGGAAGTTCTGGAGACCTTCGGATCCAGGGAAACCCTGGGGCGGATCTACGTCCGGGAGCCCAGGGAGTTGAGCGAGCGAATCTCCAGCCCGCCCCGGATGGGCGGTACCGTGGTTCACTGAGTCCGTGGCGGCCCTCCAGGGGGGATTCGACGGCCCTTCCGGGCGGCCGGCCTTTCAAGGCCTCGTCCAGGAGGATCCGGATTTGGAGGCACGGTACCGGGCCTATCGGGCCCGACAGGCCCAGGCACTGATCTCCCTTCTTCCTCATGAGGCCATCCGTCCCCTCTACGCCAGGGCCCGGGCCTGGGCCGGGGAGATGGGGGTCGCCCGGGAAAAGGACCCTCTGGCCACACTCCTTCTCTTTCTCCAGGAGGTCCTTCCTCTTCCGCCCCTGGAGGTGTGGTCGGCGGACCGGATCCACCACCTGGATGCCCATCTGGAGGAGGAATTCGCGTCGGGTCCCGCCCATCGCCGTACCTCACCTCCCGTTACCGTGGCTTCACGGGGCCTGGAGGTGTCGGGCCGCCGTTGGCGAGCCAGCTTGAGGCTGTTCCGGCGGGATGAAGCCTGGCGGGGATTCATCTCCTTCAAGGCGCCGGGAGAGGCCGAGGGTCTTCGCACTGCGGACATCTTCAGGGAGGAGGACCCTGATGAGATCCGAAATCGCTTCCTGGCGTTCCACGCCGGAACCCTGGAAGCATTCCTCCGCTCTGTGCTGGCGTAACGGTACAGACTTTTCGACCCTCGGGACCCGACCCTCTGATTCGGATTTTTTTGTAAAAAACTGGTCACGGCCCCTCCCTGGATTTTCTGATTGACCGATTTGGGAACCCCCCTTCAATACACGACTTACGAATCCAGGATTTCGAAAAATCCATTTGTTCATCCTGATGGGAACAGGTGGTTTTCCGCAAATCTCCAAAAAGCTAACCTATTTATTGACAATCACTTATGAATTTCCAGAAGTTTCCGAATTTCATGACCAAGAGGGTTGCGCCGCCAGAAATCCTCGTTTAATTTCGAGTCGTCCGATTCATTCGGGTCCCCCAAAAGATCGAGTCCCCGGTGGTGGCGCCCATGTCGGAATGCGTGAAATCGGCACTTTTTGAACCTTTCAGCCGTTACGAGGCCAATCGATGTGGGAGACCCGCTCCGTTCAGATCAGTGTCCGCCTCCCCAGGGATATCGCCGCCCAGGCCGAGGAGGTCCAGCGGACGGATCCGGAGTTTTTGAGTCGTGTTGTTCTCTATGGCTTGACGCGGCGCTCCATCTATCGTCATCTCCGCGATCGGGAGGATGATCCGTCTCTGACTGCCAGTGGCCAGCCGATTCAGGCGCCTTCCTGACCTCTCCCGGCTTTCCGGGAGGTCACGGCCGCGAGCTTCAGGTTCGCGGTCTTTTCTTTTTCCCGGGAAATTGTCTCCCATCATATATCTTGACGCTTTCGTGATTCCTGCATAAACGTATGTTGGGTCCAGAGACCCTCGTCTGATTGGGCTTATACCCCGCCCAACGGCGGATCGGGATCGGTCCAGACAGGAGGTTTCATGTTGGAGTCGGGGGGCGAGATGCCGCCGGCAGACAGGGGAGAGGGAGACCCGGAGGAGGTCCTCCGGGCCAAGTACCTCGACTACTGTTCTGCTCAGGTAGCTGACATTCTCCTCCTGTTGTCCCCGGACGAGATGTATGTACTCGCCCAGGATGCAGCCCGGGAATCCGATTTCTCCGGCGATCTGGGCTATGAGGAGATCGTGAAGATGGCCACCGAACGGGTGGCCCGGAAGTTGGCCCTCCCTCCCTTTGAAACCTGGGTCCTGGACTACCTGGAGCACCCGGAACGATATGAACAGTACCTCATGGGTTTCTGGGAAGCGGAACATCCTCCCGTTCCCGACGGTTGAGGGCCCCTTTCGTTTTCCTTTTCACAACTGATGATTCCCGGGATCTCTCTTTTCAACCGGGGTGCAGCCTTCCTCTTCCTCATCCTGCTCGTTTTCGGGGGGATCATGGTTCTCTCACCGACCCTGGCCGAGGCTCTTCTCTTCCAGCCTTCCAGGGGTGACCCGGGGCCTCCGCCCTCACTGGGGGGGGTCAGAGGGGAGGCCCTCTGGTTCCGGGCTTCCGACGGGGTCAAAATCCACGGCTGGTGGTTCCACTTTTCTTCATCCGGCTCCCCGGGTGGCCAGGAGGCCCCGAGCCCCCGGGATTCTCCTCCCGCCGTGCTCCTTCTCCACGGCAACGCCGGGGACATTTCCCATCGGACTCCCCTGGCGGAGGGTCTCCTGCGTGAGGGGCTATCCGTTCTGCTCCTGGAATACAGGGGCTACGGAGCCAGTGAAGGGAGGCCCGGCGAGGAGGGCTTCATCCTGGACGCCATGGCGGGAATGGAATTTCTGGAGGAGAAGTCAGGAGGCGCCGGGAGGGTGGCCGTATTCGGACGATCCATGGGCGGAGCCGTGGCTGTGGGCCTGGCTTCCCGCCACCCTCCGGGCGCCCTTATCCTGGAAGCAGCCTTCACGTCCCTGGAGGCCATGGGCCGGACTCTCTATCCATTCCTGCCCGGGTTCCTCTTTCGCAGGCTCAGAGGCCGATTCGACACCCTGGAGAAGATGAGAGAGGTGCAGGCTCCTGTCCTCGTGATCCACGGCACCCGGGACGAGATTGTTCCGTTCTCCATGGGAGAGGCGCTGTACGCAGCCGCGCCGGAGGCCAGGGCCTGGTATCCGGTCCGGGAAGCCGGTCACAACGATGTGTTCTGGGTGGGTGGTAGGGAATACTTCCAGGAGTTGGCTCGATTCATCCGAAGGAGCGTCCAGGACGGGTCCCGGGATTAGCCTGTTCTGCCTTTGACCTCTCGGCCATCTCCGAAGAAATCGAGGACCGCGACATCCCACGCCACGCCGCGGCCCTCGAGTTCCCTTCTCCCTCCCCGGGCTCGGCCCGGAGGCCATGCCGGGGAGTCAAAAGGCGAGGAGTCAGAAGGGGAGATCGTCGTCGGCTTCGGAGATGGGCCCGGCGTCGGAGCCGCCGCCATCCCGATCCGATCCACCCATGGGGGCAGAACCGCCGTACCCGCCTTCCGAGGGCCCGCCGGCGCCGGAGCCCAGCATGATCATCTCGTTGATGACGACATCGGTCCAGTAGCGAGTGCCGCCCTGGTCGTCCTGGGTCTGGGAGTACTCGATGCGGCCTTCGACGTAGAGCCGGTCGCCCTTCTTCACCCACTGTTCCACGATGTCGGACAGCTTCCCGAAGAAGGTCAGGCGATGCCACTCGGTTCGTTCCTGCTGCTGGCCGCTCCGGTCCTGGTAGGACCGATTGGTGGCCAGAGACAGCTTGGCGACCTTCGCCCCCGAGGGGGTCATCCGGATTTCGGGGTCACTGCCCACATTGCCAATCAACATCACCTTGTTCAGAGACCGGGCCATCCTCTTCTACTCCTCACCTGGAATTGAGTGTTCGGGACCGACGAACTCCGCCGCCATCCTTTCGGGGATGAAAAAAAGTAGATGTAGGAGGGGGAAATTGAAATGGGCCCCGGGGACATTCCTGGCGTCCGCCACCTTCCATCTCCTACCTTTGGCTGCGAACCGGATCCCATCCATTGTTCCTGAAAGAGCCGACAGGGAGGAAGGAATTCCATGGGCGACCTCCAGTACATCCAGATTTCCTGGGACGCCGAACTGGCCATCCTGACCATCGATCGTCAGGAGAAGCTGAATGCCCTCAACGGAGAGGTCATCGCCGAGCTGGGCGAGGCCTTCGACAGCCTCCGGTACGACGACGACATCCGGGGGGTCATCCTCACGGGGGCCGGAGAGAAGGCATTCGTCGCCGGGGCCGACATCGGTGAGCTGGCAAAGATGGATGCGCTTTCCGGAGTCCAGGTCAGCAAGAAGGGGCAGGGGGTGTTTCGGAGCCTGGAGCAGTTTCCCAAGCCCATCCTGGCTGCGGTGGGAGGCTATGCCCTGGGTGGCGGCTGCGAGTTGGCCCTGGCCTGCCACCTTCGGCTGGCCAGTGAGAATGCCCGCTTCGGGCTGCCGGAGGTAGGGCTGGGAATCATGCCTGGGTACGGGGGCACGGTGCGCTTGGCTCGGCTCATCGGTCTGGGCCGTGCCGTGGAGCTCACCCTCACCGGGGAGATGATGGACGCCCGGCAGGCACACGCGGTGGGTCTGGTGAGCGGGGTGGTGCCCAGGGAAGACCTTCTGGAGGAAGCCAAGACCCTTCTGCGAAAGGTCACGAAGAACGGGCCCCAGGCCGTCCGCCTTGCCCTGGAGTCCATCTACCGGGCCCAGGACGCTCCCCTTTTCGAGGCCCTGGCCACCGAAGCGTCCCTGTTCGGGCTTCTGGCTTCCACCGAGGACATGCAGGAGGGCATGACGGCCTTCCTGGAAAAGAGAAAGCCCGACTTCAAGGGCCGGTAGCCCGGCTGTACCCGTTTGGCAGGACCTCCTGGCCCGGAACCCCTTTCGAGACAAGGCTTTTCGCCTCTCGAAGGGGGTAGCCAAATCCTGTCGAGCAGGCTAAATTCTTTTATGTTGAAAGGGATCCTCCCGGGCCTCCCGCCGTGTACTTGAGCGACCTCCAAATCCGGCACTTTCGGAACCTGGCAGAACAGGAGTTGAGTCTGCCAACCCAGGGGGTTGCCATTGTCGGAGAGAACGCCCAGGGCAAGACTAACCTTCTCGAGGCCATCTATTATCTGGAAACCTTCCGGTCCTTCCGGGGAAGCCGGGATCATCACCTGGTAGCCTTTCACGAGGATTTCTTCCGGATCCGTGGCCGTCTGGCCGGCGGGGAGCCGGGAGGGGGGGTGGAGGTGGCTGCCGCCTTCCAACTCCGGGGGAGGAGGAAGAAGGTCACCGTGGACGGCCGGGAGCCGGAGCGGCTGGGGGATGCCCTGGGGCGCCTGGCGGCGGTGGTGTTTTCGCCGGCGGACGTGAGCCTGGTGAGTGACGGCCCGGCAGCCAGGCGGCGCTTCCTGGACATCGTTCTCTCCCTGAATGTGCCGGGATACCTGAAGAACCTTCAGCAGTTCCGCCAGATCCTGACGCAGCGGAACGCGGCCCTCAAGAACGGCCGGCGTTCCGATGGCATCGACGCGTGGAACGAGGGACTGGTGGGTCAGGGCACCCGGGTCATGGTGGAGCGGGCGAGGTGGCTGGAGGAGTGGAGCGAGTCCTTCTCCTCCTACTTCCGGCGCATCAGCGGCACGGAGGAGGGCCGAATGGGCTACAGCCCGGGACTGCGTCTGGATGGGGCCCGGAGCCCGGAGGAGATGGCGTCTGCCTATCGTCAGGCACTGAAGGAGGCCCGGGAGCGTGAGCTTCGCCTCGGCAGTACCATGGTGGGTCCTCAA
Source organism: uncultured Gemmatimonadaceae bacterium (assembly GCA_964605505.1). Classification (GTDB taxonomy): domain Bacteria; phylum Gemmatimonadota; class Gemmatimonadetes; order Longimicrobiales; family Gaopeijiaceae; genus CAZSDD01. The sequence goes on along the minus strand of CAZSDD010000024.1, from coordinate 7,325 downwards.
CGGGACGACGTGACCCTGACGGTGGAGGAGGAGGGGGAAGAGAGAGACCTGAGGCGGTTCGGGTCCGGAGGGCAGAGGAGAACCGGCGCGCTGGCCCTTCGCCTGGTGGAAGCGGCCACCATCCGGGCCGCCAGGGGCCAGGAGCCCATCGTCCTCATGGACGATGTCTTCGCGGAGTTGGACCCGGGGCGCAGTGAGCGGGTTCTGGCCCTCATGGAGGAGGAGGAGACCGGACAGGTTCTGATCACGGTGCCCAAGGAGGGAGACATCAGGCTTCGGAGGGATTCCATTCCCCGCTGGCGTATCCGGGGAGGGGTGGTGGAGAGATGACGGAGGGGAAGGGACCCGAGCGGGTTGGAGATCTCCTGGGGAGCTTTCTGGAGAGGAAGGGGCTGAGGGAAGCCCTGAAGCGGGTGGACGCGGCGGAAGAGTGGGAGGAGCGGGTGGGGGAGGCCATAGGCAGGGTCACCCGGGCCAGAGGCGTCAGGGACGAGACCCTGTTCGTGGAGGTCAGATCCAGTGCCTGGCTCATGGAGCTGAACCTCATGAAGAAGGAGATCCTGGCAAAGGTCAACCATGGCCGGGACGAGGGTCTCATCGAGAGAATCGTTTTCGTGTTAGCGGAGCAGTGACGGAGCCGGCGGCGGCTCCCAACAGCGGACAGGAACCAACCCGATGACGGCGAAGAAGAAGGCTGGTGCTCAGAAGGGGAGGAGTGGCGAGTACACCTCCCGCCAGATCCAGGTTCTGAAGGGGCTGGAGGCCGTGCGGAAACGGCCCGGCATGTACATCGGGTCCACGTCGGCCCGGGGGCTCCACCATCTGGTCTACGAAGTGGTGGACAACTCCATCGACGAGGCAATGGCGGGCTATTGCAGCCGGGTCCTGGTCAACATCCGGAAGGACGACTCCGTCCGGGTGGAGGATGACGGCCGAGGGATCCCGGTGGACCCCCACCCCACGGAAAAGGTGCCGGGGGTGGAGCTGGCCATGACCACCCTCCACGCCGGCGGAAAGTTCGACAAATCAAGCTACAAGGTCTCCGGTGGCCTCCACGGGGTGGGGGTCAGCGTGGTGAACGCCCTCTCCGAGTGGCTCGAGGTGGGCATCACCCGGGACGGGCGGAGCTACCACCAGCGCTACGCCCGTGGCATCAAGGAAAAAGAGCTGGAGGATCTGGGAGAGGGGAACGGCAGTGGAACCATCGTCACCTTCAAGCCCGACCCGGAGATCTTCACCGAGCTCTCCTACAGCTTCGAGACCCTGGCGAACCGGTTCCGGGAGATGGCCTTCCTGAACAAGGGCCTGAGGATCGCCCTGGTGGACGAGCGAAACGACCCCCCCCGGAAGGAGGAGTACCACTACGAGGGGGGGCTGGCTTCCTTCGTGGAGTTCCTCCGGGGCAGCCGGAACCCTCTCCATCCCAAGATCATCTACTTCGAAACCAGCCGGGAAGAAGCGGAGATCGAGCTGGCCATGCAGTATGACGATGGCTTCAGCGAAAATACCCACACCTTCGTGAACAACATCAACACCCACGAGGGGGGAAGCCATCTCACGGGGTTCAAGGCCGCCCTGACCCGGACCATCAACGATTACGGCCGCAAGAACAATCTCTTCAAGAAGGCCGAAGAAGGACTCTCCGGGGACGACGTCAGGGAGGGCCTGACCGCTGTCCTGAGCGTCAAGGTCATGGAACCCCAGTTCGAGGGCCAGACCAAGACCAAGCTGGGGAACTCGGAGGTCCGGGGTGCCGTGGAGGCTGCCGTGAACGAGCAGCTCTCCATCTTCCTGGAGGAAAACCCCAAGGCGGCCAGGGCCATCATCGAGAAGGCCGTCCAGGCCTCACGGGCCCGGGAAGCGGCCCGGAAGGCCCGGGACCTGGCCCGGAAGAAGAGCGCCCTGGAGAGCGGGGTCCTTCCCGGCAAGCTGGCGGATTGCTCCATTTCCGACCCCAGCCTCTCGGAGCTCTACATCGTGGAGGGTGATTCCGCCGGTGGCTCGGCCAAGCAGGGGCGGGATCGTTCCTACCAGGCCATTCTCCCCCTCAAGGGGAAGATCCTGAACGTGGAGCGGGCCCGCATCGACAAGATCCTCTCCAACGTGGAGATCCGGGCCATGATCACGGCCATCGGCGCCGGAATCCGGGATGACTTCGACCCCAAGGGCCTCCGCTACCACAAGATCATCATCATGACCGACGCAGACGTGGACGGGGCCCACATCAGGACCCTCCTCCTGACGTTCTTTTTCCGGCAGATGCCGGAGCTTATCGAAGCCGGGCACGTCTTCATCGCCCAGCCGCCTCTCTACCGGGTCCACAAGGGGAAGCAGGAGTTCTACGCCTTCTCCGAAGCCGAGCGGAAGGAATACACGGCCCGCCTGGGGAACGGAAAGGGCGGGGACGATGCCAAGGGTGTAAACATCCAGCGCTACAAGGGGTTGGGAGAGATGAATCCGGACCAGCTCTGGAAGACCACCATGGACCCGGAAACCCGAACGCTTCTCAGGGTGGATATCGACGACGGGGCCATGGCGTCCCGCCTCTTCGACGAGCTCATGGGCGACGACGTGGAGCCCCGGAAGGAATTCATCGAGAAGAACGCACGGTATGTGAAGAACCTGGATATCTGAGAGGTCCCGAACGGGACCCCATCACTCTTCGCCGTCAGGAGCCGGTAAGCTGCTCACCGCCCCCGCCGGCTGCTCGTTCCCGATAGACGGCATCTCATCTTCGGAGGTTCGTCCCATGAAGTCTCCCGGGCATCTTCTCGGTCTCACGCTGGTACTTCTCCATCTCTTCTCCGCTGACGGCCTTGTGGCCCAGACTCCGGATACGGTCCGATTCACCCCGAGCGTGGCTCAGCCCACTTTCGCCGTGAGGGAGCCGGTCCTTACGGTAAAGCCCGGGACGGTCCTCATCTCCGAGACGCATTGGGGAGAATATTTCAGCCCTGAGGGCGGGGCCTTTCCAGGGGAAGTCGGACCCATCTACATCGAAGGAGCCACCCCGGAGGACATCCTGGTGGTCCGGGTCCACGAAGTGACGCCGAATTACAAATACGCCGCCTCCAATATCGGTCCCGATTTCGGCGGTCTTTCAGCGGATCCCCGGGTACGGATGCTCAACGAGGACATTCCCAGGCATCGCTATCTCTGGGAGTTGGACCTGGAAGAAATGACGGGGTCGGTGACCTTGCCCGGAAGCGAGATGGGCCGGATCACGGTGGAGTTGAAACCCATGTTGGGCCGGGTGGCGGTGGCCCCTCGGGGAGAGGAGGCTTTCGGCGGCCTCTGGCCCGGGAACTTCGGAGGAAACATGGACGCCCAGGAGATCCGTCCCGGGGCCACGGTGTATCTCCCCGTCTTCCATGAGGGCGCCTATTTCTACTTCGGCGACGGACACGCACGGCAGGGGTACGGGGAGGTGAACGGCAGCGGTCTGGAAACCTCCATGGATGTGGTGCTGGAGCTGGATCTCATCAAGGGAAGGACCATCGACTGGCCGCGTATCGAAGACGAGGACTACATCATGGTGGCCGGCAGCGCCCGGCCCCTCATCGACGCCTTTCGTCTGGCCCATATCGAGCTGGTGGAATGGCTCGAGGAAGAGTACGGCTTCGGGCGTTGGGACGCCTACCAGCTCCTTGGACAGCTGGCCGAGAGCTCCGTGGCCAATATCGTGGATCCCGTCTACACCGTGGTGGCCAAGTTTCCCAAGGAGTACCTTCCGGCGAAGCGCTAGCTCGAGTCATGGAGACCGGCTGCCCCCCTTTCCGGGGCTGGGTCCTGTGGTGCGCCCTTCTGTGGCCGTGCTGGGGTCTTTCACCGGTCCCGGGGCATGCCCAGGAGCCGGTGGAGCGTGAGGCCGGCGAGCTCTCCCTCGGTCCCCGGGGCTTTTCGCTGGGGCTGGGAGTCCGCAGGATGAGCCAAGCCGACGACCTGGTCTCTCCCCTCAGATACTCCGGGGTCTCCTGGGGGGTCACCCTGGGGGTGAGCTTCCCGTCCGCTGCCACCCTCCGGAGGGTGGACCTTTCCTATGCGAATCCGAGGCTCACCTCCTCCATCACCCGGGAGGGCAGCCATCTTCAACGGGGACACTGGGTCGAGCTCCGGGCTCCCATCTTCCACCGGGCCGCTGACCTCCGGAGCGGGAACCTCTCTCTTTTCCTGGGGGGGGCTCTGACGGCCCGGTTCTCCCTTTACGAGCACTGGTACCGCAAGAGTGAGAGCGAGCGCTGGGTGAACCTCTTCGGGTTGGTGGAGCCTGGAGGTGCCTGGCATCTCAGGCTTCCGGGAGGGGCGGAGGTCTGGCAGGAGGTGACGGTCCCCCTGGCGGGCCTGGTGGTTCGTCCGCCCTATCATGGGTTCACCGAGGTGCCCAGCCCCGACTGGGAGGGTCCCGGGGCGGTGAAGGGGATCCACCACTCCCTGCACTATTGGCGGAGTGTGGCGGGCGGCCGGAGAGGTGGGATCACCTATTCCTTTCAGGGCTTCCGGTATCCGGATCCCCGGCCCCTGGCCTCTGCCCGGCACACGCTGAGACTGAACGTCGTTCTCTGGGGAGGTCCCCCTTGAAGGCCCGGTTGGGCGGGAAGGCCGGCGGGGGAAGGACGGGAGCCTCCGCCCGGCCGGGCTTCCTGGCTGCCCTGGCCCTGGCAGGAATCCTCGCAGGCTGCGAGGACGCCATCCTGCCCGAGGGGCCCGGAACCGGCGCAATCCAGAACTTCGAATTCGTTTGGGACGAGATGGACCGCCACTACTCCCTGTTCCGGATCAAAGGAGTCGATTGGGATTCGGCATACGCCGAATTCCGACCGCAGGTGGAAGGCACCACGTCCCCTTCGGACCTCTTCCATCTGCTGGCCGGGATGCTTGACGGGCTTGAGGACGGCCACGTGAAGCTGGAGAGCCCCAACTGGACCCACACCTATGACGAGTGGTACAAATCGTACCGCCACAATTTCAACTGGCCGTACATCTGGAACCAGCAGATTCTGAATCGGGGTACCACTCCCACCGGGCGGTTTCACTTTGGATGGATCACCTTCAACATCGGGTATATCCACATCCCCTCTTTCGCCGGGGGTGGATGGGCCCATGAGGTCGATACGGTCCTGGAGCGGCTTTCCGGAATCCAGGCCCTCATCGTGGACATACGGGACAACACGGGGGGGAGCGACCGGAATGCGGAGCGGATCGCCGGCAGGTTCGCCCGGGAGCGGACACTCTACCGTCGAATCCAGTATCGAAACGGCCCGGGGCACGATGACTTCACCCCCCTGGAGGACGACTATCTGGAGCCCCGAGGGGCTTCCCGGTTTCATGGGCCTCTGGCCTTTCTGACCAACCGCAGGACCTTCAGCGCCGCCGAGAGCTTCGTCCTGGCCATGCGGGCGGTCCCCGGGGCGGTCCAGGTGGGCGACAATACCGGCGGCGGCTCCGGAAATCCGTTCCCCAGGGAGATGCCCAACGGCTGGACCTTCACCATCTCCCGCTGGATCGAGTGGGCGCCGGACGGAACCACCCATGAAGGCCGGGGCTTCGCACCGGATATCCCGGCCTTCATCCCGGAGGATGGCCTGGGATACACCGACCCCATCCTCCGGGCTGCCGTCCAGCATCTGATCCGGGAAATTTCCTGAGACCCCTGCGGATTCCGGAGGCGACTCCCGGAGGCGCCGAGGCCCCCTCTCTGGAACTTTTTCAGCAGAGAGGGGATCAGGGATCAACCCGCAGCCCTCCGGGGTCATTCTCGAATATCAATAGAAGAGTCATGGTTATCAGGAAATCCACAGGGATCTCCCCCTCGGAGATCACGCCTTACGAAGTGTATCTGAATCGCCGGAAGTTCATCGGCCGGGCGGCGAAGCTGGCGGCGGCGGCCGCCGTCTCTCCGGCAGCCCTGGCTGCCTGTGACTTCCGGGGAGAGGCCCGGGCAGCCGGCGCCCGGGAGGGGACGGAGCCCGACGGGCAGGAGGACGACCTCACTCCCTTCGAAGACGTGACCGGTTACAACAACTTCTATGAGTTCGGAGCCGGGAAGGGAGATCCATCCAGGAACGCCGGGGATTTCCCCTCCGGCCCGTGGACCCTCCGGGTGGACGGACATTGTGAACGGCCGGGGGAGCTCGCCCTGGAAGACGTCATGGCCAGGTTCCCTTCGGAGGAGAGGATCTACCGTCTCCGCTGCGTGGAAGCCTGGTCCATGGTGATTCCCTGGATGGGATTCCCACTGAAGGACCTCCTGGACTGGGTACAACCCACCAGCCGAGCCCGGTTCGTGGAGTTCACAACTCTCTACGACCCGGAGCAGATGCCGGGGCAGCGGTCCGGAATTCTGGATTGGCCCTACCGGGAGGGGCTCCGCATGGACGAGGCCCTCCACCCCCTGACCCTCCTGGCCACAGGTCTCTACGGTCAGGAGCTGCCGGGACAGAACGGCGCCCCCATCCGCCTGGTGGTGCCCTGGAAGTACGGGTTCAAGAGCATCAAGTCCATCGTCCGGATCCGGCTGGTGGAGGACATGCCCGGGACCACCTGGAATGACATGGCCCCCAACGAGTACGGGTTCTACGCCAACGTGAATCCCGAGGTGGATCATCCCAGGTGGAGTCAGGCCAGGGAACGGCGCATCGGAGAGCTTCGCCGCCGGCCCACCCTCCCCTTCAACGGGTACGCCCGTGAGGTGGCTTCGCTGTACGAGGGAATGGACCTGAGACGCTGGTTCTGAGGCCGTGCCCCGTTTTACAGGAGTGGCCTGGATGAAAACGGGGATCTGGCTCCTTGGGCTGGGTCCCCTTCTCTGGGCCCTCCAGGCGGGCCTGTCGGGCGGTCTGGGGGCCAATCCCATCGAAGCCCTTCTTCACTTCATGGGCCGGTGGGGGCTGGCCTTTCTGCTTCTGAGCCTGGCGGTGACCCCCCTCAGAAGGGCCACCGGCTGGAACCGATTCATCCGCACCCGTCGGCTCCTGGGTCTCTTCGCCTTCTTCTACCTGACCCTGCACCTTCTCGTGTACCTGGTTCTCGATCAGGGGCTGGCGTGGTCGTTCATCTGGGAGGACGTCACGAAGCGGCCGTTCATCACGGTGGGGTTCGCTTCCTTCCTTCTCCTGGTCCCCCTGGCCGTCACATCCACCCGGGGATGGATCCGGAGGCTGGGGCGAAGGTGGCGGCAACTCCACCGCCTGGTTTATCCGGCGGCCATTCTGGGCGTGGTTCACTTCTACTGGAAGGTAAAGGCCGATACGTTCTGGCCTCTCGTGGCCGGAGGAATCCTGGCCCTTCTCCTCCTGGCACGGATCCGGTGGACGCCGGCCCAGAAG
>CAZSDD010000023.1:0-36225 GCA_964605505.1 uncultured Gemmatimonadaceae bacterium | reverse complement strand
CACCCGGGCCAGGGCCAATCCAAAGTACTCGTTCTCCGAGGGGAACCAGTGCTCCACTCGAAAGCCGCTATCCGCCAGGAGACTCGAGCAGGTTTCCCTGGTGAACTTTCGGGAGATCTCCGTTCGGATCCGGTCTCCCGGCTCCATATCCAGATCCAGATTGAAGCGTTCCAGCCGGGCGATGACCCGCCTTCGCGCCACCAGATGCATCTCGATCTGGCTTTCCTGGGTGTTGAAGAAGGCCAGGTGGTCGAAGTCTCCGGGGTCGAAATTTCCCCCGGCCTCACCGTTCACCACCCTCAGGATGTTCTTGTTGAACTCGGCGGTGACCCCCCGGGCATCGTTATAGGCCGCCTCCAGGATCCCAACCGGTTTCACCAGATCCACTCCCAACAAGAACTGATCTCCCGGATGGAGCCGTTCCCTGAGGCGCCGTAAAAGCCTCACTGCCCGGTCCCGGGGGAAGTTCCCGATGGTGCTGCCAAGAAAGACGGTGAGGGACCCGGGCGGTGGATCCAGGGCTTCCAGGGAGCGGGTGTAATCGCAACGGATACCCCGGACCTCCACCCCAGGAAATTCCTCCCGAATGGATCGCTCGGCTTCGCGAAGAGCATAGCGGCTGATATCCAGGGGGGTGTAACGCAGGCGCCTATTCCCACTCCGGCGCCCATTTCCGCTCTGAAGAGCCCGGATCAGCAGACGGGTCTTCCTGGCGCTGCCCGCTCCCAGCTCCGTGAGTTGGGTCGCCCCGGTCAGGCCGGCCACCCTGTCCGAGACCCGATCCAGAAGTGCCTGCTCCGTCCGGGCGGGATAGTATTCCGGGAGCTCGGTGATGGCATCGAAGAGGGCCGATCCCCGATCGTCATAGAAGTACTTGCTGGGGATATGGGCGGGAGAGGCAGTGAGTCCCACCACGATGTCGTGGGACTCCACAGAGTCTCGACGGTCCCCTTCCCGGAGGGTCGATTCCGGCCCCCGGGAGAGTTGATTCACGTCTGCTTTCGTGGGATTCGCGCTCAAGCCAACGGACCTCTCTTCGATTCGATCCAAACCGTTCGTCGGTCTGGAATTCCACGGTGAGGAAAAATTCTACTGCGGCGTGACGGCTCGCCTTCTGTGAACACCGGTAAGGGCCGGAGGGTCCAGTGTTACACCGGGACTCCCGGAGGAAAGGGGGAAGAATCGGCGCCCCTGCCCTCCCTCTTCGGCGATCAGGGTAATTATTATGTTTGCGGCGATTGCCGTCGGCGATGGCCCCCGCAGGATGGGCGGCCCTGCTCCCCGGACGGCATGCACTCCCCGTGCCCCTGGAACCATCCCGGCGCCAGGCGGGTTAGTCCGGAAGATTCTGCCTCTGAGGCACTACTAGAAGACACTGGAGATCCCGTGTTCGATCCCATATTGCGGCGGGCCAAGGACCGGGCCCTGGCCCCCATCGCCCGGGCCTTTCGTCGGGTGGAGCCCGGTGCCATCACCGCCCTGGCACTGGCTCTGGGGCTGGGGGCCGCCTGGGCCGCGTGGATAGGGGCTTTCGGCCCGGGCCTGGTCCTCTGGCTGGCAAACCGGGTCCTGGACGGCCTGGACGGGGCCGTGGCCCGACTTCGTGGAGACTCCACCGACCTGGGTGGGTTTCTGGACCTCATGGCGGACTTCGTCGTTTACGGGGCCGTACCGGTGGCCATGGCGCTCCGACCCGGAGCAGACCCGGCTCTGGCCCCGGCCACCGTCCTTCTGCTGATGGCTTTCTATGTGAACGCGGCTTCCTGGATGGTGCCGGCTGCCCTCCTGGAAAAGCGCGGGCGTGGAGCCCGAGACAGGGGGGAGCCCACCTCGTTGATCCTTCCGGAAGGGCTGGTGGCCGGAGGGGAGACGGTTGTGTTCTACGCCCTCTTCTTCCTTTTTCCGGACCGCCAGGTAGCGCTCTTTCAACTCATGGCCGGACTCACCGGCTTTACCGTGCTCCAGCGGATCCTCTGGGGGATCCGGACCTTCGGTGCAGTTCCGCTGGACCTCTACGAGTCAGGAAAAGCAGAAAGAGGATGAGAAACAGGATGGACGCCGGACTTCACCTCTGCCACCGCGTCAGCAACCTCTGCCGGGGTTGTCTCCGCCCCGGCGGCGTTGGTGGTTTCCCCGGTGCCAAAGTGGTTCTCATCCTCGCTCTGGGCATCGCCGTCGCCCCTTCTGTGCTGGCCGGACAGGAGACCGGAGAAGCACCTCTCATCATCGGTGTGGTCCGAGCACAGGGAGGAGAGCCGGTCCCGGAGGTCGAGGTTCGCTTCGAGCCCGGAGGAGAGGTTGTCCACACCGATGCTTCCGGAGGCTTCCGTCTTCAGCCCCCCCCGGGAACGACCGGGGCCCTGGTGTTCACGCATCCGGGCTACATGGAAGCACGGATCCCGCTGAAGCCCATTGAGGCCGGCCAGCTTCGGGAGATGGGAATCACCCTCGTCCGGATCTTTGCGCTGGACGCCCTTTCGGTGGTGTCTCGCCGGCAGCGCCCCCTCCTGAACACCGACGACGCTGAAACGGGGGGCACGGTGGAGCCTTTTGAGTTGGAGCTTCTGCCTGCAGACGCCAGGAACCCCCTGGTCCTGGCCTTCAACGTTCCGGGAGTTTCCCAGTCCACGGGCTTTTTCGGTGACGCTCCTCCACTGGTGATCCACGGGGAGAATTCCCTCTACACCCGTTACGCCCTGGATGGCCTGGACAACGACGAAGGCTTCCTCGGGGGGCCCCGGATTGTCCTGCCCCTGTCTGCCCTGGAGCGCCTCCACGTCCATACGGCGGTCTATCGGCCCGGCCTGGGCCGCTCCAGCAACGGTGTGGTGGAGATGGAGACCAGAGCGGGTGGGGAAGAGTGGTCCGGGGATCTCCTCCTGGTGAATCGCCCCGGGACGCCTCTGGACGCCGACCCCAGGTTCGCTCCCGCCGGGGTGGATCCCGACGGGTTCCGGCGGACCCAGTCAGGGGGATCCCTGGGTGGGCCCCTCGTCTCCGGAAGGACCTTCTTTTTTGGGGCAGTGGAATTCACCGCGGAGGAGGAGGATCGCATCGGATCCACGGCACGGACCGCCTTCCTGGGAACCGAGGAGCGGAGGAGCTGGAAGGCCTTCGGCCGGCTGGATCACGGTTGGACTTTCAACCAGACCACTACTCTGCGATTCGCCCTTCACGACGTCCGTCGAAAAGGCCAGGGCGGCGGTGTCATCGTGCCGGAGGCTGACATCACCACCCGGCGTATCGGAACCCTCACCAGCCTCACCCACCGAAGCGCATTCCGGGACGGAAGGGCCAGCAACGCGCTGTCGGCCCAGCTGGGGACCTTCACATGGGACCTTCCGCCATCCGCCAGCGACCTGAACACTCCCCAGGTCACAATCGTTTCTCCGGACCTCACCACCATTGAGGCCGTCGTGGGCTCCAGCAACTTCGTCTTCGATGAGTCGGAGCTCCAGCTTCAGCTCAAGGAGGAGATGGAGATGCGTCTGGGAGAAAGACACACCCTCCGAATCGGGGCAGATCTGGTCCGATCCTCCTTCAAGCTCCTGGGGGCCAATACGAATCCTCGTGGAGCCTATACCGTGGTGAACGAGGCAAACATCCAGCCTTCAGGATCCTTCCTCTCCATCCGGGACATCCCCTCCCATGTCCGCGTCCTTCGCTACACCATCGACGCCCATCCCCAACAGGTGGACCTCTCCCAGACCCTGGCTGGGGCCTTCGTGGAGGATCGCTGGCGTATTAATCCGTCCCTGACGGCCCAGTTCGGCCTACGGTGGGACTATGACGACATCACCTCCCGGGGGGAGAGCGACCCGGATCTGGACAACTTCCAGCCCCGTATCTCTTTCAACTGGTTTGCCACTTCCCGAAGTGTGGTCCGGGGAGGGTGGGGCCTGTACACCGGAAAGTTCCCCTACGCCGTCTACTCGGACGCCGTTCAATTCGGGCCTGACGGGAACGCCGTGGTGACCTTTGAAGAAGGAACCGGCTTTCCGCCGCCGGTTTTCGGAGAAGGGCCGTCGGCTGCGGAGATCCAGGCCCTGGAGGGGGCCCTCCCGCCACGGGAGGTTCGACGGATGTTCGCCCGGGGCCTGGAGCAGCCCTACAGCTCCCAGCTTTCCCTGGGCTACCAGCGTCAGGTGGGGGAGGTGTGGAGCGTGTCCCTGGACGGGGTTTGGATGGAAAGCCGAAATCTCCCCCGATCCTGGGACCTGAACGCCCTGGACTACGCCCTGCAGCCCGGGGATACGGTCAACCGGTCGCCGGGGTTCGGAGATGCCCATCGGCCGGTGGATCCGGCCGCCAGCGGGTACCGGCGCCTCACCACCACGGATTCCGGGGGAAAGGGGCGATACCTGGGCCTCCAGACGTCCGTGCGCCGGGCCCTGGTGGATGGGCTGGCCGTGGAAGGCTCCTGGGTCTGGTCCCGGAGCCGAAACGACACCGAGGACATCAACTTCAATGCGGCCACGGGAAACGATTTCGACGCCGAGTGGGCCGACGGTATCAACGACCGTCGGCACCACGTGACGGTGCGGGGGGTCTGGGAGCCTCTTGACCGGCTATCCATGGCGGGCATCTTCGACTTCCAGACCGGGACCCCGGTAAACCGTGTTGCCCATTTCCGGGACCTGGACGGGTCCGGGCCCGTCTACGGCAACGGCTTTCTGGGAAACCACGATCGATTCCCCGGTGTGAAGCGAAACTCCGAGCGTCTTCCCGACGCCTGGACGTTGAGCGGTTCCGCGGCCTGGACCCCCGGGCTGGCCGGCGGCGTTCTGGCCCTGAGGGTGGAGGGATTCAATCTGCTCAATCGAACCAACTACACCGGATTCGCCAATGGCATCCCCGGAGGCGGTCCCCGGACGCAGGTAGGCCGCCCGGGTGATCCTCTGGCCTTCACCACGGCGGCTCCTCCCCGTCAATTCCAACTCTCCGCCCGGTGGGTGTTCTGATGAAGGCCCGGCCCGACAGGGTCCGGCGGCGGTTGTATCCATTCCTTTTCCTGGGGGTGGCCACCATCCCCGGGGGGTGCGGCCCGCATTCCGGGAGTCCGGGATCGCCGCCCGCCGACGAGCTGGCCTTTCTCCCCTGGGACTCCGTGGTAGCCCTGGCCCGGGACTCGGAGGTGACCTGGCGGATGTGGCGGGGGGATCCCGCCATCAACGCTTATGTGGACCGGTGGGTGGCCCCGAGAGTGCTGGAACGATTCGGAATTCGCCTTACCGCCGTCGAAGGCCGGGGGGCCGAGCTGGTGAACCAGCTGGTGGTGGAGCGGGAGGCCGGGACCGGAGGCGGGGCGGATCTGGTCTGGATCAACGGGGAGACCTTCCACAATCTCCTGGCCGAGGATCTCCTCCAGGGGCCCTGGGCCCATGTACTTCCTTCGGCAGCCCGGGTGGACAGCGCGTCGACCATCATCATGCGGGACTTTGAGCAGCCGCTCGGCGGGTTCGAATCGCCCTGGGGGCGGGTCCAGTTTGCCCTCATCTATGATACCATCCGGACGCCGGACCCTCCCCGAACCGTGGAAGAGCTCGGCAGGTGGATCCTGGACAACCCGGGACGATTCACCCACGATCAGGCCTTCACGGGCATGACCTTCCTGAAGACCCTCATGTACTCCCTGGGTGGCGGGGTCACCTCATTCCAGGGTGGATTCCGTGAGGAGTCCTACGAACGGGGAAGAGATCAGGTTTTTGAATGGCTGGACCTGCATACCCCGGCTTTCTGGCGGCAGGGCTCCGCCTACCCTGCCGGGGTGGCGGACCTCCACCGGCTCTTCGCCAACGGAGAGGTGGATTTCTCCATGTCCAACAACGAGAACGAGGCGGTGACGAAGGTCCGGCAGGGGGTGCTTCCACCCGGAGCCCGGCCCCTCCTGCTCCGGGATGGCACCATTGCGAACGCCCACTACCTGGGCATTCCCTTCAACGCCGCCAACGGCGCCGGGGCCATGGTGGTCGCCGACTTCCTCCTCTCCCCCGGCGCCCAACTGGAAAAGCAGCGTCCGGAGATATGGGGAGACGGTACGGTTCTGGACGTGGAGGCTCTTTCGGAAGAGTGGCGAGCCAAATTCCTGGCTCTGCGAACGGACCCCCGGGCGATCCATCCCGACTCTCTGGATCGATACGCCGTGCCGGAGGTATCGCCGGAATACCACGAGCGCCTCACCGAGGACTGGCGTCGGAACGTCCGACGCTCCGGAGGATGAGGAGGTTCGTGGGATGAGGAAATCCCTGCCCGGGTTCCTGGCGGTGGCATTTCTGGCGGCCCCGGTCCTGGTCGGGCTGGTCTACTCGCTTCTGGCAGGACTGGGAATGGCCGGCCCCGGAGCCGTCGCCGGTGGAACGGGGACGGCGAGACTCCTCCGGTTTCTGGAGGATCCGGCGGTCTGGGAGGGCACCCTGTGGACCCTGTGGGTGGCGTCTGCCTCGACTGCCCTGGCCCTCCTGGGGGCCGCCCTGGTGGCTGTGGCTTTCAGGGGGACCGGATGGTCGGCTCGCCTGGGCCGGGGCCTGGCCTTTCTTCCCCTCCCCGTCCCCCATCTGGCGGCGGGCGTAGGCGCCCTCCTGGTTCTGGGACAGAGTGGCCTCCTGGCCCGGATTGCCTTTCACGCGGGCTGGATCGGGGGGCCGGCGGAGATGCCTGCTCTGGTCATGGACCCCCTGGGCATCGGACTCATCCTGGCCCTGACATGGAAAGAGGTCCCGTTCCTCGCCCTGGTGGCGGTATCCGTCATGGAAACGCGGGGCCGGGCCCTGGAAGAAACGGCCCGGAGCCTGGGAGCCGGTGCCGGAGCCACCCTCTTTCGGGTCACCTGGCCTCTTCTCTGGCGGGGCATGCTCCCGGCGGCGGTGGCGGTCTTCACCTTCGTGGCGGGGAGCTATGAAGCCGCGGTCCTCCTGGCGCCCAGCCACCCCCTGCCCCTTCCCCTTCTCACCTGGGAGCGGTATACCGATGCAGCCCTGTCACGCCGGGGGGACGCATACCTCCTGTCCCTCCTGGGTCTGGTGGTGGCTCTGGCTGCCGTAGCCCTCCACGAATGGATCCAGCGAAGGGGGCCCACGGACGTCCGGGTGGGACCCGGGAGGAGTGGCCTGTGATCACTCCGGGGAGGAGCCGTTACTTCCTCCTTGTGGCTCTGGCCATCTGGACCCTCCTCCCCCTGGGGGTGTTGGTCCTGGTCTCCACGGCCGGCGGTTGGCGGTTTCCCTCCCTCTGGGGGGGCGCCCCGGGTCCGGCGTCCTGGAGGAGGATCCTGGAAGAGGGGCCGCGTTTCCTGGACGCCTTCGCCGGGAGCCTGGGACTCGCCTTCTTCACCGGGATCCTGGCCGCTGGTGCCGGGCTTCCCCTGGGGAGGGCCCTTTCGGAGCTTCGGGGCTGGGGGCGGGCGCTGGGAGCGGGGAGCGCATTTCTTCCTGTGGCGGCTCCACCCCTGGCTCTGGGAGTGGGCCTCCAGTACACCTTTCTCCGCCTCGGACTCGGCGGCACCTTCGCCGGTGTCCTCCTGGCCCACCTGGTTCCGGCTCTGGGCTACACCGCCCTGTATTTTTTCAGCGTGTTCTCCTCCTTCGACCGGGAGGTCGAGGAGGAGGCCCGGCGCCTGGGAGCCGGTCCGGCACAGACGCTTCTCCGGGTCACGCTCCCGCTTCTCCGACGGCCCCTGGCGGAGGCCTTCATTCTGGCCTTTCTGGTGTCCTGGGCCCAGGTGCCCCTGACCCTTCTGGTGGGTCAGGGTCGGGTCCGGACCCTTGCGGTGGAGGTCCTGTCCTGGATGGGAGCCGGCCAGGACGCCCTGGCAGCTGCCGGGTCTCTCTGCCTGGCCCTTCCGCCCCTCCTCCTCATGGCCACCGTTTCCGTCGCGATTCGGCGCGCCGAGGTGGTAGCGCCATGAAGCAGTCGGAAACCCACCCCGCCGGGCCCGAAGGAAGAGACGCCTCCGGGGAGGGGGCCATGGCTTCACGCCTTCCCGCCCTGGAGGCACGAAGCCTTGAAGTACCCTTCGGTGGGAAGCCGGGCCTCTCAGGGGTCTCCTTTGAGGTGGCCCGGGGAGAGCGATTTGCACTGGTGGGAGCTTCCGGGGCCGGGAAGACGTCTCTCCTGAGGGCACTCTCGGGCTCGGGGCCCGTCGTCGGTGGGTCCGTTCTGGTGGAGGGAAAAGATGTGGCGGGACTCTCGCCCGGAGAGAGGGGCATGGTGCTCTTATCCCAGCGCCCGCTTCTTTTTCCTCACCTCTCCGTGTTCGAGAACGTGGCCTTTCCGCTGAGGGTTCGAAAGGCGTCCCGGGCCGGCCTTGAGGAACGGGTGGAGGAAGCCCTGGCTGCCGTCCGCATGGAGGGGTTCGGGGCCCGCCGGCCCCAGAGTCTCTCCGGAGGCCAGGCGCACCGGATCGCCCTGGCACGAGCGGTGGTGGCCCGGCCTCCCATCCTTCTCCTGGACGAACCCCTGGCCTCACTGGATCCGTCCCTCCGGGAGGACGTGCGGCAAGCCATCCTCGCGGTTCAGCGAGAGTACCGACCCGCCCTGGTGCTGGTGACCCACGACCTCCAGGAGGCGGGGCGGATGGGGGACCGGATCGGTGTTCTCCTGGAAGGGAGCCTGGCCCAGACCGCTTCCCCTGACGTCCTCTTTCGCCACCCCGCCTCGGCGGCGGTGGCTCGATTCCTGGGGCTCCCCAATGCACTGCCCGGGAAGAGATCCCATGACGGAGGGCTGATCCTGGGAGGTTGGCGAGTGTCCGGCCCGGGAATGGACCCTCCGGCGGCCCCGGCGCCGGATGTGGAAGGGCGTCCGGTGGATCTGGTATTCGGCGCCGACGCCGGTCACCTCCTTCCCAGGGGTTCGGGAGGCATCCCGGCCCGGGTGGAGGAAATCCGACATCACCCTGAAGGGGCCGTCGGCCGGATCACGTTGATGTGTGAAAAACCGTACCTCGGACGGATCGTATGCGAGACGAACACTTCCTTCGCCGGGGGTTCGGGGGGGGAGGCTCTGTTCCCGGGATCCCGGGGGGCCGGGGGCCCCTCTCGGGGCCTTTCCTGTCTGGTATCCCTGGATCCAGGCCACCCCCCCCTGAGCGGAGAGGAACTCGAGGTCGTCTTCGATCCGAGTCGGATGCACGTATTCGAGTGACGCCCGGGCGGGCTTCCCTCACTGCCGGCTGAAAATTGGAATCTCCCGTGGAACGGAATCGAGAGTCTCCGTATTCGAAGAGGACCGCCGAAGAGGCAGAGGATGTGGAAGGACGTCGAAGAGGAGGAGGGGGGCGGGAGGTCCACAGGGGATTCCCTCCCCCAGGAAGGCAGCGTTTTCCGGAGGATCAGAACCATGAGCATGGCCTTTGAAGTGAGGGGGGAAGCCGACGGCCGTCTTCTCTCCACGGTCCACCCCCGGGACTGGAAGAACCCGACTCCCCTGGACCGGTATGACCTGGTGGTCATCGGGGCCGGAACCGGCGGGCTGGTGAGCGCCGCCATCGGCGCTGCTCTCGGGGCCCGGGTGGCACTGGTGGAGCGAGACCTCATGGGAGGGGACTGTTTGAATCACGGGTGTGTGCCCTCCAAGGCCGTCCTGAGGGCTTCCCGGTCCTGGGCTGAGGCCAGGGCTTCCGCAGATCGCTTCGGGGGGCCGGCGGCAGCGGGCCGGGGCAGCTTCGCCGGCGCCATGGAGAGGATGCGAGAGATCCGAGCCGATATCAGCGCCGCGGACGGGGCCCAGCGCTTCAGCGACCTGGGAGTTCATGTCTTCTTCGGCGAGGCCCGCTTCGACGGTCCGGACTCGGTGCGGGTGGGGAAGGACCGTCTCCCGTTCCGTCGGGCCATCCTGGCTACCGGAGCCCGGGCCTCCATACCCCCCATCCCCGGTCTTTCCGACACCTCGATTCTCACCAATGAGAACGTCTTCGGTCTCATCGAGCTACCGGAGCGCCTCCTGGTCCTGGGGGCCGGTCCCATCGGCTGCGAGCTGGCGCAGGCCTTCAACCGGTTCGGGAGCCGGATCACCCTTCTGGACGTGGCGGAGCGTCCTCTTCCCAGGGAGGAGGCCAGAGCTTCGGCGGTGCTCCTCTCGGCCCTGGAGGGGGAGGGCGTCACCTTTCTCGGCGGCGCCAGGATACTGGAGGTGGCCGAGAGTGCAGGTGGCAGGTCGGTGACCTTCGAAAAGGACGGTACGGTCCGGACTGTTGAGGGCGATTCCCTCCTCCTGGCCCTGGGGCGAGCCCCGAACGTGGAATTGGGGCTGGAGGCGGCGGGCGTGTCCTACGACCGGCAGGGGGTGGAGGTGGACGACCGACTCAGGACCACCAACCGGCGGATCTTCGCCGTGGGAGACGTGGCGTCATCCTTCCAATTCACCCACGTTGCGGACGCCCAGGCCCGGATTGCGGTGAGGAACGCCCTCTTCTTCGGTCGGGGAAAGTCCAGCAGCCTGGTGATTCCAGCCGCCACGTACACCAGTCCCGAGGTGGCCCGGGTGGGACCCACATCTTCTGATCTCCAGGCATCCGGGATCGACGTGGAAACGTTGGAGGTTTCCCTCTCTGAAGTGGACCGGGCCCGGCTGGACGGGGACGAGGAGGGATTCGTTCAGGTTCACCTGCGAAGAGGAAAAGACGAGATCCTGGGCGCTACCATCGTGGCACCCCACGCCGGGGATCTCATTGTCCAGGTGACCCAGGCCATGAAGCTGGGCATCGGGCTTCTGGCTCTGGGTGACGTGGTCTTCCCCTATCCCACCACCGCCGAAGCGCTGAGAAAGGCCGCGGACAAGCACCGGCGCAAGAGCCTCACACCTCGGATCCGCAGCTTCTTCGAAACCTATTTCAAGCTCAGCCGGCTGCTTCCGTGAAATGAATGGACAAGGAGAGGCTCTCCCCGGGGCGCCATTCACCCGGACGGGCAGACGAGAAAGGGCCCCCCGGCACAAACCGGAGGGCCCTCATGCAGGAGACCGATGACGGCTATTCGGTCAACTTCGTGACGTTTTCGGCGGCGGGGCCCTTCTGACCCTGAACCAGATCGAACTCGACCTTTTCACCCTCAGCCAAAGTCCGGAAGCCATTTCCCGCGATGGCCGAGTAGTGCACAAAACAGTCCCGGTCGCTCCCTTCAGGGGTGATGAAGCCAAAGCCCTTGGAATCGTTGAACCATTTCACGGTTCCGTTGGTACGCATCCCGCACTCCTTCTGATAGTCCGATCCAACCTCGGCCCGGGGCGAACCCCGATCTGCCGGCGATCGGAAACTCACACACGGCACCCGGCGGCAGGCCGCCGGAGGGGCGAGCCGCCTCCTCTCAGGGCCGTTTTCCGGATTCCACAGCAGATATCCCATAACATATTCAGCCTGGTTTGGAAAGGGCCCGGGAACAGATGAATCGCCGGGGTGGATACCTCCTCGACCGGGCTCTAACTTTCAAATCGTCCATCCATGAGACAGAGACCGTTCGTCACCGGTGTGCCCTCCGGATCGGGTTTCCGGGGTACGAGGATTTGAATTCCGGAGCTCGGGAAGCTCCGAAGCGCCGTTTCATCTCCGACCATCGCGAGGCTTCGAAATGTCCCGGACCGAGGACAGAAGCGCAGAGCAGGAGCAGGACTCTTCCACCGTGAGGAATCCGGGGATCCCTTTTGATCTCGGCTGGATACGGCGATTCGCCGTCTCGGAAGAGAAGGTGCGGAAGCGGGCCGAAACGGCCGGGCAGCTCCGGCTTCCCGGAGACGATTCCCGAGAAGAAGAGCTCCTACGGATCCTTGCCTCCATTGACCTGACCACCCTGTCGGGGGATGATACGGCGGCCACTGTCCGGCGTCTCTGTCGAACCGCCCGATCTCCACTCTCCGGAGTCCTGAAGAAAGAGCTGGGGCCGGGGCCGGGGGCGACCCATGTGGCGGCAGTCTGTGTCTTTCCGGCTTTCGTTCCCGCGGCCCTGGAGGCCCTGCAGGGGACAGGAATCCCCGTGGCCACGGTAGCGGCGGGATTTCCCCACGGGCTGTCGACCCTGTCCCAGAGAGTAGGAGAGGTGGTGGGAGCCGCCGAAGCGGGGGCGCAGGAAATCGACGTGGTCATCCGGCGGGAATGGGCCCTGACCGGCGATTGGGCTCGGCTCTACCACGAGATACGGGAGTTCCGGCAGGCTGCCGGCGGCGCCGGCCTGAAGGTGATCCTGGCCACCGGTGAGCTTCAAACCCTGAGTCAGGTGGGCCGGGCGGCCCTCACCTCGCTCATGGCCGGGGCCGACTTTGTGAAAACTTCCACCGGAAAGGAGAAAGTGAACGCGACTCTCCCGGTGGGCTTCGCCATCATGGACGCCCTGGGGCGGTACCGCAGGAGGACGGGCCGTCTGGGTGGGCTGAAACCCGCCGGCGGAATCAGGACGGTCCAGGAAGGGTTCCAGTGGCTGAAGGCCGTGGAAGTGGAGCTTGGCCCCCAAGCCACGGACCGATCCCGCTTCAGGATCGGTGCCAGTAGCCTTCTGGGAGATGTTGTGGAGTCCCTGAGGCCGTAAGTAACCCCGCCGGTTCGGCTGACCACCCTCTCCTTCGACGGGTACCTCGCCTACCGGAAGGTGTAGACGAACTCCAGGGACAGGTCCTCCAGAGTGGAGGTGGAGTTGAACCGCTGATCCCCGCCCACGAGGATCTTCACGTTGATGGGCTCCGGGAGGCCTCCGGGCCGGAAGGTCTCGACGTAGAAACGGATGCCTGAGCCCAGAGAGTAACGCTGGTTGAAGGGCGCCGAAGTGGAAACGGTGTCCGCCTCGTTGAGGATGATCTCCCTGTTTTCCCCGTTTTCGTCCACCACAACCGTGAAGTTGTTGCTCGTTACCAGGCTGAACTGCTGCCCGCCTCCCCCTTCGATGATCACCCGGGCGCTTTCCGGGGTGCCCTCGTCGAAAATGTCACAGCCCCAGAGTCCCGGGACCAGCAACGCCAGAAGGAATAGCCTCTTTCCGCCGTGTCCCTGGTTGGCCCGCTGCTTCATGAGATCTTCGTCCTGCCCTGTATGTGGAGGGGCGCCCGGGGAGGCTTTCCCCCCCCGGACGCCCCGTTCGGTTGATGGACTCGTCCTCTACCCCCTGGAATCCGTTTCGATCGGATCCATTCCCCGATCCTCCAGCATGGCATTGAAGGAAACCATCTCGTCACGGAGGATCTCGTCCAATCGGGCCAGCTCATCCCGGAGAAGGTCCGATAGATACGCGAAGACCTCGTGGGACTGGTCCGTGGGCCGGCTCTCGGCGCTCTCCACCACCCCCATCAGGGCAGCCAGCTTGTTGTTCAGCTTGATGGGGAAGTTCAAGGGATCCTGGTTGCTCCGGTTCCGTACCTGGTAGATCTCCCCCTCCACGGTCGACAATGCCTCCTTCAATCGTTCCCCGGCCCTTTCCAGATCCCGGGCATCTCCCTCTTCCAGCCTCTCGTCGATCTGAGACTTGATGTCCCGAATGAGAATCACCGCCTCGTTGGCCTCGCTGGTCCGATCTCGAATTGCCAGGGCCAGGTCGAAGCGAGCCTGAAGATCCTCCACCGTCACGCCCTGGATCCTCGGGTCCATGAGAACCTGGAATTCCCGTGATCCCACCTCCTGCCCGTCGACCGTGAGGGCAACGGTATAACTCCCCGGCACCACCGTGGGCCCATAGTTTCCGGCGGCCCAGAAGATGCGGTCCTGGAAATCCGTGTATCCAGGCAGGCGCAGGTTCCACTGCACCCGATTCGTCCCTTCCCGGGTGCTGGCCCTCGGGGTGCCGCCCCCCCGCCGGGCAGATTCCTCCTCCTCCTCCTCCTCCTCCTCTTCGGCTGCGGTGCCGGTGAAGCTCTGAAGGACATCGCCCCGGTCGTTCCGGAACTCCACCGTGACTTCCTCGGCTTCCCGGGCCAGATGGTAGGTGACGCTCACCGACTGGTCCACGCCCCGCACCGGATCCGCCGGGTCGAAGAGCCATGCGTCGGCTTCCGGGACCCGGGGATTCCACTGCCGCAGTGGATCGATGCCGTAGAGGACCCAGAAGGAGCGGCCGTGGGTGGCAATGACCAGGTCGTGGTCTTCCACCACCAGATCCGCCACCTGGACTGAGGGCAGGTTCAGGGAGAGGGGCTGCCAACTCTCTCCGTCGTCGAAGGAGACGTAGACGGTTCGCTCGGAGGCGGCGTAGAGAAGGCCCGGGCGCACGGGATCCTCCCTCACCGCCCGGATGAAATCGTCCTGGGGAATCCCATGGACGATCCGGGTCCAACTCTGGCCGAAGTCCTCCGTCTTCCAGACGTAGGGGCTTCGATCGTTCTCCACCAGATATCGGATTCCCGCCACGTAGGCTTTGCCGGGAGTGTTCGGAGACGCTTCGATGGTGTTGATGCGAACAAAATCCGGAGCGTCGGAGGGAGTGACGTTCTGCCAGGTTGTTCCGCCGTTTCGGGTCACCTGCACGTACCCGTCGTCGGACCCGGCCCAGATGACGTCAGGGTCGTGGTGGGAGGGGGCGATGGCAAAAACGGTGGCATAGGTTTCCACTCCCGTCTGGTCCCTGGTGATGGGGCCGCCGGAAGGGCCCATGGTGGAGGGATCCGCCCGGGTCAGGTCTTCGGAGATGGCCTCCCAGCTCTGCCCTTCATTGGTTGTCCTCCAGACCTTCTGCGTGCCGGTGTAGAGGACATCGGGATCGTGGTGGGAGAAGACGATGGGAAAAGTCCACTGAACCCGTTCCACCAGGTCCTCCGCCGATTGGCCCATGGGGTTTTCCGGCCAGACGTTGATGGCACGAGTCTGCCCGTTGCGGTGATCGTAACGGGAGAGGCTGCCGCCGTAGCAGCCGGCATAGTACACGTCAGGATCTTCCGGGTGGGGGGCGATGTAGCCGCTTTCACAGCCACCTACGCTGAAGAAGGGCGTTCCATAGGCCGACAGATGTCCCCATCCCCGGGGAGCCACACAGGCCGTGCTGTTGTCCTGCTGGGCGCCGCAGATCATGTATGGCTCGTGGGCCGTGGTGATGACCCGGTAGAACTGTGCCGTGGGATAGTCCTGCTCCGTCCAACTCCGGCCGCCGTTCACCGAGACGTTGCCCCCCCCGTCGTTGGCGTTGATCATCCGTTCCGAATCCGAGGGAGCGATCCAGAGGTCGTGGTTGTCGCCGTGGGGCACACGAATGGTCCGGTCGAAGCTCTCGCCACCGTCGTCGGAGCGGTAGAAGGCGGTGTTCAGGACATAGACCCGATCCAGCTCCAGGGGGTCGGCATAGATGCGGGTATAGTAGAAGGCCCGCTGCCTGAGCTTCCGCTCATCGTTGGTCCGTGTCCAGCTCTCCCCACCATCTTCGGAGCGAAAGACTCCCCCCTCCTCATGCTCGACGATGGCGTAGATCCGCTGAGGATCCACCGGGGAGACCGCGACGCCGATCTTTCCTACCAGACCTTCCTGGGGAAGACCCGGATTCCGGGTGATCTCGGTCCAGCTTTCTCCCCCGTCGAGGCTCCTGAAGAGCCCGCTGCCGGGGCCTCCGGAAGACATGCCCCAGGATTTCCGCCAGGCTTCCCAGAGAGCGGCATAGACGATATTCGGGTTGTCCGGATGCACGGAAATGTCCACGGCCCCGGAGCGGTCGTCCCGATAAAGGGTCTGCTCCCAGCTCTCTCCCCCATCGGTGGTTTTGTAGACACCACGCTCCGGGTTCGGCGCCGAATGGACGCCGAAGGCGCCCACCCAGACCGTGTTGCAGTCCGAGGGGTGGATACGGATCCGGGAGACGTTTTGCGTCTCCGCCAACCCCACGTGGTTCCAGGTGCCCCCCCCGTTGGTGCTCTTGTAGACGCCGTCGCCCTGCATGATGTTGCCCCGGAGTTGGGTCTCTCCGGTGCCGATGTAGACCACGTCGGGGTCGGACTCGCAGACCGCTACGGCTCCCACCGACGAGGTATTGATCTTTCCATCGGTGACGGCTCGCCAGGTCCCGCCCCCGTCCTCCGTCTTCCAGAGTCCTCCGCCCGTGGCGCCGAAATAGTACTCCATGGGCCGGGCATCGCTTCCGGCTGCGGTGATGGACCGCCCGCCCCGGTCCGGTCCCACGTTTTGCCAGCGGAGACCCTGAAAGAAGTCATCGGGGGGAGCGGTCTGTGCCTGCCCCGAACCCGGAAGGGCCAGGCACAGAAGGACGATGGCGGGGAAGAGGAAATGGAATCCGATGCCTGGAGGGCGAGAGTCGGCGTGTCGGTACATGGTCGCATCCCTCATCTGGAAGAGTGCTTGAGCCTCGGGAAGGGGCCGGGCCGATGCCCCTCCTCATACGAATGGAGCGCGCGGGCGGGCCCACGGTACGGGTACCAGGCCCCCCTGTGAATGGGCGAGCCCTCAGTCCAGCCGGACGATGGCTTCGATTTCGACTTTGACGTTCTTGGGAAGGGTCCGGACGGCGACGGCGGCCCGGGCCGGCTTGTGGTCCCCGAAGTGCCGGGCATAGACCTCATTCATCCCGGCGAAGTCCGCCATATCCTCCAGGAATACCGTGGTCTTCACCACGTTGGACAAGGAGGCGCCGGCGGCTTCCAGAACGGCGGTGAGGTTCTTCAGGACACGATCAGTCTGAGGGGCGATGTCACCCCCCACCAGCTCTCCCGATGCCGGATCCATTGGAATCTGACCGGAGCAGAACATCCAGCCGTCAACAGCGACGGCCTGGGAGTACGGTCCTATGGCGCCGGGGGCCTGATCGGTGGAAATGAAGTTGAAGTCGCTCATGATTTCTTCCTGTAGGGGTGTTTTGGTCAGGTATGATCCTGTTGCTGACTCAGAATTTCTTCCGGAGAAACGGTGGCCACCCCGGCTTTGCCCACCTCCACGGCTGCTGCGTGGTTGGCCATGATGGCGGCTTCCATGGGGGTGGCGCCTGCCGCCAGCCCCACGGCCATAACCGCCGTCACCGTGTCCCCGGCACCGGAGACATCGTATACGTCCCGGGCTACCGTGGGCACTCGCAGGAATCCACCCTCCCGACACTGGAGAGCCATGCCACGCTCTCCCAGGGTCAGAAGGAGGGTGTCGGTCCCCAATCGGCGTCGAATCGATTCGAGCCACGCCGGGTCATCCGTTTGAAGGGGCTCGCCCAGGGCGTCTTCCAGCTCCCGGGCGTTGGGCTTGAAGACCGTGGCGCCTTCGTATTCGAAGAACCGCATTCTCTTGGGATCCACCACCGAGGGGATCCCCATCTCTCGGGATCTCTCCAGGGCTCCGCGGATCACCGCGGGTACCAGAACCCCCTTGTTGTAGTCTTCCAGAACAAGCCCCTCCGCCGACGGAAGAGCCGACCGGATGATGGCCAGGAGCTCCTGGGCCAACTCCGGGGGGATATCGGAAGTGTCTTCCCGGTCCACCCGGGTCACGTGCTGGTGCCGGGCCATGATGCGGGTCTTGACGGTGGTGGGTCGGCCCGGAAGGGTGACCACTCCTCCGGTGGCGACGCCCAGCTCCTCCAAACGCTCCCTCAGAAGGATCCCCTCGACGTCGTCCCCCACGCAGCCCACCACCTGGCAGGAGGCCCCCAGGGCCACGGCGTTGGCAGCCACGTTCCCGGCCCCGCCCACCGCCAGGGACTCTCCCTCCACGCGAATCACGGGAACGGGAGCCTCGGGGGAAATCCGGTCCACTGAGCCCGTGATATATCGATCCAGCATGAGATCGCCCACCACCAGGATCTCTTTTCCGGAGGCCCGGCTCAGGAGTTGCCTGGCCCGGTGGTGTTCAAGGCGGTTCACAATCGTTGCGCGGTCCTTTGCTGAGGTACGAGTGGACTTGATTTGTGGCTCCGTGCAGGCCAATCCCGCAATCATGCCCGGCCGAATGCGATGGCTCCGAGGCCGGAACGTAGAGAAGCCGCTCCCGGGTGTAAAGCAGGAATGGAGGGCCGAGGGTTCAGCTCCGAAGAATCTTCAGCGTGGCGTCTCCCTCCTTCGTCCGGATCCTCAAGGCTTTCGCCCGCCCCAGGGCATCCCGCTCCACCAGGATTTCCTCTGGACCGGGGATGGAATGGGTCAGGTGGCCATCCACTGTTCCGGTTCGGCCGAGCATGATCTCCACGCTATCCTTCCTGGGATCGTAGCACACGCCCAATAGAGGCAGGTTCTTGCCGCAACCCTGGACACCCGATTCGGCGTCCGACAACTCCAGCGTGGTCTTCCTGCCCGCATTGGCCTCCGAGAAGGCCTGCATCTCCTGAACCCAGGATCGGCCCTTCTCCTGATGGGGGAGCTCTTCCGGAAAGACTTCCCGGGTCAGCTCTTCCGGCGGCACCACCAGGACCGGACCCCGGGCACCTCTCACCAGACGCGTGGAGACGCTCCCGATGAGGAGGCGGCCGACAAAGGAGTGACCGTGACTCCCGGCCGCCAGGAGTGGAATTCCCCGATCCTCCGTAAAGGCTAGAAGCTGATGGGACGGATCACCCTCCAGGATATGGAGTTGGACCGAGCAGCCTTCGGGGAGTCGGATCCCATCGGTAAGACCCTCGAGCCGTTCCCGGAGCTCCTCCTCGTAGGACCTGCGCCACTCTTCGGAGACGGTGGGCAGGAACTCCAGGCCCGACATGACGTGAACGAGGTGCAACTCCCAGGGCGGCGCCAGGAGGTCCGCGACGGCTGAAACGGCCCTCTGACTGAAGTGGCTGAAGTCCACGCCCAGAACCGCCGAATCAGGGAGCTCATCCAGATTCTCCGGTGCCGCCAGGACCGGTACGTGGGACAGCCGTATGACCTGGAGTGTCGTTTCGGTCCCAAAGATCCGGTCCAGGGCCTTGTGCTCTCCCAGGCCCATGAAGATATAGTCCGCCGCCATGGCCTCCGCCCGTTTCACGATCCGGGGCGCGGGCACACCGGATTCGACACGGATCGGCCACTCCCGTCCGGGTCCCCGGATCCTCTCCACCTGGCCTCGAATCTCCGATTCGAGGGATTCCCGCCTGGACTCGTAGAGTTCCACCTCCGGCACCGCCACCAGGAAGCCCGCGTCGAAGACGGGAACCGGCGCCACGACGCCCATGATCTCCACCTCGGCCAGGGATGCCTCAGCCATGGCATTGGCGAGCCGAAGGGCTCCGGAGGCGGCTGAAGTGCCGTCGGTAGCCACCAGGATTCTGCGTTTCATGATGAGATCTCCTCCCGTTCAAGCGAGCAGGCCAGCCTCCCGCCCCGACCCCCAATATGCCCGTGAAGAGGCGGACTTTGCCAGTCCTTCGAAAGGGTCCCGAGCCATGGGTTGGAATGATCGACGACTCTCGACGTACAGACCTTTCAGAAGACGCCGGATCATTGTGCCGGATCATTGTGAGGAGTCCGGGGGTTCCCTGGGAGATACCCCCCCCGGCGCCCTCCTCGATTGGAGGGCGATGAGCGATCTGACGGAAAGCCTCTGGCAGGGGATGGGGAACCGTACCCGGGCCCGGCGGGTTTGACTCTTGGATCCCTGGGGGGAGGACCCGGGTATGGGATTCTGAGAATCCGGTGGTCAGCGGAGCGCCCACTGCGTGGCAGCCGGTCCCTTTGGTAAGGCAGAAGAGGTGGATTCATGCGGTCGGCACTCTGGAACAGAACGGGGTCTTCGGCGCCATTCAGCGGTTCGCTTCTTATCGCTGCGGTGGTGCTCCTGGGCTCGGCACTCCCGGTGGAGGCCCAGTACTTCGGACGGAACAAGGTTCAGTACGACGATTTTGAGTTCGAAGTTCTGGAAACGCCACATTTCGATATCCATTACTATCCCGAAGAAGGCAGGGTCATCGAGGACGTTTCCCGGATGGCCGAGCGGTGGTACGAGCGTTACGCCCGCCTGTTCCAGCACGAATTCGAGACGGCCAAGCCTCTGGTCCTCTACGCCGATCACCCGGATTTCCAGCAGACCAACACCCTCCAGAGCTTTCTTGGAGAGGGCACCGGCGGCGTGACCGAATCCCTGAAGAATCGGGTCATCATGCCCATGACCGGATCCTATCAGGACACGGACCACGTTCTGGGCCACGAGCTGGTCCACGCCTTCCAGTACAACATCGCCCAGTCCAGAGGTGGAATGGGGATGCAGGCCCTCACCCGGATTCCCCTGTGGATGGTGGAGGGCATGGCCGAGTACCTCTCCGTGGGAAGGGAGTCTCCCCTGACGGCCATGTGGATGAGAGACGCCATTCGCCAGGACGATATTCCCACCGTCAAGCAGATGACGAAGGACATGAGTTACTTCCCCTATCGCTTCGGCCATGCCTTCTGGTCCTACATAGGGGGGACCTACGGTGATGACGCCGTTGTGGACGTGTTCCGGAGGTCCCTGCGGGTAGGGTGGAATGCCTCCCTGCAGCAGGTCCTGGGGATGGAGGTCGATACCCTGTCGGTGAAGTGGGCCGAGGCACTGAAGGCCGACTACCTGCCCTTCATGGAGGGGCGGGATGCGCCCAGCGACGTGGGAACGCTGGTCCTGGCTCCCAGCAGGGGTTCAGGGAGCCAGAACCTGGCCCCCTCCCTGAGCCCGGATGGACGGCACCTGGTCTACACTTCGGAACGGGATCTCTTTTCCTTCAACCTCTTCCTGGCCGATGCCGAAACGGGAGAGGTGGTGGAGACCCTGACCAGCGCGGCCACGAATCCCCACTTCGATGCCCTTCGATTCACGGATTCCTCGGGTTCCTGGTCCTGGGACGGGAACAGTCTGGCCTTTGTGGTCTTTGCCGACGGAGACAATGAGATCGTTCTCGCGGATTCCGACGACGGTGACATCCAGAAGAGAATCTCCATCGAAGGCATCGGGGCAATCCAGGGGCCGTCCTGGTCTCCGGACGGCGAAACCATCGTCTTTTCCGGATCCAAGGGGGGGATCACCGACCTCTTCCTGCACGAGATCCGGAGCGGTGCCACCACCCAGTTGACGGATGACCGGGAAGCGGACTTCCAGCCCGTCTTCTCCCCGGATGGCCGGTACGTGGCGTTCAGCTCCGACCGGTCCGAGGCCACGGACTTCCAGAAGTTGTCCTACGCCAAGTTCCAGCTGGCTATCCTGGACACGGAGACGGGGATGGTGGAGCGGCTGGACATCTTCGGGAGCGAGGTCAAGCACATCAATCCGCAGTACTCTCCGGACGGACGTTCCCTCTATTTCATTTCGGATGTGGACGGTTTCAGTGACATCTACCGGATCCGCCTGGATTCGGGCCAGGTCCAGCGGATCACCAGGGTGGCTACCGGCGTCAGTGGCATCAGTTGGTCCGCGCCGGCCATGACTGTGGCGCAGAAGACCGGTGAGATCGCGTTTTCCGTCTTCGACGACCGCGAGTTCCACGTGTACAAGCTCTCCCAGGACGAGGCTTGGGCCCAGGCCGAGTCGGTGGCCGTCACGGAGCCCGGCCCCGGCCGTTATCTTCCTCCCCTCGATCCCCGGGCTCCCAGCCGGGTGAGCACCTACCTGGCGGACCATCAGACCGGCCTCGAGCCTCCGGGCACCTTCCAGGTGGAGGACGCCGAAGATTACGAATCCAGCCTCGAGTTGGATTTCATCGGCCAGCCCTCCCTGGGGGTAGCGGCTGACAACTACGGTGGCTACATCGGCGGCGGTGCCTCGGCCTACTTCTCGGACATGCTGGGAGATCGGATCCTGGGCGTGGCCCTGTCGGCCCAGGGAACCCTGAAGGACATCGGGGGGCAGGTCTTCTACCTGAACCAGAAGAAGCGCTGGAACTGGGGGTATGCCGGGGGCCGGATTCCCTACCAGTACCAGCTTTACGGCTTCGGCCAGGCCGAACTGGACGGCGTCACCTATCCCAGCCTGGATCTGACCCGTTACCGCATCTTCCTGGATTCGGCCACCGGTCTACTGGCGTATCCCTTCTCCATGACCCGGCGAGTCGAGGCCAAAATCGGATTCACCCGGTACTCTGTCGATGTGGAGCAGGACCAGATCGTCTATGACCCCTTGGGCCGGGTCATCGATCAGCGGAGGATTCAGCGGGATGACCTGGAGCCGGATCCTTTGAACCTGGCCCAGGCCTCGGTGGCCCTGGTGGGTGACTACTCCTTCACCGGATTCACCTCACCGATTCGAGGGGGGCGGTATCGACTGGAGCTGGAGGCCACCCAGGGCACGGCGGGTTTCCAGACCCTGACGGCGGACTACCGGCGCTACTTCAGCCCGAACCGCAACCTCACCGTTGCCTTCCGTGGGATGCACTATGGCCGCTACGGCTACGGGGAGGATTTGGAGAACAACCAGTTCCTCAGACCCCTCTTTCTGGGGTACGAAACCCTGATTCGTGGATACAGCTGGGAAAGCCTGGAGTCCCAGGAATGCGGACCACCCAATGAAGTTGGTGACTGCCCCGTCTTCGATCGGCTTTTCGGCCAACGCATGGCCGTAGCCAACCTGGAGCTCCGGGTGCCCTTCATCGGTACGGAGCAGTTGGGAATCATCGATCTGCCCTACGTGCCCATGGAGCTCATCGCCTTCACGGACGTGGGGGTGGCGTGGGACAAGGATAACCCGGTGGGAGACTGGAGCTTTGTTCGGACCAGCAGGGAGCGGGTGCCTCTCTGGAGCACCGGCGTGGGGGCCCGCTTCAACATCCTGGGATTCATGATCCTGGAAGCCTACTACGCCTACCCGTGGCAGCGGCCGGACAAGGGAGCCCATTGGGGCTTCAATCTGGCGCCGGGGTGGTAGCGGGGATCTCGCCCGGGGAGTTCGACGAGTGGGTTCCCCCTCCGGGCGCTCCCTGGTCAGAAACGACGCTACACACAAGAGGGGTCCGCTCCCATGGCGGGCCCCTCTTCGTGAGGGCTTCCGTCGCTCCGATGGGCCGCTAGAAGATCTCCACCTTCACATAGCGTCCCGGATTCAATTTGATGTCCTCGGCCAGGGCCCGGACGCTCTCGGCAGCCCGGGTCAGGGTCTCGTAGAGGGCAGAGTCGGTGGAGAGCCGACCCAGGGTCCCCTCCCCTTCCTCCACCCGCAGGAGGATGGTTTCCAGGGAGGACGACACCTTGCGGAGGGACCCGGCGGTCTCTTGCACCGTCGCCAGGGTCGAATCGGCCCTGGCGACGGCCGAAGCGAAGTCCTCCCCGGATTCGGCGGCCACTTCCAGCCCCCGGGCAGAGCGATTGAGGCTCTCGGTGAGGCGGGCTACCTCTTCACCCTGGGTCTCGATCAGTCCTGAAAGCCGGGTGAGAAGCTCCCTGACCTGTTGGGCCGTCCCCTTGAAGTCTTCCACCGTGGGGGCGGCCAGCAGTTCCTCCACTCTTCCCACGACGGTCTGAATGTCCCTTCCCAGCTCCGGCGGAAAGTCCAGGAGGCCGGCCGTCAGCTCTCCCGGAAGCTCTCCTCCGGGACTCAGGGGGACCGGGGATTCCCCCGGAACCACCTCCACGGTCCGGCCCCCGAGAATTCCGGAGGATACCAGGCGGGTCCTGGAGTCCGACGGGATCTCCCATTGCCCCTCGATCTCCAGTGTGATCTGCACGCCCTGGGGGATGAAGCTGAAGGCATGGACCCGGCCGATGTTCACCCCTTTCATCTGGACGGGATCGCCTTTCCGGATACCGCCGGCGTCCTGAACCACCGTGGTGGCCATATACCGGCCTCTGAACATGCTCGGGTCCGTCAGGAGAAAGAGCGCGGTCATCACGGCCGCCACACCCACGAGCACAAAGATGCCTACCTGGAAATCCCGCCGGATCTGTCCCCGGGGGATGGCCGTGGAGAGCTCTTGGTCGGAGGGGGAGCTTCCTCTCATCTCCGACATGGATTCTTTATCGTTCATACGATCTGCATCTGTTGGTCCAGGGCAGTCTCTGCGCCCGCCCGATTGGCAAAAGCTTGTACCACCGGGTCGGGGCTTTCCCTGAACTCCCCGGGGGTTCCGCAGAAACGCAGCGTCCCGCCGGAGAGCATGGCGACCCGGTCGCACATGATCAATCCGCCTTCGATATCATGGGTCACGATCATGGAGGTGACCTCCAGCTCCCTGGAAAGACGGGAGATGAGGCGCTCCACGGCGGCCGTATTTACCGGATCCAGGCCGGTGGTGGGTTCGTCCCACAAGAGAATCTCGGGGCGGCCCACGATGGCTCGGGCGATTCCGACCCGCTTCTTCATTCCCCCCGAGAGCTCCGCCGGGGTCTTCGAAAGAATCAGGCGCGGCTCCAGGTTCACGATTTCCAGAGCCCGCCAGACACGACGCGCGGCCTCCCGGCGGGAAATCCGGGCCAGCTCCGACTCCGGCAGACCCATCTGGACGTTCTCCAGAACGTTCAGGGAATCGAACAAGGCAGCGTGCTGAAAGACGTATCCGATCTTCCTGCGCACCTTCTCCAGGAATCCCGGGTCGCCGAAATAGACGGATTCCCCGTCCAGGAGCACGTCTCCCCGATCCGGAATGATCAGCCCGATGGTGGTTTTCAGAAGAACGCTTTTTCCCGTTCCCGAGGGCCCGAAGAGGCCGAACATCTCCCCTTCCTTCACTGTCAGGTCCACGCCGCTCAGGACCGGCTGATCAAAGGCCTTGTAGACCCTCCGGAACCGAATCACCGGCGGCCTCCCCGGGAACGAGGGCGCCCCAGGTGCCGGAAGGCGACGGAACACCGAATCACGTCCACGCTCCTATTGAAGGAGAAGGGGAGGAAAGAGGGCATCGAGAATGAGAACGGTGAGGGTCATGAACATCACCGAAGCCGTGGTGGTCCGCCCCACGCCGGCGGCGCCCCCCTTGGTCCGAAGGCCCATGTGGGAGGAGATGAGGGGAATGGCCAGGCCGAACGTGGTGGCTTTGGCCAGGGAGTAGACCAGATCCCAGTTGTGCCAGAAGAGGCGGGCTCCGTACCAGAAGGCCTCCGCTCCCAGACCGAGGGTGAGGTGCGCGGAGATCAGGCCGGCCCAGATTCCAACGACCACGGCGATGGCCGTGAGCACCGGGAGCACCAGGACTCCAGCTACCACTCTGGGAGCCACCAGGATGGCGATGGGGTCCCGGCCCAGAGAGTGGAAGGCATCGATCTGCTCCGAGACTTCCATGGTGCCCAACTCCGCGGTGATGCGGGCGCCGATCCGGCCCACCAGAACCACCGCGGTGAGTACCGGGCCCAGTTCCAGCACCACGCTCTCCGTCACTACGCTGCCCATGACGTAGAGGGGGATGGTACCCGTGAACTGGTACCCGCCCTGCTGGCTGGTGACGATTCCGGCCAGGATGGCGGTGACGATGACGATGGGGACGCTCTGGATCCCCATGACATAGATCTGATTGACGATTTCCCGGAAGGAGACCTTCAGGCGGACCAGATTCAGAATGATGGACCAGGACAGCATTCCAAGCTGTCCCGCGTGTTCGGCGACGATCCTGGTGGTCCGTCCCAGTTTTTCCACCATCCGGTAAGGGACCCAAAGAAGGGATCTTCTGTCCCTGGGCACCTGACCTGCCTCCACATGCACCTCCCCTAGTGCGGGGCTCCGGAACCGGAGGATCCGACAACGTTCGAAGGATCCAGCAAACCTTGAAGCATCGCCCCTCTCTCTTTGACGCGCAAGACGGGAGATCCCTCAGGAGGATTGTCTTTTTCCGGGCCTCCCCGTACCCTCCAACTCCTGGTTTGGTTCACCCCTTTGGAGAACGTGCCGATGTCCCGGAGAATCCTCAGATCCAAGCTCGTTTTGGCGTGCCTCATCCTCCTTCCCTCCGGTCTCCGGGCCCAGGAAGAGTCCTTCGACCAGGAGGTTCGGGAGCTGCTGGCCCATCCGGGAGTGGCGGAGGCCATGGACATCGTCCGGGAGCTGGAGCCGAAAACCCATGCAGACCTGATCTATCTGACCGAAATTCCGGCTCCTCCGTTCATGGAAGAGGCTCGGGCCCAGGCTTACGCAGAGCTCCTCCGGGAGGCCGGGGCCGACTCTGTGCGTTTGGATGCGGTGGGTAACGTCATAGCCTTTCGTGCGGGTCGGACCGGAGGTCGGACCATCGTCATCGGGGCCCATATGGACACCGTGTTTCCCGAGGGAACGGACGTGACGGTTCGGGTTCGGGGCGATACCCTCTTCGCCCCGGGAGTGGGGGACGACACCCGGGGCATGGTGGTGGTCCTTACAGTGCTGCGGGCCATGGAGCGGGCAGGAATCGAAACGGAGGCCGACCTGATCTTCCTGGGGAGCGTGGGCGAGGAAGGGCTGGGGGACCTCAGGGGCGTCAAGCACTTCTTTGGAGAGGACGGACCCGGGGCCGACGCCTTCATCGAGGTGGACGGGAGCGGTCTGGCGTCCATGGTGACCATGGCCCTGGGCTCCGTCCGGTACCGGGCGACCATCCGGGGGCCCGGGGGCCATTCCTGGGGCGCCTTCGGGCTCGGGAATCCGGCCCACGCCCTGGGCAGGGCCATCCGCGCCTTCACGTCCGTCGCAGACTCCCTTACCCGTGCCGGCCCGAGGACCAGCTACAACGTGGGTCGGATCGGAGGCGGCACCTCCATCAATTCCATCCCGTTCGAGGCCTGGATGGAGGTGGACATGCGGTCCGAAGACCCCTCGAGCCTGGACCGGATAGCCCGGGCCTTCGAGTCAGCCGTCACCGGGGCCGTGGAAGCGGAAAACGCCGTCCGCAGGGACGGTCCTCCCCTGGAGCTGACTCTGGACAGAGTGGGAGACCGGCCCTCGGGAGAGGGGGATCCCGAGTCTCCTCTAATCCAGCGGGCCATGGCCGTGACCCGGTACTTCGGTGAAGAGCCTCGCCTGACCCGCTCTTCCACGAACTCCAACATCCCCATCTCCATGGGAATCCCCGCCATCACCATCGGTCGGGGGGGCGTGGGGGCCGAGAACCATTCTCCCGATGAATGGTGGCTGAACAAAGAAGGCTACAAGGCCATCCATCGGGCCCTCCTCATCCTCCTTGCGGAAGCCGGGTTGGCGTCCTGATGGAGCCGGGTGCGGCCTCCCGGGGAATTGCCCCGCCCCCGGAGACGTGAGCTTGGAGCCGATGCCGGTTCGGGGAAGGGCTGGAGATCAGACCCAGCCCTTCCTCCGGAAGTCCCGCAGGGTTTCCGCGAAGCGCTCCATCTCCTCGGCCAGGCCAAAGGAAACCCGATTGTGGTCCAGCATGGGTGGGAAGGGACGGCCCACCCGGATGCCCGCATCGGCCATTCGTCCGATGTATTCCCTCAGATCTCCGGAAATCCTGTGCATGACGAAGTTGGTATGTGAGGGAATGTACTCCAACCCGAGCTCCTCCAGGACCGCATAGGCCATTCTCCGGCTCTGGAGATTCCTGGAGACGCTGAAGTCCACCCATTCCTCGTCATGAAGGGCCGCCAGGCCGGCCACCAGCGCCAGATGATTTGCGTTGGGCCCGCATGCGAAGGTCCGGAGCCAGCCGGCCCGCTCAGGATGCGCCACCGCGTATCCCAGCCGCATCCCTGCCATGCCATAGACCTTGGAGAAGGTCCGGGCCACCACCACATTGGGGTTCTCGACGGCCAACCGGTCCAGAGACCGGTATCCCGGAGCGTCCACGAACTCGAAGTAGGCTTCATCCACGAGGAAGTGGACGTTCTCCCCCGCCCGCTCCACCCAGGCGGCCACGTCGCCCACAGGGGTCAGGGATCCGGTGGGGTTGTTGGGGTTGCAGACGTAGACCAGGACCGGATCCGGGGAGTTCCGGGTGGCCTCCTCCATGGCCGTCAGGTCGTGGCTGTGGTCCGGGAGGAGGTCGATGGCCCGGACGTCCACCCAGGGATGGGGCTCGGTGTACTCGAACACGTCCTCGTATGTGGGCGTGGGCGTGATCAGGCGGAGTTGGGGGTCCATGCAGGCCTGCACCCCCATCTGAATGATCTCCGTGGATCCATTTCCCAGCACGATGCAGGATTCCGGCACCTGATGCTTCTCGGCCAGTGCAGCCGTCAGAGCCCGCCTGGAGCTTCCGGGGTACCGGTTCGCGTCCACCATCCCCTGGATGATGGCTTCCCTGGAAGCCGGAGGGAGCCCGAGGGGATTCTCGTTGGAGCTGAGCCGGATGGAGCCACCGGACTGTCTTCCGGCTCTGTCAACGGAGAACGCCCGCCCCCAACTCTCCTCCGGGAGGAGAGCCGGGACTCCGAGGGCCAGAGCGCCGCTTCGCAGGAACGAACGCCTTTTCATGTTCCACCTCTTTCCGATGTGACCATCCCGATGTGACCATCTCCCGGTCAGGGGGTTCAAAGGACCCGGGGGCCGGAATTCGGAGTCCCCCAGGCCCTCCGGATTTCCCTTACCGAATCTCCGCCCTGGAGGCCCCGCTCAGGAGGATGCCGTTGAAGAGAAGGGGGAAGGTCTCGTGGGTCTGACCTCTGTAGGTGATCTGGGGGCCGAAGAGATAGAGGGTTCCGTCCCCCACTCCGGCCTTCAACATGGCTGCCCCGCCCTGTAGCTTCTCCTGGCCCCAGGCCCATCCGCTCCGCAGCGGAGCTTCGTCCTGGAACCTGCTGAGAACCCGGATTCCCCGGGCTCCGGGCTGGACGCTGAAGACGGGACTCCGGGCGAAATTCACGATGTACCGATCATTCATGCCCGTGGTGACGGGCTCCTCGTCTTCGGCCACGACCTCCAGGAGGGAGCCGGGGACGAAGAATTCTTCGGGGCTCAGAAGATTGCCTTCCTCGTCCACCAGGTGATTCGAGATGGGCAGGTCCAGGTGGTAGCCCAGGCTGGTGGAGTTTTCCAGGGTGATGACCGTGCCCCCGGCCTCCAGGAACTCCCGGATCCGCGGAATGGTCGTGTCTGCGGTGACGGAGCCCAGACGGTTGTGGTACTCCACCGGGATGGACTCCCTGTCGGGGCCTTCCGTACGCCCGTACCGGCCTCCCGCACTCCGGCTCGGGCCCGCGGACGGAATGGCACCGTCGGGGAAGATGAGGACGTCGAAGGATGCAGCCAGATTTCCAGCGTCCAGCTCCTGGGGAAACACCAGCCGGAAATCGAAGTCGAACTCCTCCAGGATGAAGCGGACCCACCCGGAAGGCATGGATCCTCCGTAGCGGTCCCAGAGGCCCACCCGGGGCTTGTGGAGCTCAAGGGCCGGGGCCGCTGATTCCACATCGACGCCTTCGAAGTCTACACCCAGCTCCCGGGTCATGCGCGCCAGCGTCTCCGGAGCATCCGGGAAGGTCGGGATGAAGAAGGTCCCGGCGGGATGGAGGGAATCCTCCGTCCGGAGGTCTTCTTCCATCCAGAAGACGGAATGCCCCGCCGCCTGGAGCCGGTTCACCGCGGTGAATGCGTTGTTGGTGTCATGTCTCAGGAGGTATCCTTCCGCCCGGGCTTCCGCCATCTCCCCCGGCAGGGGCTCCAGGAGGTCTTCCACCGGCTCGAACGGCCCCTGGAAGGGATCCAGGATGGCGTCAAACTCCACGCCCATCTGGAAGGCCAGAGTCCATCCCGTGGCATCGTAGGGAGGGATGGGCGGCCCCCCGGGATAGGCGAAATCGTTGGGATGATCCTGTGGCTCGAACATGTCCAGGACATGGGGCCTGTAGGCCTGGGCCGCCATGACGACCAGGGAGCCTGCAGGGTAGTCCCTGCCCTGGACCGTGAACTCCGAAAGGGCCCTGTGCACCTGGACGCCGTTCTTGATCAAAGCGTTGGCGAAGGCTGCCGCTGTGGCGAAATCCGCCTGGTCCGCGGGAATGATGAAGCCGCGGGGATCGCGCTTTTCCGGAGCCTCCAGAAAGCGTCTGTAGTCTTCGGGAGTGCCGGTGGCGTCCATCCCCCCCAACTCCTCGGCGGCGGCGTAGATGTCCCCTGGCCTGACCGTCCAGCTGTCCTCGCTCCCCTTGTCAACGGAATTCATCCCCATGCGCCAGATGTTGTAGAGGAGGATGTCCTTGTTCCGGGAAGCGTAATCCATGACGGCCCAGTTGGCGGTCTGGGAATACTCGATGACCGTCCGGAAGTAGAGAGGGCCGGGTTCCACCGGTAGAGGGATGTCGGTGGTGGCGAGCTGACGGTGGGGAACGAAGGGGACTTCCTGGGGATTCGGCCCGCCCCGGATCTCCGTCAGGAGGCCGATGGAGTTGTGGAAGTAGGGTGTGGTCCGAAGACCGCCATTCCACCAGATGGAATAGCCGGCCCCGGACCGCATGGTCGTCCCCCCCTTCCCTTCCTGGACGAAGCGGTGATGCATGGCAGAGCCCACCTGGTCCAGGGTGGTCATGACCAGGGGATCCAGGAAGTGGTTGGGAGGATTCCTGAACGGGGGAGCGAACATGATGGTGCCCTGCGGCCCCGTCTGGTGGTGATTGTAGATGATCTGGGGGAACCACTCACGGTACTGCACCCGAAGCATGTTGGTGGTTTCCGAAAGATTCCCCATGTAGAAATCGCGATTGTTGTCGTGGCCGGCGTATTTGTGGTAGAGCACTGGAATCGCGTCGTAGTTCCGGTCCTCCGGCGTTCCACCCATTTCGTCGGTCCGGTAGTACCAGTTGGATACCAATTCCATGCCGTCGGGGTTCGCTGCCACCGCCAGGATGATGAGGTCGTTCAGGAATCGGAGGGTCTCGGCGTCCTGGCCGCTGTTCAACCGGTAGACCAGCTCCAGCAGCTGCTGGGTTCCCACCACTTCCGTGGCGTGGAGGCCTCCGTCGATCCAGACGACTCCCTTCCCTTCCCGGGCCAGCTCCCTGGCGGCCTCTTCCGAATCCACCTCCGCCAGGGCCAGGCTCCGTGCGATCTCCCGGTATCGGTCCAGGTTGGCATGGTTGATGGGCGAGGTGATGATGGCCATGAGCTGGGGCCGTCCCTCCTCTGTCTCACCGATGGTGTCCAGGACCATCCGGTCCGATTCGCCGGCCAGCTTCTCCCAGTAGGCCTGGAGGTCGGTGTAGTTCACCAGCTCGTAATCGGTGCCGATGGAGAAGCCGAACTGTTCCGCCGGGGAGGTGACTTGCCCCTGGAGTGGTGTGGAAAGGAAGGAGGGACCCAGAAGGGCCAGGAATGAGATGACGAAAAGACGCATGGGTTTCATGGAGGCTTTCCTCTCGGAAAGGCATTGTGGGTCCTCGCGAGGTCTCGAAGAAGTCTTTCGGCGGGGAAAGGACCGGGACCTCGCCCGAAGCCGGCCGTCGATTGTGCGTGCTTTCCGGTGCACGAATCTCCCGGACAGGCTTCCTGACGTAGGTGATACTCTCAACCGCAGGGCGTCCCGTCAAATTCCGCCCCGAACCCTCAAGGTCCGTGAAGGTCCACGACTCGCCCGGGAACCAGGAAGACGAGGGCGGCGGCGACCCTCGTCCTGTCCAATCCCAGAATCCTGGAGAAGGCCTTTCGGTAGAGCTCGATCTGGGGCCGATATGCCTCCACCTTCTCTGCCAGAGACGCTTCGTTTTTCACAGGGATGCCATCGGTCTTGAAGTCCAGGATCTGGACTCTTTCAAGAGCCCCTCCGCGGCGGAACAGGACTACCCGATCCGCCACGCCGTTGTAGAATTCCCCGGCCAGAGAAAGGGCGAACGGGTATTCGGTTCTGACCTCGGCGTGGGGCGGGTAGGAGGACCTGGAGAGGCGGGTCCGGACCTCCGGCCGGCTCAGCCAGGTCTCCAGGGCGCTCAGTTGCTCCCGGACCTCGTCCCGGGACATCCCGGGAGCCATTCTCCGGGCCTGGGACACCAGGTTCTCGGCCTCCGGCTTCCATTCCTCCATCCAGGTGAGATCCTGAAGCCACCGGTGGACGATGGATCCCTTCAGGCGGGCCTCCTCCCTGTCCAGTGACAGGAGGGATCCCAGCTTCTTCTCGCCATGCTCCTCCAGGGAGGACGGCGTTCGGTGGTGGAGGTTTCTCCGGCGAACGGACTTCCGAGCCAGCTCCGGTATGGAGACCCGGGCCTCTCCTCGTTTTGCGGCCTCATCCATTCTCCCCGGTCTCTCTTCGAAGCCGGGGGTCTGGATCCCGGGCCCGGTTTTTTTGACCCAACCGGGATCGCCCATCTCCAGGAGGACCTGGCCCGCTTCCGATGCGTGGCCTTCCAGGCCCAGGCCGCCCCGGACCAGGCCGGCGAAGGTAGAGGAGATCCTGTCCGGGTCCGGGTCCTCGGCCAGGAAGATATGGAGGGCGTGTCGAGCCCTGGTCAGGGCCACATAGAGAACTCCCAGGGCGTCCCGGAGCTCCGAAGCTCTCTCCTGCCGTGCGGCTTCCTCCAGCTCCGGGAAGAGGGGGTGAAGGGCCCTGGACAACCCGGGGATGATCCGGATCACCCGGCCGGTCTCCGGATCCCGGAGCGGATGGACGCCCCCATGCCTGCCGCGACCCCTCGTGAGGGGGGTATCCAGCTCCGGGAGGACCACCTGGTCGAATTCCAACCCCTTCGCCTGGTGGACCGTCATGACCCGGACCCGGGCGTCGGACGGGGCTTCCATGCGCTCGGCCTGGGCGAACCGGATGAAGTCTCCGGGCCGTAGAGTCGGCCGGCTGTCCCAGCGATACGCCAACTCCGTGAGCTGGAGCAGCCGTTGGAGATCCCGATGGCTCAGGGCGCCGGCGGCGCCCATATCCCGGACCCAGCCGGTCAGGGTGGCCCCGTATCCCCGGCAGAGGAGGGAGCGTCGAACCCTGTCGGCCACCTGCACGGCCCAACGTCCAGCTTCCTCCCGCTGTCCAGGGAAAAGCCGGCCCAGGGGAGAATGACCCACCTGATAGGCGGCCAGCGTGTCCCCGGGATGATCCGCCAGGCGAAGAAGAGCCAGAACGGCGGAGACGGCGGGGGAATCCTCGAGGGAGGTGGCCCCCTCCTCCGAGGCCTCCACTCCCCTGGCCCGAAGCTCCATGATGAGGCGGGAAACGGCGGCGTTCTGACGGACCAGCACACCCACGGCGGTGGCCGGAGCCTCGGCCACCATCTCGGCCACCCGCTCGGCGGCCCAGGCCATCATGAGAGGCCGAGCCGACCGAGCCATGTTCTCCTCCCTGGGCCCGGCGAGAATCCTGACGTAACCGGGGATTTCCCTGGCGGCCCGGTGGGATGTGAATCCCCGAGCCCAGATTCCGGCCTGGTGCCGCCTCTCCTCCGAGCCTCCCCAAACCGGGTTCTCCGAAAGGTCCATGAAGACCTGGTTCACCAGTCTCAGGACGGGCTCCGAGGAGCGATAGGAAAGCTCCAGCGTCCTTCTCCGAAAAGCGAATGTGCTTCCCACCCGGTGAACCAGGAGAGGATCCGCCCCCCGCCAGCCGTAGATGGATTGTTTCGGGTCTGCCACCACCGTGGCGGAACGTTCCTCCCTGTGCCCGGAGAGGAGCTCCGAGGCCAGGGGCAGGAGAGCCTCCCATTGAGGCAGGGCCGTATCCTGGAACTCGTCCAGGAGGAGATGACGGGCCTGCTGATCCAGGCGGTACCAGATATCCGGACGGCCGCCCACCGGATCCGAACCTCCCAGGAGGAAGGTGATGTCGTTGAAACGAAAAGCTCCCCGGGCCCGCTGCAGCCCGGACAGGGTGTGGTCGAAAGACCCGGTCAGTCTTTCCAGAGCTCCGGCCTGCTTGGAGAGATCCTGGCCCAGGTCCCGTTTCGCCAGCTCGAGGCCGTCCCGAACCACCGCTTCCAGAGCCGGAGGGATCTCCCTTCCGGAAAAGACGTTCTCTCCCTGGAGGAGCTTGGAGGCCAGGCCTCTGCTGCAGAACGCCTCCCAGTCCGCCTTCAGGAGGGCTTCCACAGCGGAGTCCAGGGCCCTCAGGAAACGACCGTCGGGCTTTCCGGCCTTGTTGACCGGAACCGGGCCCCGGGCGAGCCTGGATGCCAGCTCCTGGCGTTCTTCCGGAGAGACGGAAGAGGTGGCCCACGGCGTGAGCCCCCAGAGGCCTCCGCTTCCGGTGGTCTCCAACTGGTGAAGGAGCTCCCGGAGACTTCGGAGCTGAGCCAGAAGCTTGCTGTGGACCCCTCGACCCCAGTCCCCGCGCATGGCCATCCGTATCAGCTCAACCGTTTCTTCTCGAGAAGAGTCTGCCAGGATCGACTGCAGGGCTTCGGCTTCCAGTCCCTGAGCGCCGGGTTCGTCGGTGATGAACCAGCCGGGAGGAAGGCCCAGGTCCGGAGAGAATCCCCGGGCCACCCGCATGAAGAAGGAGTCCAGGGTGCCGATGTTCAGCCGGTGGAGATCCCGGACCAGAGACCTGAGGAGGTCCAGGAAGAACTCCGGCTCGGCCCTGGGAGGAGGATGGATGCCGGGGGTCATGGTCTCCCGGGCCAGGGCCCCCGCCGCCTCCGTCGACAGGCCCGCCTCGGCCAGCCGGGCCAGAACCCGATTCAGGATCTCTCCGGCGGCCTTCCGGGTGAAGGTGGACGCCAGGAGGGTATCCGGCGGCGCCCCAGCCGCCAGAAGGGAGATGATGCGGCCGGAGAGGGTGTAGGTCTTTCCAGTCCCGGCAGATGCCAGAACCAACTCCCTGGGAAGACCCTCGGCCATGGCTACCGTGGTGGAAAGCTCAGTCATTCTGCCTCTCCTCCGCTGACCGAATCCTCCTCGATCCCCTCTTCCTGAAGGGCTCCCCGACCCAGGAGGGTGGCCATGGCCCCGCGGGCCAGGGACCTGGTCGTTCCGCCCTGAAATCGAACTTCCCTATCTCTGCGCAGGCGACGGATCACCTCCCGGGCGGTTTCGTCGGCATCCGCCAGATCTTCCGGAGTCCAGGTAGCGAAGGCGGGGCTGAACGCTTCCTCCTTTCGTGCCAGAGGCAGGTAGGCCAGATGGTGGACGGCCTCACCGGCCCCGGAGGTGGAATCCGGAAGGTCGAGGCCGTCCAGGTGGCGAAGAAGGTGCCGGTAGAGAGGGAGCTGAAGGTCTTTCCAACCGCTCCGGTTCCGGTGGGTCTTTTCCGGCGGCTCGGCGGTTTCTCCCGTCTTGTAGTCGAAGATCACCCACTCCCCGGTTTCTTCATGGACATCGATCCGATCGATCCTGCCGGAAAGGAATGCGGGCTCCCCGTCCACCGGGAAAGGAGCCCCCTCCGGCACTGTCCGGGCCTCCACGGCCAGGATCCTCCATCCCCGGCCGGCCCAGGCAGCCTGCCAGCGTGCGAATGAATGAAGCCGGGACCTGAGCTGGGCGACCTGGAGGGGAACCGAAGGCAGGGCAGCAGTGCCGAAGACATTTTTGGAAAGCTGATCCAGAATGGCATCCAGGCGAGCCACAACAGCCCGGAAGTCACCGGAGGCGGCCTCCCGGGAGCGGCCGAAGGTCTCCAGGACCCTGTGGGCCAGAGACCCGAAGGCCAGGGGGTCCAGCTCGTGGACGT
Organism: uncultured Gemmatimonadaceae bacterium; assembly: GCA_964605505.1. GTDB lineage: Bacteria > Gemmatimonadota > Gemmatimonadetes > Longimicrobiales > Gaopeijiaceae > CAZSDD01. The sequence continues at coordinate 967 of CAZSDD010000023.1, read as the reverse complement.
CGTCCGAGACTTCCTCCAGCCTGAGGATCCGCTCCAGGACCCATAGATAGGGGTCGGAGAGGAGAGACCGGAAGGCCGTCACGGGAAGGGGTCGAGGGAGTTCGGTGAGGGGAAGGCTGGGCTCCGGGGGTACCTGGAAACCGCTTGCATCTGCCGGAAGGACGGCCAGAGGCTCCATGCGTGCCACCATGTCCGGTGACGCTTCCTCCCGGGCAAAAAGGAGGACTCGTCCGGCCACCTCCGGACCCCCACCGGTGAGGAGGAGCCGGCTGGGCCGAAGGGGCTCTCCTCCGGCACTCCGCCGTCCCGCCACCACTCTTACAGGCCCTTGCCGGGAGTGGATGATGGCCGTCAGGAGATAGGCGTCCCGGCCGAACCGGAATCCATTGTCCCCCACTCCCAGACGGGCCCTGAGGCCGTTCGGAAGAAATGGGTCCACGTCCACGTTTCCCGGAAGGGATCCCTCGTTCACCCCGGTGAGAAAGAGTGCTGGGGCGTCGTCGAGGTGAAGCTCCAGCCATCCCACCAGCTCCACGGCTTCCTCCAGAGCTTCCGGGGGAAGGGCGTCTCCTTCCATTTCTCCCAGGAGGACACGTATGGCCTCCGGGGGAGTGCAGATCTCGTCCAGGCACGGAGGAAGATCATGGATGGATCGGGCCCGGTCCCGGATGCGAAGGCAGGCTTCCGTCGCACGCCGGTCCTCAGGAGTGTTGGATGCCGGATCCATATCTCCGAACGCTTCGGACACCAGATCAAGTATCGACCGCATCCAGGCAGAGAGCGACTTCCTGCCCCTCAGGGGTCCCAGAAGGTTCGGCCCGTGGAGAGTCTCCAGGGCCGAGGCCATGGCGCCGCCCGAAGCTTCCGGTGGGAGGTCACCGCTCCTGAATCCGTGGGGCAGGTGCCGACGGAAGTGGGCGTCCGCTTCCTCGGGCCCGGGCAGCCAGCCAGGTCGATCCTGGAAAAT
>CAZSDD010000022.1:29705-36553 GCA_964605505.1 uncultured Gemmatimonadaceae bacterium | reverse complement strand
CTCCTCCCCGGCATCACCAGGAAAGCCGCCAGGAGAGTCGTCCCCGTGAAGACCAGGCCGAAGTAATGGGTGTAGGCCAGGGCCGATCCCAAAAGGACGGCCGGCAGGACCCTACCTTCACGGGACAGAAGGTGAAAGAGGGCGTAATACAGGCCCAGGGCCAGGAGAGACAGGAGGGCGTAGCTTCGAGCCTCCTGGGAGTAGTAGACGTGCAGGGGGTGGAGGGCCAGGAGCCACGCTGCCGCCATCCCCGCCCGGGGTTGGTCCATCCGACTTGCCACGACCCAGACGGCCGGAATGGCGGCGGTTCCAAAGAGCAGGGAGGGCAGACGGAGGATCAGGGGATCCAGGGAGGTGAGTGCCGTCCACCCTTTGAGGATCAGGTAGTAGAGAGGGGGGTGGGCGTCTACCTGCAGATGTCTCAGCAGCTCGCCGGTCTCCGAGACGGCCAGGAGAGCCGAATACGCCTCGTCGAGCCAGACCTCGCTCCATCCAGCCAGAAAGAGGCGCACCGCCAGCCCCAGGACTGTAGCGAGAGCCACGGAGGCCTGGAGGGAGGTGAGGCCGAAGGGCAGGGACCGGGAGTCAGCTTCCTGTTTCGTCAGAATTCCTGAGCCGGGATGGAGAAAGGGAAATGGAGGAAGAATGATCAGGGTCCGGCGACGCTACCGCAACCGGGCTGCATCCCAGCCCTGCCGCATGGCTGGCCCCGTCATCGAGGAGCTTGCGGAGAGTTGGAGACCCGGGAGCCGGCGGCATCCTTCGGAATCGACTCCCTGGGCCTGATCGCCTCAGGCGCCCTTCTCATGGCCGCACCCCCGGAAGCCGCTCTCTCTCTCACTTCCCGCTTTCCTCCCGGTCCTTTCGCCGCAGAAATGCCTTGTCGATTTCGGCCGCAACCACCACCAGGGATCCGACAGCCACCACCATGACCCACTGCCCGGGGCTGAGCGGTGTGGTATGGAAGATCTGCTGCATCGATGAGATATGGAGGACGCCCAGATGGGCCAGGACCGCCGCCACAAGGCTGGCAGCCAGAAATGGATTTGCCGTGAGCGGCACCTGGAAGACCGAGCGCCGCAACGAACGGCAGTTGAAGACGTGGAAGAATTGGAACATCACCATCTGGGTCATGGTTACGCTCCGGACCTCCTCCATTGGGAGCTCGTGGTGGAGCAGACCGTAGAAAACGGTCAGGGTTGCCACGGCGATGAATGTGCTGACCCAGCCCAGGCGGAAGATCATTTCTCGATTGATCACGCCTTCGCCGGGGTCCCGGGGCTTTTCATCCAGGATCCCGGGCTCGGCCGATTCGAAGGCGAGAGCCACGTCCTGGAGTCCATTGGTCACCAGGTTGATCCAGAGGACCTGCACCGCCATGAACGGAAGGGGCCATCCGGCGAACAGTGAAAAGAGAATGGCCAGCACCTCCGCTATACCCGTCGAGAGGAGGAAATACGTGACCTTGCGGATGTTGGCGAAGACGAGGCGTCCCTCTTCGACGGCGGCGCCGATGCTCGCGAAGTTGTCATCGGTGAGAACCATATCCGAGGCCTCCCGCGCCACGTCCGTCCCCGCCTTGCCCATGGCCACGCCGATATGTGCCGCCTGCAGGGCCGGTGCATCGTTCACACCGTCGCCCGTCACAGCGACGATGTCCCCCCGCCCTTTCAGCTTTTCCACCAACTTCAGCTTGTGGTCCGGGGAAACGCGGGCATACACGTCCACTTCACGGACCACGTCGTCGAGCTCTTCGTCCGACATCCCTTCCAGTTCCCGGCCCAGCCGAACCTCCTTCCCGCCTTCCATGAGCCCCAGTTGAGCACCGATGGCCCCGGCGGTCCGGGCATGGTCGCCCGTGAGCATGACCACCCGTATTCCGGCGTTCCGGGTGGCATCCACCGCAGCTTTCGCCTGAGGCCGCAACGGGTCTTCCATCCCCTGAAAACCGGCGAATACAAGATCGGAACCGACGTCGTCGTCCTCGAACTCTCGATGCTCCACGTAGCGGTATGCCAGGCCCAGGACGCGGTAGCCTGCCTCCGCAAGCTCGTGGGCCTCCTCCTTCGTGGCATCTACATCAAGGTCCTCTTCCTTCCCTCCTGGAAGCAGACGCCGACTGCACCGTTCGAGCACGGGTTCGGGTCCGCCCTTCATGAATACGCACGGGCCTGAATCCGTGCGATTCAAACTCGCCATGTATTGTCGCTCAGACTCGAACTGGATGACGTCCAGCTCATCATACCGATTTCGCGTATCATCCACCGACAGGCCTGCCTTGCCCGCTGACACAAGGAGGGCCAGCTCCGTCGGGTCGCCACTCGCCTCCTCGTCTTCACCCGGAATGCGCTCCGCCTCGCTGGCGAGGAGGCCCGCAAGCAGAGTCATGCGGAGAGCCTTGTCGTCGTCAGGGCCGGCCCGGGCATCTCCTGACCCCTGGCCAAGAGAGATCTCACCTTCCACCGAGTAGCCGCGCCCGCTGACTTCGTAGCGACGACCGGCCGTCCAGATTCCTCGCACGGTCATCTGATTGCTTGTCAGGGTGCCTGTCTTGTCGGATCCGATAACGGTGGTGGAGCCGAGGGTTTCCACCGACGGCATGGTGCGGATGATGGCATTCCGGTCAGCCATGCGTCGGACTCCCACCGCCAGGGCAACGGTGAGGACCACCGGCAGTGCCTCCGGGACGGCACCCACGGCCATGGCGATGGCCGTGTGCAGAATATCGGAGAGACCCCGCCCCTGGAGGGATCCCACAAGGACCACCAGACCGGCCAGCCCCAGGATCACCAGGCCAATCATCTTGCCCAGGCGGTCCATCTTCTCCTGGATGGGGGTGCGGACCTGCCCCACCTCCCGGGTACTCTCGGCGATTCGGCCCAGCTGACTGGCCTCCCCCGTCTGCACTGCAACACCCCGTCCTCGTCCCCGAATGACGTTGGTTCCCGCAAAGGCCATATTGAATTGATCCCCGGGAACAGCCTTTTCGTCCTCTATCGGGTCGGTTGTCTTGGTCACCGGCTCAGACTCCCCGGTCAACGCCGATTCATCGACACGGAGGTCCCGGGCCGAGATCAGCCTGAGATCGGCCGGAATCCGGGATCCCGAGGCCAGACGCACGACATCGCCCGGCACGACCTCATCCGCGGAGACCGCCACCGATTCCCCGTCGCGTCGGAGAAGGGCCCTGGGCGCACTCATCTCCGCCAGGGCCCGGATGGCCTTCTGCGCCCTGAACTCCTGGAAGAACCCGATGACTCCATTCAGCGCCACCACAGCGAAGATCACTGCAGAATCGGTGTAATCCTTCATCGCCAGGGTGATGAGGCCCGCCAGGATGAGGATGTAGATGAGGGGGTCCAGAAACTGGTCCATGAGAATGCTCCACCACGCCCTGCCTTCGGAGGAGTGAATCTCGTTGGGGCCATACTCCTGCAGGCGCTTCCCCGCGGCATCCTTCGAAAGCCCGACATCCGGGTCGGTGTCGAGCAATTCCAGCACCTCGTCTCCCGATCGAGTGTGCCAGAGGATTTCACGGATATCCTTCTCCTCGATGACGCTCCCCATCATTCTCCATCTATCTCAGTTTTCACGACGACCGACAGCCTCCCCGACTGCCCGGCGAGACCGGCTTCCGGGGTTTTGGGAAATCATCTCCTCGGGCAGGGGCCCTGGCGGTTCTTAACAGACTAACCAGGGCGCAGGGAGCAGGGGTATTTTCCTTGGGGGAACAGGAGGTTGGATCTTCCGATAGAGATGGGTACTCTCTCCGGCACAAAAGCCTGGGGTGCTTGTCCTTGGAGAACTCCGCGTCGCGGACGGTCTTCTCCTGTCCAGAAGAGGTCCAGGACCCCATGGCTGGCCTGCGGGTAGGCCTGCGGGTGGGAAGATCCCATCCGGGGCTCCCGGGGATCGAGGGTCGTACCCGCAGAATTCCTGGAGCCGTTTTCTTTGAGGTTTCGTCGTGCAGAACCGGTCTGAGAAACAGGATCACGGCCCCGACAAAGAGAAGGCACTGAAGAAGGACCTGGGCCTGTGGGACGTCTATTCCATCGCCACCGGGGCCATGTTCAGCTCCGGGTTCTTCCTGCTGCCTGGAATCGCCACGGCCCAGGCCGGTCCGTCCACTGTGCTTGCATACCTGGTGGCGGGCATGCTCATTCTTCCGTCAATGTTGAGCATGCTGGAGCTGGCCACAGCCCTCCCCAGAGCCGGGGGAGCCTATTATTTCCTCGACCGGAGCCTCGGTCCGGCAGTGGGGACCATCGCCGGCATCGGCTCCTGGCTCACCCTGGTGTTCAAGTCCGCCTTCGCCCTGGTGGGAATGGGCGCATACCTGGCCATCTCCCCCGGAATCGGGTCGGTGATCGATTCGGAAAGCTCAGGGGGCATCTGGCTGATCAAGGCCCTTGCCGTAACCATGGCCGTGGTCTTCGTCCTGGTGAACATCCTGGGCGCCAAGGAGTCGACCCGAGTGCAGTCATTTCTCGTTGTCACCCTCCTGACCGTCCTCGGGCTTTTCCTGGTGCAGGGGCTCTGGCATGTGTTCGTCGTCCTGCCCTTCGAGGAGGTCGCAGGACAATTCACACCGTTTCTTCACCAGGAGAATGGGTTCTCGGGGTTCTTTGCCACCATCGGCCTCGTCTTCATCTCCTTCGGAGGGCTTACGAAGGTGGCCAGCATCAGCGAGGAGGTGGATCGACCTGAACGGAACCTGCCTCTCGGGATGTTCCTTTCGCTCGGGACCGCGATGATCGTCTACGTGCTCGGGGTCTTCATCATGATTGCGGTCCTCGACGCCCAGGTATTGCGACAGGACCTGGCACCGGTGGCCACTGCGGCGAAAGGATTCCTTTCCTGGCTTCCGGGAAACATGGGAGTCATCCTCGTCATTCTGTCGGCGCTGGCAGCGTTCACTTCCACCGGGAACGCGGGAATTCTCTCGGCCAGCCGTTACCCTCTCGCCATGGCCCGGGACCGGTTGGTGCCGGAGCGCTTCGAGAAGCTCGGGCGCTTCCGAACGCCTTCGGCCGGGATTCTCATCACCGGGGCGGCCATCGTGCTTTTCATTCTGGTCTTCTCCGCCAGGGACGTGGCCAAGCTCGGAAGCACCTTCAACCTGATGGTCCTGGCCCTGGTCAACGTCGCGGTCCTGGTGATGCGCGAAAGCGAGATCGTCACCTACGATCCGGGGTTCTCGGTCCCCTTCTACCCGTGGATTCCTCTGGTCGGGGTTTTCGTCAACAGTTGGCTCATCGTTGAGATGGGGGCGACCTCCATCGCTTTTTCCGTGGGAGTGACGATCCTCGGAGCCATCTGGTATTTCCGCTACGCCCGTCCACGCGTAGACCGGTACGGGGCAGTGCACCACGTCTTCGCACGGCTTGGCCGGTATCGCCACGCCGAGCTCCTGCCCGAGTTTCGCGAGATCATGAAGGAGAAAGGGCTTCGGGACGAGGACCCGTACGATGACATCGTCCAGCGTGCGGCGTTTTTCGAGGTGGAGGACGGGCAATCCATGGACGGCCTGATCCAGGAAGGCGTGGGGAAGCTCGCCGAGCGGGTGGACATGGATGCCGAGGCCATCAAGGAGGGGCTGCAGCGGACCGGACGCTACGGAGGGGCCCCCATGTCCCTGGGAGTCGTGCTTCTTCATCTCCAGGCTCCGGAGGTCGAACAGGCGGAGATGGTTCTGGCACGGGCGCGGAGGGGTATATGCTTGGCCTTGCCCTCGGACGACCCGACCCAGGGAGAGGAAACATCCTGCGATGTCTTCGCGGTTGTCTTCCTGGTCAGCCCCGAATCGAAAGTCGGCCAACACCTGCGAGTCCTGGCCCAGCTTGCGGATCGGGCCGAGGATCCGGCTTTCCGACGGGCGTGGCGGCGGGTGGAGGGCGAGGCGAAGCTCAAAGAGCTTCTCCTCCGTGATGCACGTTTTCTGGAGGTTTTTGTTTCCAGGGACGACGCGACCCGGTCCCTCATAGGAGCCAGGATTGACGAGATCGATCTCCCCCCGGAAGCGTTCATTGCATCGGTTCGGCGCGGAAAGGACCACTTCGAGCCTTCGGGGGAGACCGAGATGGAGGCCTCCGATGCCCTCACCATCATCGGAAGCCCTGACGCCATCGCCCGGGTCTACGAACGATATGTCGAAGGGGAGCCGGAGGGCTCTGGATCCGCCGAATGATCCTGCATGCGGCCCAACCGTCCACGGTGGGAGACGATGCCTCTGGGCACGTATCCCGGGCGAGGACGCCCAGATGGAAAGGGCTCGGTCGGAGTTGACCCCTCCCCCCTTCCTTCTCTAGAATCCCGCCTTCCATGCACGATACCCCGGTCTTCGGACGGACGATATGAACATTCGGAATCTCTTCTTCCTCCTTCTCCTCCTCGCAGGTTTGACATCCCCCGCCTCGACTCAGACCCGGGCTCAGTGGAACCGGTATCCTTCCATTTCACCCGACGGAAATACCATCGTCTTCACGTACCGGGGGGACCTCTACCGGGTGCCGGCCTCCGGGGGGACAGCGGTGGCCCTGACGTCCCACCCGGCTCACGACTACAAGCCGGTATGGAGCCGTGACGGGGAGAGGATCGCCTTCGCCAGCAATCGGCATGGGAACTTCGACGTCTACGTGATGCCGGCCCGGGGCGGGGAGCCCACCCGCCTCACCTTCCACTCTGCCGACGAGGAGCCCTACACCTTCGCTGACGGGGATCAGTTCATCCTCTTCGGAGCGGTCCGCCAGGACGCCGCCTCCAACCGTGGATATCCCGCAGGATCCCAACCGGAGCTCTACAGAGTCCCGGCGGACGGCGGACGCGTCATCCAGGTGCTGACGACGCCG
>CAZSDD010000022.1:0-29695 GCA_964605505.1 uncultured Gemmatimonadaceae bacterium | reverse complement strand
ACGCCGGCTGAAGCGGTGCAGGTGGGAGAGAACGGGACTTTCTTCATATACCAGGACAAGAAGGGCGGAGAGAACGAGTGGCGGAAGCATCACACCTCCGCCATCACCCGGGACATCTGGGTCTACGACGTGAACTCGGAGAGCCACCGGAAGATCACGGAGTTCCAGGGGGAAGACCGGAATCCCGTCCTCTCCGCCGATGGCCGGAGCTTCTTCTACCTCTCGGAGGAGAGCGGGTCCTTCAACGTCCATCAGATGAGCCTGGATGGAGAGGAGTCAGAGCAGATCACCCACTTCGAAGGTCCACCGGTGCGCTTCCTGAGCAGGGCCGACAACGGAACCCTGGCTTTCGGTTGGGACGGGGAGATCTACACCCTCCGGGGCTCGGAAGAGCCTGCGCAGGTCCCGGTGACGGTGATGCTGGACGCCCGGGCCAACAACGAAGAGGTGGTTCGGGTAACCGATGGCGCAGAAGAGATGGCGGTTTCCCCCGACGGGAAGGAGGTGGCCTTCATCGCCCAGGGTGAGATCTTCGTCACCGCCGTGGAAGGCGAGATGACGAAGCAGATCACCCGGACCACGGGACAGGAAGCCCACGTGGCGTATGCCCCGGACGGCAAATCTCTGGTCTACAGCGCCGAACGGGACGGCCTCTGGGCCATATACAAAGCGGAGCGGGCCCGGGAGGAAGAGCCTTTTTTCTATGCCGCCACCCTCATCCACGAGACGCCCCTCCTGAAGGGGGACCACGAGTACTCCCAACCCCTCTTTTCTCCCGATGGGAAGAAGCTGGCCTATGTGGAGGACCGAAATCTCGTTCGGGTCATGGACCTGGAGTCGGAGGAGTCCGTCACGCTTCTGGATACCGATCACGTCTTCAGCACCCGCATGGGCGGCCAGTACTTCCAGTGGAGCCCCGACGGTCGCTGGCTCCTCTTCGACTATTCCATCCCGGGGTTCGCCCCCGGCGAGGTAGGGCTGGTGAAGGCCGATGGGAGTGGAGAGGTGATGAACCTGACCAGGAGCGGCTTCCGGGACTACCGGGCCCAGTGGGTCCTGGGCGGTGAGGCCATGATCTGGTTTAGCAACCGGGATGGCCTCAAGTCCGCGGCCCAGTCGGGCCAGAGCGAGGCCGACGTCTACGCCATGTTCTTCACCCGGGATTCCTGGGACCGCTTCAGGCTGGACGAGGACGCCTACAACCTCCTGAAGGAGACGGAGAAGGCAAACCGGTCCGAGGGGGACAGCGCGAAGGCGGATTCGGCAAAGACCGAGGCGGTGGAGCCGGTGACCCTGGAACTGGACGGGGTCGAGCTCAGGGAGGCCCGGCTCACCATCCACTCCTCCTCCATGAGCGACGCCCTCCTGAGCAAGGACGGGGAGACCCTGTATTACCTGGCCCGTTTCGAGCGGGGGTACAACCTATGGTCCACGGAGCTCCGGACCCGGGAGACCAAGATGGTTGCTACCCTGAACGCCGGCCGGGCCGGCATGGTCTGGGACAAAGAGCAGGAGAGCATCTTCCTCCTCTCCAACGGAAACATCTCGAAGATCGATCCCTCCAGCGGGAAGCGGGAGACCGTCTCCTTCAAGGCCGAGAGGGTCCTGGACCGGCAGGCTCGGCTGGACTGGATGTTCGAGCATGTCTGGAACCAGACGGAGGAAACCTTCTACACCGCCGGGTATCACGGGGTGGACTGGGAAGCCCTCAAGCCCGTGTACGCCAATTACCTGCCCCACATCGGCAACGGCCACGAATTCGCCGAGATGCTCAGCGAGATGCTGGGTGAGCTGAACGTGAGCCACAGCGGGGCTCGCTACGGGTCCTCGGAACCCACCGACGATGCTACGGCCTCTCTGGGCATCTTCTACGATCAGAGCTACGAGGGCCCGGGGATCAGAGTGGTGGAGGTCATCAGGAACGGCCCCCTGGACAAGGACGGCATGAACGTGGAGCCGGGGATGATCGTCCGCTCCATCGACGGACAGACGGTGGAAGCCGGAACGGACCCGGCCCGGTACCTGAACCGGAAGGCCGACAAGCGGACCCTCATCGTGGTGGCCGACGGAGACCAGGAGCGGGAACTGGTGGTTACGCCCATCTCCCTCCGGGATGAAGGCCGGTTACTCTACGACCGGTGGGTCCGGAGAAACCGGGAGGAAGTGGACAGCCTGAGCAATGGGACGCTGGGCTACATCCACATCCCCGGAATGAACGACGGCGCCTATCGAGACGCTTTCGAGGAGGCATTGGGCCGTTTCGCCACCCGGCAGGGATTGGTGGTGGACACCCGCTTCAACGGGGGGGGAGACCTGGTGGCGGACCTGGAAATGTTCCTGAGCGGGGAGCGATTCTTCACCTACACCACCGACACTCGGGCCACGGGCTACGAGCCCAATTTCCGCTGGACCAAGCCCAGCGTGAGCCTGGCCAACGAGGCCAACTACAGCGATGGCCACTGCTTCGCCTATGCCTATAAGGAACTGGGGCTGGGTCCCCTGGTGGGGATGCCGGTGCCGGGCACCTGCACCTTCGCCGGATGGGAAGGGCTTCCCAACGGCACCCGGTGGGGCGTGCCCGGGATGGGGGTGAAAAACACCGCCGGACAGTATCTGGAGAACCTGCAGACGGAGCCCACCATCCGGGTCATGAACGAATTCACGGTCCGGGCCGGGGGCCGGGACCAGCAGCTGGAAGCCGCCGTGGCGGAGCTGATGCGACTGATCCGGTAGGGGTGCCCCTCGGAGCGGTCGCCTCCCCCCGGATCCGAACGCTCGGCCTGAGCCATTGGTTGTCCTACGCCCTTCGGCGTACGAGAAGCCCGGGGCCAGGTGGATCAAGAAGGGTCCTTTGACCCCGTAACAAATGAGCCCCAACCGCCCTCATCGGTTCGTGAGGGGAACCGATCCTCCCTCTCGGTCCTCGCCGTCGGGGGCGCGTTTGTCTAGAATGAACGGGTCAGCCTCTCAACGAGGGACGCTCATTCGACCCATGCTTTGAAGAACCCGGCCAGATGATCCCCTGCTTATTTGCATCCGACCTCCACGGAAACGTCGATCGGTACAACAAGCTGTTTGACGCAATCCGGGCGAAGGCCCCCAGGGCCGTGTTCCTGGGAGGGGACCTTTGCCCCTCGGGGCTGGCGCGATGGGACGGACCCGAATCCGCCGGAGGGGATTTCCTGAACGGGTTCCTCTTTTCCGGGTTGCAGCGCCTCAGGCTGGAGATGGGCTCCGAGTATCCCGAGATCCTGGCCATCCCCGGGAATGACGACATGCGGACAGAGGAGCATGTCATGATCGAGGCCCAGGAGGCGGGTCTCTGGCAGTACATCCACAACAGGAAGACCGCGGTGGACGGGTACCCGGTCTTCGGATACGCCTTCGTGCCACCTACGCCTTTCCCCTGGAAGGACTGGGAGCGTTACGACGTATCCCGCTACATACCTCCGGGATCGGTCTCTCCTGAAGAGGGCTGGCGCACGGTGGAGGCGGACCGGCACTGGGTCCGCTACGGGACCATCAAAACCGATCTCGAGGACCTGACCAGCCGGGAGGAAGACCTGTCCCGATCCGTGTTCCTCTTCCACACACCTCCCCACGAGACCTCCCTGGACAGGGCGGACCTGGACGGGAAATCAGTGGACCACGTTCCCCTGGATATCCACGTGGGAAGCATCGCGGTGCGTCGGTTCATCCAGGCCCGGCAGCCTCGCCTCACCCTCCACGGCCACATCCACGAGTCAGCCAGGCTCACCGGCTCCTGGCAGGACAGGATCGGGGACACGCTGCTCTTCACCGCCGCCCACGACGGCCCGGAGCTGGCCCTGGTCCGCTTCGACCTGGACAACCCCTCGGTGGCCGAACGCCTCCTTCTCTGACTCTGAGCCCGGACAGGGACCGGAGAGATCAGACCGGCGTTTCCGAGGCGGTGCCCATGGCCAGAGGCCGGGCCGGATCGGTCACGGCTCCGATCTTCACGGTGTAACTCGTGCGGTTCTCGATGTCCCGATCCGAAATCAGCCGCACGTCCAGGAGCCCATCGGACCGGTATCCCGTTCGAATGTAATTGATCTCCGCCAGAGCAAGACTCCACCCTTCCAACCACAGGAGAAGCTCTCTTCGCTCCTCCTCCGTTCCCTCGAAATGGATGAGCAGATCGATATCACTTCCGGGCCCGGCCGTAGCATTCTTGGTGCTGCCGAAGACCCAGATGCCCTTCACGGAAAACCGCTGGGGATCGATCTTCCTGGCCAGCTTCTCCGCCATTCGGAGGCGCCACTGCCAGTGGTCGTCCGGGGCCGATTCCGCGGCCACAAGCCTTCCCCGTGGGAATATCGAAGGCCCGTGGAAATCCACCGACATCCCTGGCTCGGCCAGCAGCGCCACGGCCTCTCCAAGCTCCGCGTTCATGAGAACCCGGAGCACCTGCCCCTCGGACTCCCGAGCCACATCCAACACCTTCACCGTATCGGAAAGGTGGGAGAACTCCGGAACGAGCTCCGGAAGGAGATTCTCGCCTCTGCGGAAAAAGAGGTCATTCAGGATGTTCTCGTCCTCCCCGGGGTAGAGGGGAAGGTACCGGATGTGGGCTTCAACCAGATCCTGGAAGAAATGCGTACCGAAGGAGAGGTCGGGCGAATACTTCCCCGTCTGATGGGCGATCTCCACCAGGAGGGCGGTGTTGTTGATATCGGAATAGGTGACGGGCACACCCAGCCGGACGTCACCCCGGCTTCCCCAGCGTCCAGGGCCCATGAGGATGAACTGTCGTTTGGGAAGCAGCTTGTTCAACCGACTCACTGCCTTTCCCACATCCTTCAGGTCCGACAGATCCGGGAGGCTGACGTAGGCCTCCGGATCCACGTAGACCACGTGGGTGATGTCGGGAATGCGACCGTTGGAGATATATCTGTGAGCCGTAAAGAGGATCCGGTTTCTGGGAATGTCCCGGGGTATGGGGGCCGGGGCCGAGCCCTCGGTGTAGCTCTGGGAACGGCACTGAAGGAGGAACAGATCCGTCCCGTCCGAGGCGAATTCCACGTCCACGGGCGTCCCCATGGTCTCCCTGAGCACTTTCAGAACCGTGGCCATCTGGGAAAGGAAGGGCGTGGAGGAAGCCAGGCCCTCGAAGGTGACGACCGCGTCGCTCTTCGAGAGGTCCGTCCGGAACCCGGGCCGGCGGATCTCCTGGTGCTCCACCACCGAGAGGATCTGGCGGCCCAGCGGGATATCGTTCCCGCAGGTTTTCAGGAGTTCCGTGAGATGCACTGATTCGAAGGAGCCGGTCTCCAGGTCGATGAGATCCACCTGTTTCGGAGAGTATCGGAGAATCTCATCGGGAGTCGTGTTCACCCGCAATCCTGGCTGTCCGGGAGCCAGGAGAACCGGAAAGTCATCGCCCAGCCGATCAACAGCCCTGGTTCCAAGCCCCGGCACCAGGCGAATCAGACCGTCCTCCCGCTTGATGCGAGGCGACCAGCGGAATTCGTTGTTGCTGAAGGCCACACCGGAGAAGGCCGGGAAAAAGTACTTGCCCACCCGGGTCCCCACGACTTCCTGGATCATGATGCCCATTTCCTCGTGGACATCCAGGAGGTTCCGCTCGGCCCGGTATTCGATGGGATCAGGGCCAAAGATGGACGCATACACTTCCGCCACCGCATCCAGCAGGGCGGCCAGCCGTTCTCCCTTTGTGCCCTGGTTGGCGAGAAAGAGACTCTTGTACTTTCCGGAAAAAGCGGCCCCGGTTCGATCCTCCAGCAGGCTGGAGCTCCTGACCACCAGAGGGCGATCTCCCAGGTCCTCCAGGGCGATGGAGAGCCCATTCAGGATCTCCGGGGGGAAGGGAGAGGACTTGAAGACCTGGATCACATAGGGATACTGTTGCCGAACCTCTTCAAGCTCCAGGTACTTCCGGTCGTAAACGTCTTCCAGGCTGTTGTGACGGAGAAACGCGATGGATCCGTCTGAGGAGATATGCCACGTTCTGGGAACTTTGATCCCGGCAAGCTCCGGGTAATCCCCCTCCATCCTCTCCACGATCTTCCGGGCGAGAAACATCCCCGCGCTCTTCCCACCCAGCTTCCCGTGACTGTTCGGGGGATAGATGAGGCGCCGGCTCAGCCCCTGGAAATCATGGAGGGAAACAAACCCCTTGGCGATGTTGATATAGTCGATCTGGTCGGTAAAGAATCGCCGAAGGAGGGCCGCCTTGATGACACTCTGCACCGAAAGAGGAAGCTCATCTTCCTTCATCTCCAGAGCGTGAAAACGGCTCAGGGCATCGGTGATGTCTCCCAGTGAGGATTCCTGCCACTCCAGGGTGTTCACCAGAAAGCTCAGCTTGTCCCTGTTGATCCAGGCCTGGACCAGATCGAGGATCTCCTCCTCGGAGAAACTCTCCGACGCATGCTGAAAGATCACATTCGTGGGGAGGGGACGATTACCCACAGCCTCCAGGGTCATGGGCTTGTTTTCTTCCGAAGGAGTGTCAGGGTCCTCCGGAAGGCGGTAATACCCGTGAAGGGACTCCAATCCCTTGGCTCCCTTCCAGCGAAGATGATTCAGCATCTTGCGGCTGATCCGCTGGAGAAGCTGCGGGTCGGCCCGCTGGAGGAAGTCGATGATGACCTTCCACTTCTTTCCGTCTCCCACCTCGGTGATGCTCAGCGCCGATTGCCAGGTCTCCCACGCATTCGCCAACTCCTCGTGAGCGAGCTGGAATCCCAGTTCCCTGGTCAGGGTCCGGAGAAGTCTTCTCTCCTCCTTGAGAAAGGGTCCCTCGTCCGCCGGCGGCCGTTCCTCCGTGTAGACCACCTGGATCGATCCGACCTCGTCATCCCGGATCTTGACGGGATCCTCCATCACCCATTTCGTCTCACGAAAACCTGGGGAATCATAGGTCTGGCCGGCAAAGGTGATCCGGGCCTCGCAGACCTCGGGATATTGCCAACCGGCCGGAATCGCCTGGGCAAGCTGGTCCAGCTTCGTGTCCCAGGAAAGGTCCGACGCCCTCAGGATCTCCCCGGTTGAATAGAGGCAGAGGAGTTCCTTCGCCCGCTCCTCCAGGCCCTTCACGATGTTGTCCATGGTATGAACGTGGCCGTTCATGGGATCCTTTCAGTGTGGTCGGCGTGTGGCGTGTCGGATTCCTCCGAGGGCATGCGGACAAGACCTCTGCCGGTTCGGCCATCCACCCGGACCTGCAGGGGCCGGGAAAGGCGGATATGACGGATAAAGTCCGTCTCCCGGATTACATTCTGCTCTTTCAGCCATTTCCAGTTCACCACATCACCCCCGACCCCGTGACCCACGGTGAAGTAGCAGACTCCGAAGCTGGAAAGGTTATGAAAGAAGTGGGACCCCTGGCTGGGCTCCACATTCATGCCGGGCATCGTAGCTTCCACCATGACCCTGGCTCCGCTCACCTGGCTCCAGTTGACGGGGATCCCGAGCCAGGGATCCGAGCTTCCCCAGCGTCCAAAGCCCATGAGAAGATAGGGGAGCCCTTGCTGGAGGAGCTCCAGGTTCACCTTCTCGATCTCCCATGCCATCGTACGACTGAATTTGGCTTCGAATGACTCGGGCTTGGTGTAGACCACATCCTGAATGTCCTCAAAAACACCGTTTCCCATGGTCCTTTGCGAGGCCACCAGTACCTCCGGGCCTTCCAGGTCCTCCGGGGAGATCTCCACGGCGCTCTCCGGTGCGACCATGGGGCGAACCTGAAGAAACCCGATACGGGAAGCCTCACCGGAACGCCGGGGAAGAGTCATGGCCAACTCGACTTCCACCTTGGCCTCCAGCACTCCTTCACAGATCTCCAGCAGCTTTTTCACGGCATCGTTTACCGGAAACTCCTCCAACTGCAGAATGGGGGCGAAATTCAGGACTCGTGGTCCATCTCCCCCGATCCCCGGCGACATGCGGTCGGATTCCGGATCATAGGTGCTCACCAGGTGACGGAGAGTCCCATCGTACTCGGCATTCTCCAGGTCGGCCTCCAGAAGGTACTCGGTCTCCGCGATGGGGTCGAAGGCCGGGGGAGCCCCCATGTTCACGGCCCAGAATCGGGTCTGGGTCTCCTTCAGGAGTTGGCCGACAGACCCAAAGGGTGGAGGAGCCTTTGGATACGCCGGACAGTAGGACCAGCATAGGCCACCGTCCACGATAGTCTTCCCCAATCCCAGTGCCAGACTCACGACGCCTTCCTGGGGACCTCCCCTTCCCACCGGGTAGTAGTTGTAGGACCGGGCGACCATGGAAAGGTGGGGATAGAACCGTTCCCCGTGCCGCTCGCCGACCACCTCCTGGATGATGACCGCCATCTTCTCTTCCCGGTCCTCCACGCCCACCACCTGCCGGTAGGCTCTGGCTTCCCTGAAGAAGGTGGAGGCAAAGATGAGCTTCACCGCTTCCACCAACCGTTGGAACCTGGTCCCCGAATCCGGCTGATTGTTGGGAATCATCTTGGTCTCGTAGACACCGGCGAACGGCCTCCCGAGAGCGTCCTCCAGAAGACTGGATGACCGAACGGCCAGGGGCGTGTGTACCCGCTCCACCAACCCCCTGAGGTCACCCAGTATCTCGGAGGGAAGATCGGCTTGCTGGAAGGCGTGGGCGATCCGGCTATCCGACTGGCCGGAGAGAGCCACTTCGTAGAGTGCATTCCTTTCCATGAACGAATCGAAAACATCCGTGGCCAGAACCGTAAGCCGCGGGATATCGATCCGAATGGAGCCGAATACCCCACTCTCGAAGTGCTCCTTCAGAGAATGCCTGATGGTCAGGAGCCCTTCGGTCTTTCCTCCGAGACTCCCTTCTCCGATGCGGGTAAGGGTGTGTTCGGAAGAGAAGAACGCCCGGTCGAAGCTGGGAATGGATGCATGATCCGAGTCGTGGCGTTTCATTCGTCAAAGGCTCCCGGGCTCGGACGGAGTGCCGGAGGGATGGAATGGCCAAGCCCTTCCACCCCTCCGTTCCCAGAATGTCGCTCTTCAGTCCCCCCTGCCGGCGAGGGGAAGACCTACACCCAGCCTCTCTCACGACAAGCGTGGGCCACCCGATCCACGGCAATGACGTATGTGGCATCCCGCATATACAACTTCTGCGCCTTCGCCACATCGCTGACACCGATGAACGCTCCGGTCATCTTCAGATCGAGCTTTCCGAGAACCTCATCCCGGGCCCAGTAGAAATTCGAATTGCTCTGCACCTGTTCAAAGTAGCTGCAGGTGACCCCTCCGGCGTTGGCCAGGAGGTCGGGGATCACGAAGATTCCCTGCTGGTGGAGAACATGGTCCGCTTCCGGAGAGGTGGGGCCGTTGGCACCCTCGGCGATGATCTTCACCCGGGAAGATATCTTCTGGACGGACTCCCCATTGATCTGGTTTTCCAGGGCAGCCGGAATCAGAATGTCCACTTCCTGCTCCAGCCACGCATCTCCGGGGAGGACCTCATATCCCAGATCCCGGGCTCTGGCCTGATCAATCCCCCCGAAGCGGTCCGTGATTTCCAGGAGCTCCGAAAGGTCTATTCCGTCCGACTTTTTGTAGGCGTAGCTCTTCTGGTCCTTCTGGTCCCAGCATGAGACACAGGTGACGGTTCCACCGATCTGATTGTACAGCTCGATGGCGAACTGGGATACATTCCCGAATCCCTGGACGGAGGCGGTGGTGTCCTCAGGTCGGACGTCCAGCTCTCTCAGGGCCTCACGGATCGTAAACACGACGCCGTAACCCGTGGCCTCCTTCCGTCCCAGGGAACCCCCCATGCCCACGGGCTTTCCGGTGATGAAGCCCGGAAGCTTCTGGCCGTGGATGGCCTCATACTCATCCAACATCCAGAGCATGTGCTGGGGAGTGGTCATGACGTCGGGAGCGGGCACGTCCTGGAGCGGACCCACGTTCCGGGCGATCTGCCGCACCCAGCCCCGGCAGATCTGCTCCTGTTCACGGGCGCTGAGGTTATGGGGATCGCAAATGACGCCTCCCTTGCCTCCTCCGAGAGGAAGGTCCAGGACAGCGCACTTCCAGGTCATCCACATCGCAAGAGCCCGGACGGTATCCATGGTTTCCAGCGGGTGGAACCGGATCCCGCCCTTGCTGGGTCCCCGGGCATCGTTGTGCTGAACGCGGAATCCTCGAAAGATCCTGGAATTCCCGTCATCCATCCTCACAGGAATGGAAAACGCATATTCCCGGATTGGATCCCTCAGTAGCTCCCGAGTTCCAACTTCCAACTCGAGAAGCTCGGCAACACGATCAAACTGGGCCTGGGCCATCTCAAAAGAATTATAGGCTCGGTTTCTAGCCATTGTCGGTTTCATCCCTGATGATGATCGGTTTCCCCCACGGCCGCCCACTCCCCGGCTATGAAGGATAGCAAAAGTGCGAGGCAAATGCAGGTAGCATTCGGACGGATTTCTGTTGCAAGAGACGGGCCGGGGACTCGTCGCGCGCCGCCCGGGTGCCACAGCACCGGCCCGTGGTCGATTCCGCGGCCCGGGAAAGAGCAGTCGACTGCTCCTGGAGCTTCCGGCCCCGGTCATCCCACCCCGCCGGCCCATCACCCCGGATGGGGAATCAACGCTGCAGGGTGTTGATTCCGACCGCTTTTCCCCCCACATCCTTCAGCTTGACTTCCCGGCATGCCGCCCAGATGAGGAGGGAGTCGGTGGAGGCCCGGAGGGCGGGATCGAGAAAGGCCAGGATCGTCTTGAGATCAGCCCCCCCGGGGTAGGCCGGGTCGACCTGGATCTGGAGGTTCCTGTGATCCGCCGGAACCCGCTGGGGAAGCTTCACCACGTGCCAGTTTCCCATGTTGGCGGGAGCCCTGATGTGGAGGCCGGTGGGTGGGAATAGCCTCATGTTGGGCACTGAGCTGAAGGGGCCGGCCTCCTGGTCCGGCTCCACGTTCGTGATGATACCCCGGTCCAGGTCCCCCCCGAAGCCGTCTGACAGCAACCGCATGTTCATGGTGTAGAACTTGATGGAGGTGGATGCCGGGAGGGTGACGAAATCCTCCTTGCCCAGCATCCACATTCCGTGACCGCTCAGGACTATGATCTTGGGCATGGCTTCTCCGGAAGGCTGTATTGAAAAGGTGCTGCAGAATGGGTCCAGGATCCTCCCGGCACAAGACAGTCGAGCCTGGCCCGCCACCCTCCTGTCTTCGCCTCCGCCGGACCGGATCAGAGATGCCGAGCCTCCGTCAAGGCACGGCCGCCGCCGTCACGGTTTCCACACGTCCGGAGGTTCGCTATCGTCTGACGCGCATCCCGCGGGACTCCGGATTCACCTGATCCCACCGGAGCCATGGAGGAGGAGCCGAATGTCCGACCTGGCACAGAAGGGCTCCATCGTGTGGTCTCCTCGCTACGAGGTGGACATCGGCGTCCACGTCTTTCCCACCGCGAAATACCGGCTGGTGAAAGAAGCCCTTCTGAAAACCGGGATCGTGGGAACAGGGGACTTCCGGGAGCCCCAGCCGGCTTCCTGGGAGGATCTGGCCCGCGTCCACACCCGGGAGTACCTCAGGAAGATCCGTGAGGGGGACTTCTCCCGCCATGACGAGCTACGCCTGGAGCTGCCCTTTTCCATTCCTCTCCGGGAGGCTTCTCTTCTCTGCTGTGGTGGAACCACCCTGGCAGCTCACCTGGCGCTCCGGCACGGAGTCGGCATCCACCTCGGCGGCGGGTTCCATCATGCGTTCCCGGACCACGGGGAAGGCTTCTGCCTCCTGAACGATGTGGCCGTCGCCCTGGCGGCGCTCCTGGAGAGAGGCGCCATCCGGACGGCGGCGGTGGTGGACCTGGACGTGCATCATGGAAACGGCACCGCCGCCATCTTCGCGGCGGAGCCACGGGTCTTCACCTTCTCCATGCATCAGGAACGGAACTACCCGTTTTTGAAGCCTCCGGGCGACCTGGACATCGGCCTCCCCGACGGAACCCGGGACGAGGCGTACCTGAATGCCCTGGAACGTGCTCTGGGAGAGACGATCCGACAGGGGAATCCTGACCTGGTGGTGTTTCTGGCAGGGGCGGATCCCTATGTGGAGGACCAGCTCGGAGGACTGGCCCTGACCCGCAGTGGGCTGGAGGCCCGGGATCGGATGGTGCTGGAGGGTTGCCGACGGATTGGGATTCCGACGGCAGTCCTCCTTGCCGGAGGATACGCCCGGAGAGAAGAGGATACGATAGCGATCCATACCCGGACCGTGGAGGCGGCCCTGGCCGGGAGGCAGGGCCGCTCCGGATGATCGTCGGCTGACGGGCCGCTACTGGACCCTCACGCGGGTGCTCACGGTTCCTCCCTTCACCGTGGAGTAGGTCACTTCCATGGTCCCCCGCCCCCGGACCAGGTACTCGATGGTCCGGGTGGTTCGGCCCGGGTGCCCGCTCCGAACCAGGATACGGTTCAGCTCCTTCTGGTCCACCATGGTCGTTTTGCTGGGCCGGTTTCGATCCTGCACCCATCCGGCCGATACGATTTCCACCTCACCCTCCACCGTCAGAAGATCCGGACGAATGGCTTTCGTCATCATGGCCCGGGCGGTGATGGTGGGGATGGCCCGCTGGTTGGTGATGTCCACCTGGACCCTGTACAGCTCCCCGCCGAGGCGTTCCACCCGGCTCTCCCCCATGGCCATGAGGGGCATCTGGTCGGCGTGATAGAGGGTGAACGCCATGTTCCGATGGAACACTTCCATGCTCATGAAGCGGGGGTTGATCCGCCTTCCGAACTTGTTCCACCCGCCCATCTCCACCTTCCCGTATTCGGGGTGGTCGAAGGGGGCCCAATCCACGAAGTTCTCACCGAACTCCAGGAAATCATCGAAGAAGAACCGGGACAGGTCTCCTGAAATGGGGCTGGAGCTCTCCTCCTGCTGCTCGGTGAGAAGGGGGCTCTGAAAATACTGGCCCTCGTTCCAGAGCTCATTCAGAAACGCCACGGCGCCCAGGCCGTCGTTGGCCCAGTCGGTGGATCCACCGTGAATGGTGTAGAGACCCTGCCAGGTGATGTGATAGTTGAACCAGGGGAGGATCCGCTCTCCGAATTCCCCGATCTCGTCGTATACCCGGATGTCGGAGGCGGGATAGTCCCCGTCCCAGGCCGACCCCGGAGGGCGAAGGATCATCCCGGCGGCGTTATGGTAGGTCTGGAGACCGGCGATATTCCGGTGGGCGGCAAAGAAGTCCTGCGTGGCCCGGGATTCCGGGTTGTGGAAGGGATAGTACATGGACCCCCTCTGGACATACTCGGGCTGCCAACCCGCCCCGTAGTTCCGATTTCCGTCGTATCCTCCCGGGGGATCCTCATTGACCAGTCCGTCTCCGTCGTTGTCCAACCCTTCCTCACCCAGGAGAACCCAGTCGCCCTTTTCCCACGGAGCCACGGCTTCCATGATCCGGGGGTCCCGGGGATTCAATCGGTGCGTGCCCTCTCCCGGAACGTATTTCCGGATCTGCTCGATGACCCCGTTCCCGTTCAGGTCGTCGGGTCCGTCCTCATCGAACAGCCCGTCCCCGTCGGAGTCCACGGGCACGTGCCCGGTCCGGGCCCCCGATCCCGTCCCATAAAGAAAGAAATCCCGGCCGTCGGGGTTGATGGTGGGAACGATGTAGAACACCCGCTCATCCACCAGGCGCCGGATTTCGGGATTTCGATCATAGTTCTCCATGAGGTACCAGATGGTGTACAGGCAGACCTCGCTTCCCTGGACCTCGTTTCCATGCACGTCCGCCTCGATGAACATCCCGGCTTTGTTCATTTCGGGGCCCGTGTCCGGGTTGTTGATGGTCATGACCCAGAGCTCCCTTCCCCCGTAGCTGTTCCCCATGGAGGAGAGGGTGAGGAACCTGGGCCAGGTTCGGGCCAT
This sequence comes from uncultured Gemmatimonadaceae bacterium, assembly GCA_964605505.1. Classification (GTDB taxonomy): domain Bacteria; phylum Gemmatimonadota; class Gemmatimonadetes; order Longimicrobiales; family Gaopeijiaceae; genus CAZSDD01. The sequence goes on along the minus strand of CAZSDD010000022.1, from coordinate 15,811 downwards.
GAGCTCCATCCGCTGGCCGATCTCCTCGTGGGACATCCACCGATCCCAGCTCAGGTCCAGCGTGTGCGGCGGATCGGAACCGATTCCCTCCTGGCCCGTGGCCTCCTGAAGCCCGGGGAAAGGGGCTGCTGCGATACACAGGGCGGCGAGGAAGGCGGCCGCCGGAATTCGGGATCTATTCATCATGGACCTCCTCACCTGAGAGTTACCGTTGTAGTGTCCCGTCCCGATTTCTCGGAATGGAGCCTGATCTCCACCCTGGACCCCTCCTGTCCCCGTATGACCCAGGTCACGCTCTCCCGGCTGCCGGAGCCGGCCAGCACACCGATGCGGGCTGTCTTGTCGGCTCCGGTGAGGATGTCGTCGTCATCGATCTGGATCTGGAGGAAGGTGGGACCCACGGAGCGGGAGGTCTGGCCGTGGCGGAGAGATGTGGGCAGGAAGCCGGCGTTCTCCACCTCAGCCTCCACGGTGAAGACCCCGTCTCCGTGTGCTTTCACTTCGGTTTTGGTAAAGCGGACCCTGGGGAGCATATCGGCCAGCTCCACCAGGAACTCCCCGTGCTTCCTGCCCAGCTCAGGGAGGTGGTCCGCCGGTGGGTTGTGGGTCAGGTAGGGAAGGAATCCCCCGATCTCCACCTCACCCAACTCCGGGTGTTGGAAGGAGGTCCAGTCGGCGAATGCCTGAATCCCGGCGGAGTCCAAAGCCTGAAGGAGGGCGGCATCGTCCCCACCCTCCGCATCCGTGTCTCCCTCGGGAAGCCCCCAGCCCGGCGTGCTGAAGGAGGGAACGCCGAATTGAAAGTACCCGTACTGGAAGAAGGCCCCTTCCGGCGTCCGGTGCAGGGGAACCCGCTCCACGCCTGTGACCCGCCTGTAGAGATCGGATACGGCCTTGAAGTAGACCTGGTCCTGCCCCGCCACCGTCACGGCGGGGCGTGTCCCGGAGCCGGGATCGTTGTCCCGACCGGGTTGCGCGCCCCGAAGGTAATCCCCGCCGCCCCCGCCCCGGGCTCCTCCCCCCCTTCGACTCCCCTCGTCCGTGGACAGGACACCCCTGGCGAAGACCTCCGCGAAGGAGGAATCGGCCAGGAGGGGGAGAAGGGGGACGCTCCCTTCCGCCAGTTTGCCATCGGAATCCGGAGGGGTGACCAGGTTGTCGGATGCCCCGAAGGCGAGAATGACCGCGATGTTCCGGTGGGCCAGAACGAAGTTCATGAGGGCCCGGGACTCGGGCTCGCTCACCATGTGGGGGCCGGCATCCCCCGTCCAATAGGGGTAGGCATGCTGGAAGTTCCGGTTCAGATCCACACCCCCGGGGCCGTCCTCATTGATGAACCCATCCCCGTCTTCGTCCGTCCCCTCCCAATACAGGGTGTAGGATCCCGATTCTCCCTTCGTGGGGTCCGCCCGCTTCATGGCTCTGGGATCGGAGGGGTCCACCATGAACCGGCCTCCCGCATCCGGAACCCGCATGACCGTGATGTATCCGTCCCCGTTCAGATCCTCGGGGCCGTCCTCATCCGTCCGTCCGTCGTTGTCTTCGTCCCAAGGCCGGGCGTTCGTCCGTCGGTTCTGCTTGACCCGGGCGAACATGGCCTCGGCCCCGTCGGGGTTCAGGCGGGGGAAGAAGTAGAAGACCTTGTCGGAAAGTTGGGACCGGACCGCCTCCGCCCCGGAGTTGGCCAGGAGGTGTCGTATGGCCTCCAGGGTGATCTGGCTCCCGGCCAGGTGGTCCCCCTCCAGGTTCCCCACCACCAGAACGCCCGGCCGCGTATCCAGGGCGCTTCCGGATGGATCTCCCACCGTCACCACCCAGATCTCCCTCCCTTCCAGGGTGGTGCCGAGGGACTCCATGGCGGCGAGGCTGGAGGGCTCCACGAGAGACCGTAGCTCCCCGGTGAAATCCTGGAAGTCCAGATAGGCTGCCGACTGTCCCCGACCGGTCCCGGGATCTGCCAGGACCCCGCCCAGGAGGAGGGCCAGCCCGGTCATCACTCTCGAACCGCAGATCTTCATCCTCTACGTTTCCTTTCTCGGGGTGCTGGTGATACTGAGTCCGTGAAGGGAGGGGGAGGCCCCTGCCCCGAAAACCCGGCGCGGTTGCCGCGAGGGGCTCCTATCGCCACACCTTTCCCAGGAATTCCTGGATCTCGGGAATCCCTCCCTGGAAGATGAGATACCCGTCGTGGGGCTCCTTCTCCGTCATCTCTCCGGCGATGGGTGTGGTCATGAGTTGCTTTACCGCTGCCGGATCGTCGGGGTGGAGGCCCAGGGCCCAGCCCAGTTTGATGTAGGCGGCCTCAGGAAGCATGTTGGCCAGGGGAACCACGCCCAGCTCCAGAATCTCACGCCCGGTCTCGTAGACGTGCATCTGGACAAAGCCCCAGAGGGTCTGGAGGGTCATGTAGACCTGGACCCCGGCCTCCCGGGCCCGTTCCAGCGCCGGATACAGAAGCCGGTTGACATGGCCCAATCCCGTGCCCGCGATGATGATGCCCCTGTAGCCCTTCTCCACCAGGGCGTCCACCACGTCGGCGTGCATCCCGGGGTAGTAGTAGACCAGGGTCACTCGCTCGTCGAAGGCGGCCTTCACCGTCACCTCCCTGTCGTCCCTTCGCCTGGCCCAGTCCTTCTTGAAGGTGGTGACCTTCCCCTTCTCCACCATTCCCACGGGAATGTCTCCCAGGGTCCGGAACGTGCTCCTCACCGAAGAGTGCATCTTCCTGACCCGCGTCCCCCGGTGAAGCAGGTTGTACAGGTCCGAGGTTGGACCGAACATGCAGACCAGGACCTCGGCAATGGGGCCGTGGCCCGCGGCCCAGGTGGCGTTGATGAGGTTCTGGGCGGCATCCGAAGAAGGCCGGTCCGAGGATCGCTGGCTCCCGACCATGATGATCGGCACCGGTGGGTTCTGGACCATATAGCTCAGGGCCGCCGCCGTGTGGTGCATGGTGTCGGTGCCGTGGCCGATGACGATGCCGTCATAGCCGTCCCGGATGGCCCTTCCCGTCTCCTCCGCCAGGATCAGGTACTGCTCCGGCCCCATGTTCTCACTGAAGACCCCGAAGAGCTTCTCGGTCTCCAGGTTGCAGATGTCCGCCAGCTCCGGCACGGAGCCGTAGAGCTCTCCGGGGCTGAAGGCCGGGATGACGGCTCCCGTCCGGTAATCCAGGCGAGAGGCGATGGTTCCCCCGGTCCCCAGGAGCTTCACGTTGGGATGGGCCGGATCCACGGGGAATTCCTTTTCGGGAATCTGATAGTGGGCCTCCCGGTAGCCGATCTTTTCAAGCCGCTCCACCGTGTCGTGGCGGATCCCGATGTTGTAGCCGATGCCCAGCTTCAGGACCAGGTGAAGGTCGTCGCTGGTCTCGGAGCGAGGCAGGAGCAGCCCCACGAACTCCCCCCGGGTGGTCTGAGCCCTGACCTCGCACCACACGGTGATGTGGAAGCGCTTCAGCAACTCCAGGGTGGGCCCCCGGTATCCCTGGTACAGGTCCTTGACTCCGGCTTCCGCGCTCATCCCACCCCCTCCTCTTCCGTCAGATCCAGGGATTCCAGAAGCATCTTCCGGACCCGGTTCGGATCTACCCGACCGAAGAATTGCCGCATGACCTCTCCCATGGACCACCGGAACCGGGCTCCGGGGGTCCTGCCCTCCATCTCCCGGGCTCTTCGGGTGGCTTCCCGGACAGCCGCGGCGAGGGCCGAGGAATCCTCCTTCAGAACCCGGAAGGTCGTCAGAACCTCCCGGGGGCTCCGCTCCGGATTGTCCAGGAGCTCGTCCAGGGCCGGCACCAGGCCTTCGGGACGGAGGTTTCCCGACTCCAACCCTCGAACCAGAGGGGCCAGTCGCTCCGGAGCCAGGGGGAGGAGCCGGGAGGGCTGTCCCCAGTCGGGCCGCCGGGGCCGGTTCCTGCGCCTGAGGTGGAAGGGGACCCGCTTTTCCAGGGCCCCGGCCAGGCGCCGGGCCACATCACCCTTTTCCGGCGCCACCGCGTCGAAGAGATCGGCCCAGGGAGCCACGGCCAGGTGCGCGGCCATCCGCCCGTCCACCCCGAGGGATTCGTACCGCTTCCGCCGGTCCCAGGGAGCTTCCGGCATCCGGCTCCGGATCCGGGAGATGGTGTCCTCGGTGATGGGGAGTGGCGGGGTGTCGGTATCGGGGTACATGCGATCGGCCCCGGGGAGGATCCGCTCGAAGCCGGTGGTGCCGTCGGGAAACGCCTGACGGGTCTCCGCCGGGATGCCCTGAAGGGCCTCCCGGGCCCGGATGAGGATCTCCCGAGCGGCGGTGGCGGCGTCCTCCTTCGGGGCCCAGACCACCATGATGGCGTCGGCGGGGTCGGCCCCAAGGGCTCTGGAGAGCTGGATCCAGTGCTGTCCGGAAAGACTCTCCACCCCCAGGTCCGAATGGGTCGTGAAGGGGAGATCCACCGGACAGGCGATGACCCGGACCCGATCCGCCAACTCCCTGGCGAAGGTGACGCCGGGTTGGGTGGGATGGGTCAGGAGCCCGGCGAAGCCCGGAAGGCGGACGGCTACCGCCACATCCCCGTCATCAATGGCCTGCCGCACGGGCTGGAAGATGGAATTCCGGAGGATGGAGCCGGCGTCCACCGCCAGGCCGCTGACCTCCCAGGGAAACCCTTCCAACGGGATGAGCAGATCCGCCTCCTTCACACCACGGCGCCTGAGCTCCTCCCGGACCCGGAGAAGGTTCAACTGCCGGAACGCTTCGGTGTGGACCAGGAGAGGCAGCCCCCGGTGGTGATGGACCCCCTTGATTTCCACCCGCCGGCCTCCGGCGACAGAAACGTTTACGTCCTGCCGGCCGGCGCCGGGACCCCGAAGGATCTTACCCGTGGCCCGGGCCACCTGGGCGATGAGGCGGGCCGCCGCTCGCACCTCCAGGGGGGTCACCAGCTCCGGCTCCGTCACCACCTCCGTCAGGGGCATCCCCAGCCGGTCGGTCCGGAAGGTGACCCGATGCCCCACGTCCGAAACTTCCCGGCAGGAGTCCTCTTCCAGGGAGAGCTGCCGGATGGACAGGTCCCGGTCGATGCCCAGCTCGGGTACCTGGAAGGGGATGCTGCCGGTGAGGCCGACCATGGCCGTCCGCTGGAAGCCCGTGGGGATGGAGCCGTCCAGGTACTGCTTCCGCATGACGTGGAGCTCCGAAACCAGGTTCAGGTTGCAGAGCCCGGCCATCTCGATGGCGATGCGAACGGCCTCCTGATCCATCTCGAAGGGAGGCGTGTCGTCCATCTCGTAGGTGCAGACGGTCTCCCGCTCCAGGAGGTAGACGATCTCCTTCTTTGTCTTGAACTCCATGAGAGCCGTGCCGTCGTATTCCCCCAGCTCACTCAGGGTAGGGCGCATGTGCCTGAGAACCTCGGCATCCACCCGGCTGGTCCGACGGCCTGACGGACACCGGCAGAACAACTTGGAGCGGGTGTTGAGCTGCTGGTGGACTTCCAGCCCCGACATGAACCCCAGCTCGGTGTAATCCGCCGGGGTCATCTGATCCATGGGTTTGTCTGGAAAATCCAGGACCGGCTCGGTGCGAGGGTTGATGTCAGGGGGCGGCTGGACCCCCCGGGTCAGAGGCAGGTTGCCGGCTTCGGCCATGTGTGAGCCCGATGAGATGGGGAGGCGAGCCCCTCGACCAGGGCCAGAGCCCCACCGTGAGAATGGTGGCAGACCGACGTCGGATGCCGGTCCCTGGGCATTTCGAACCTGGAAATCTAGCCGGTAAAGAGCCGGAGGACAGGTTGGGGTGGGAAATCAGCCTCCCCCCTTTCCCTTTCCTGGCTTGGGTCGGCCCGAGGTCACGGGCGCGGAACCCGGGGGAACGGGCGGAGCCATGCCTCCGCCCCGGCCCCTCTGCAGGGCCCGACGCACCTGCTCCGCCGCCTCCTGGGGCGACCGGCCCTGTCGCATGAGATGCCGGACCTGTCCCGATAGCCCCAGCATCTCCTGCTCTCGGGTCCGCTGCTGCAAGGCCTCATGAACCACGCCCAGGGCACGCTCCGCCGGAACCCCCGCCTCCATCAGATCCGCCAGAACCAGGATGGCCATAGGAGAAAGTCCAGGTCCGGCTCCGGGCCCCCGCCCTTCCCGACCCTCCTGACCCAGCCGACGCAGCGCCTCGGCATCCACACCCCGCTGCAAGGCATCGGCTCCAGCCACCACGAGAGGCTCTCCCACCTCTCTGCCGAGGGCGCCCCGGGCCTCCCGGAGACGATGGGAATAGGCTGTAACAGCCGGTAGAATCCGATCTGCCGGCACTCTCTTGGCCAGGCCTTCCAGGGCCTTGCTGAAGAGAGGATCGATGGGAATCCCGTCCCGGGCCGCTTCTTCGGCAAGGGCCTCGACTCCCCGGAACACCTCGGACGGGAGGGATTCCCGTGCCCGATCCCTGGCCCGCTCCTGGGCCCCAAGGGCCGAGACGCCCCAGGTCAGGATAAAGGCCAACGTCCACAGGATCTTGCTCATTCTTCTACAGCTCCTTCCATGACCCTGCTCTCCAGGTCGATGGATCTCATCGTTCGATTACCAGCGTGGCGTTCGTCCGACCCCACTCGTCGGACACCGTATCCGGCGCTTCTTCAGGCACGTACCACTCTCCGTCCGCCAGAAACCCGAAGTGATGGACCCCTTCGGAAATCCTCATCTCAACCACCCAGCGATCCCCGTCCCTCTCCATGGAGACCGGTTCCCAGAGGGTGAAGTCCCCCAGGACCTGTACCTCTTCCGTTTCCCGGGGGGGGCGGACATGGATCCGGACCCTGGAAGCGCCCGGCGCCGAGTCCAGGACTTCGTGGAGGGGAGCCCGTGCAGGCGGAAGGGGGTCCCTTCCCCACAGCCTCCGACCCACCATGAGGCCTCCGGAGCCGCCGCCGGGCTCGGCAAGGGTCAGGGGATCCGGTTCGGACTTGCCCAGGAATCCCCGGAGGCTCCATCCGTCCAGGGGAACCACCAGGGCCACGCCACCCGTCGTTTCATTTCCCAGGGGGGTATGCCAGGCGTCCAGGGTGAACTCCACCACCGGCCCTGACCCTTTCAGCAAGAGACGTCCGCCCAGGGATCGGTAGGTTCCACCCGGGCTCTCGTGGACCCCTGCGGCCAGCCCTGCCATCACGATCCGGGTTCCGGCCAGAAACTCCCCGGAAAGGCCGTATCTCCAGAGATCCTCGTCCATGGTGACCGCCGGCTCGTCGGCGTAGGGCAACAGCTCGGTGCGGGACCAACCGCTCCCCACCACACCGTCCAGGGTGGCCGAGAAGTGGGAGCCCGAAAACCGGATGGAAGGCCCTCCCTCCACGGCCAGGGCGCGGTAGGCAAAGGGATCTGTGACCTCGAAGGCGAACCCCCTGACCTCCAGCCCCCCGGACCACCCTCCCGCCAGCGAGTGCCAGTAGGACCCCTCCAGGGCTCCGGAGAGGAAGTCTGCTCCGCTTCCCTGGGACATGGACCGTCCCGCCTGAACCGCCGCCATGAACCCCGTGCCGACGAAGTCGAAGGTCTGGGCCCGGATTCCGGCTACCAGGAAGCTGGCCGCGTCCCCTTCAACCCCGGAGGGAGGCCGAATCGAGGAGCCGCCGACCTCCAGGGAGATTTCCCGAAGCTGGCCACTGGATCCGGTGGGGGCGAAAATCCCCGGAAGGGCCGGAAGAAGCATCAGCGCGAAAAACCGGAACACGGCTCTCATCCTCATGTGATGGGCGTGGCCACGGCCAGGATGGCGTTTCGGTTCCCGAACCCGTCCTCGGCATAACGCTCGGCCCGGGGATCCGTCAGCCAGGTGGAATCGTCCACCAGGAACATGTAGGCGTGGACTCCGGGTCGAACCGGAACCCTCCCCGTCCACACCCCATCTCCATCCAGGTCCTGGAGGGAATGGGATCCCTCCCAATCGTTGAAGTCCCCGGCCACCGCCACCGAGCTGGCCCCGGGGGCGTCCAGGATGAACTGAACGTAGATGACCGCCCCGGCTTCTCCGCTCCCGGAGGCGGCAGTCATGACGTTCTCGGCGCCAACCGGCCCGGTGGCGCCGGAGGAGGGAAGATCAACCCTCTGGCGGCCCAGAAGGAGCACGACGGCCAGGGCCGCCAGGGCCAGGCTCCCCGTCAGGGGGGAAACCCGGATGGGCCGTGGTCTGAGAAGCCAGGACGCCAGCCGTTTCGTGAATCCCGGCTCCGGCAAGGAATGAATCTCGGCCATGACCCGGGATTCCAGCCACGGAGGGGCCGAAACCGGGTGCGATTCCTGCCGGAAGGCCGCCAACAGCCGCTCCCAGGACTCAGCTTTTCCCCGGTCATCCGGCGCCAGCCGCTCTCGGGGCATTTCCCCGTCCAGGTGGCGATGGAGATCCTCGTTCATCGGTACTCCTCCAAAAGATCCTTCAAGGCCTCTCGGGCCCGATGGACCCGCATCTTCAATGACGCCACGGATAGATCCAGCACCGCGGCCATCTCCTCGTAGGAATGGCCTTCCACATGCTTCAATGTGAAGGCCTCCCGTTGCTCCGGCGTCAGCCGACCCATGGCCACCTGAAGCCTGGTCCGGAATTCCTCCAGGTGGACCGCTTCCAGGGGGTCATCCCTGGCTTCAGGGATCTCCGGCACCCTGTCCAGAGAAAGCTCCCTGGCCCGGGGGCTCCGGAGCTGGTCCTTGGCCAGGTTGGAGAGGATCCGGAAGAGCCATGCTCCGATCCGCTCCGGGTCCCGAGCCGACGCCAGCTTCTTGAATCCGGTGAGGAATGCCCGCTGGACGAGATCCGCGGCTTCGTCGGGATTTCCCACCATCCGAAAAGCGTGACTGTAGAGCACGTCTCCATACCGGCGAACCAGGACCCTGAAGGAATCCCGGTCCCCGTCCAGGATGTCCCGGACCACCTGGGCGTCGGTTCGTTCTGCAGGACCAGCCATGACTGCAACATAGGTTTGGCCTCCGGCCCGAAGCGAGGAGAATTCCTCACATGCCACGGTCCGAACGCCACCCCCGTCACCGAAGGGTGGCGCTCCGGCGCGTTCTTCAGGCCACCGTCGTGAGCAGATACCGGGAGATTACCGCGGCCTGCCAGATGGCCCCCAGACCTCCACAGGTCTCGCTGCTCAGGCCCGCCTCTCCCGTGGCCAGCATCGAAGCGGCCCGTTCCAGGAGAATGATCTGCAGCTGTGTCGGCTCCGCGCCTACTTCGGCCACGGCGTTGTCATAGAGCTCCTGGGCCCGGTCCAGCAAGGCGGCGATCTCCTCGCCCGAAGCTTCCCCGGGGACCAGGATGGCCTTCAAGGCCCACCACTGGGCCAGGTGGGCATAATGGATGGCCCGCCCCAGGATTCCTCCGTCCAGGATCTCTTCAGCCTGGGTCTGGAACTCCTGGGCCGTCACCAGATACCCCTCAGGGTCCTCCCCTTCGGTTGCCTCCAAAATCTCTCCGGCCAGAAGAATGGCCGTGGCGCCCAGCTCCACCTTCACCTCCGGGAGCCCCATTCCTGCATGATCCCGGTCCCACTGGCGGCTGCGGACAGCCTGCTCTCCAAGCACACCCAACCCGCCCGCCTGGATCCGCTTTCCTTTCCTGAACTGATTGCCTGCCCCCTGGGCCAACTCGGACAACTGGACAGCCAGACCCTGGGGGTCCTGGTAGGCGTCAGGATCCGATGACACGGCCAGGGGGAGGGCCTGAAGCCGCTCCACCATTCCCTGGACAGCCCGGGGGCCGTTGCATTCCTGGACGGCCCGGGCCACCAGCTCCCTGCCGATCCGGGCCTGCTTCAGGGCTCGGACCTGGTCTCCGGCGGCCAGGGCATTCTGAGCGTTCCGAAATGCGTTTTCCGCCTGCGCCAGGAGAGGATCGGTGCTATTGCTCCATCTCCGTCCGAACCGATGGGCTGCACTGGCCTGGACCTCCGCCAGGGAGAGGGCCACGTCCACCGAAGTGGGATCCGCCAGCAGGTCCAGCGTAAGCTGGTCTTCAACAGAGAGGTTGGCGAAGTCCGGCTCCGTAGGCCCCCCGTCGTCACAGGCTGAAAGAAAAAGTCCCCCGAGAAGGGACAGGAAAGTGAGATACCGCATCGTCTGCATTACCGCCTCCAGAGTGATCCGTCCTTCATTTGGTTTCCTGCTCATTTGACTTCCTGCTTCGGTTAGAAGACGGGGGAAGGTGCGAGAAGGTAACGCGGGTATTTCACAGGTCAGGGAGACGGGACCGGATCGGAGCGGAGGCACTCCCGGCTTGCGGCGCCCGGATCCCTGCCCCAGGATCCGACGGTCAAGCGAAACCGTCTTCCAGGAGTCTCCCCGTGACCAGACGAATTCCTCCGGCTGGAATCGTACCCCTCATTCTTGTGGCCCTGGCCGTGCCCGGATGTCAGGCCGATCCCCCCACGGGGGATATCGCGCCGGGCAAAGCAGGGGACACCCCGGCCACGGTTCCCACCCTGGACGAGGCCTCGGCCTCGGTTTTCGCCGGCCTGGCCCTGAAAGGGATCACCCGGGAATACCCCAACAAGCTGGACCACGTCATGAATGGTCCGGAGGAGGTCCGGAGCCCTTCGGAGCTTCATCCCGTCTTCTTCGGGAGCTACGACTGGCACTCCTGCGTTCACGGGCACTGGATGCTGGTGCGCCTCCTGAAGCTCTTTCCCGGGCTTCCCGAGGCGGGGGAGATCCGGGAAACCCTGAACGGTCTGTTGACGGAAGAGGGCATCGCCGCGGAAGTGGCCTACATGGAGGGGCCGAACCGGGCCTCCTTCGAGCGGACCTACGGATGGGCCTGGCTCCTGAAGCTGGCTCAGGAGCTCCACGGCTGGGACGATGCAGACGGCCGGCGGTGGGCACGGAATGTCCAGCCCCTGGCCGACGTCATGGTAGGCAGGTACATGGACTTCCTTCCCAGGCAGGACTACCCCATCCGCCGGGGGGTCCACCCCAACACGGCCTTCGGGATCGCCTTCGCCCTGGACTATGCCCGAGGGGCGGGAGAGGAGGCCCTGGAGGAGCTCCTGCTGGAACGGGCCCTGACCTATTTCGGTGAGGACCGGGACTACCCGGCCCGGTGGGAGCCCGACGGGGACGACTTCTTTTCCCGATCCCTCGTGGAAGCCGACCTCATGCGGAGAATCCTGGATACGGAGGCCTTCGCCGCCTGGCTGAGCGCCTTCTTGCCGGGCCTGGCGAAAGGCGGCCCGTCCTCGCTCCTGACCCCGGCCGAGGTCTCGGACCGAGGGGACCCGAAGATCGTCCACCTGGATGGGCTGAATCTCAGCAGGGCCTGGTGTATGCGGCTGATCGCCGAAGCCCTTCCTGCCGGGGACCCTCGGCGCCCCGTTCTGCTCGAGTCCGCGGCCCGGCATGCCGAAGCCACCCTCCCCCACATCGCCAACGGGAACTACGAGGGGGAACACTGGCTGGGAACCTTCGCTGTCTACCTGCTGACTGCTGAGTGAATGATTCGCCGCCCAGAATGCGAAGGAACGGCAGGTCCGCGATCAGGGGACAGGGCTCTGTCAGTCCTCCAGGCGGGAGATGATGTTCCGGTTCCTGCGGTTGCAGGGATCCTTTCCCTCGGGCGTGTAGAGGTATTCGATCCGGTCCCTGTAGAACTCGGTGATCCGGCGCCGAACCATCTTCAGCGTGCTGTTCATCATATGGTTTTCTTCGGAAAACCCTTCTCCCAGCAGGGCGAAGGCCGCCGGGAGCCACTCCGTCTCGAACATGCCCTCGCGGTTCCCACCCTTTCTGAATGCGTCGATTTCGGCCTGGAAGAGGGCGATGGCTTCAGCCTGCCCCTCTTCTGTGAGGCAGGAGGAGCCCTGTCGTCGGAACCAGTCCCGAAGGTTCTCCCGGTTGGGAACGATGAGGGCCACCGTGTAGGGATCGTGGTCGTTGTGGAGCAGGACCTGCTCGATGAAGGGTGAGCCGGCGATGAGAGCCTCCTCGATTCCCTCCGGGCTGTACTTCTCCCCATTCCTGGAAATCAGAAGGCTCTTGATCCTCCCCAACACATAGAGATACCCGTCCTCGTCCACGTACCCCAGATCACCGGTATGAAGCCATCCGCCCCGAAGGGCCTCTGCCGTGGCCTCCGGGTTCCTCCAGTATCCGGCCATGACGTTCTCCCCCCGGACCACGATCTCTCCCTTTCCTCCAGGCGGGAGCTCCCGCCCCTCCTCGTCCAGGATCCGGAGGTCCAGGTTGGGAACGATCTTTCCGGAGGTACCGAGCTTGTGGGCGTCGGGACCATTCGTGGAGATGACGGGAGCCGCTTCCGTCAGGCCGTACCCCTGGTACATGGGGATTCCGATGGAATAGAAAAAGCGCTGCATTTCGATGTCCAGATAGGCGCCGCCTCCGACGAAGAACTCCAGGCTACCGCCAAAACCCTCCCGGATCTTGGAAAAGAGAATCCGGTCGAAGAGGTCATGGAGAGGCTTCCGCAGAGCCCGGGTGCCCTGTCCCCTGTTCCATCCCTCCCCGATGTAGGCGTAAGCATTGTTCAGGGCCGCCTGGAAGAGACGCTCCGCCCTTTTTCCCTTCTGACGGACCCCTTTCTCGATATTCTTGCGGAAGTTGGAGGCCAAAGCCGGAACGCTGAGGAGGAAGTTGGGCTTCACCTCCTTGACGTTCTGGGGAATGTTCCGGAGGGTCTCCATTGGGGACCTTCCGGGTTGAACAGCCGCCAGCTTGGCTCCCCTCCGCATGAGGACGTAGATCCCCACGGTATGGCCGAAGGAGTGATCCCACGGGAGGATGACGAGGGAGGTCCAGGAGGAATCGAAGTCCACCATTTCCTCACACTGCTCCACATTGGCCGTGTAGTTACGATGCGTGAGAACGATTCCCTTGGGGTCCGCCGTCGTACCGGACGTGTAGCTGATGGTAGCCGGATCCCCCTCCTCCACGCTCTGCCATCGGGCTTCGAAATCCTCCCGGTTCGTCTCCAGGAACTCGGCGCCCAGGGCCATGAGCCGGTTCACCCCGATCTCGTCAGGACCCGCCGCCCCTCCGTCGAGAAGCACGATGGTTTCCAGATCGGGAAGGTCCTTGCGAATCTCTTCCACCTTGGGCCGCTGGGTCTCCGACACCACCACCATCCGGCACCCGGAGTGGGCCAGCCGGAACTTCAGCTCCGCTGCCTCGTTGATCTTGACCGAGATGGGGACGTTGGCCGCCCCGGCATAGAGGATTCCCACTTCCGCCACCACCCACAGCGCCCTTCCCTCGCTGATGACGGAGACCCTGTCCCCTTTCTGGATTCCAAGGGCCATGAGGCCGGCAGCAAAGCGGTGGACCTGATCCCGGGCTTCCCGGTAGGTCGTTCCCTCATAGCCATCGTCCGGCTTCTCAAGAAGATAGATCTCGTCGGCGTACTGCCTTGCCGCCGTTTCCATCAGTTGGACGAGGGTACGACCGGACATGATCATCCTCCGGTATTGCAGGGTTTGGGCGCCAGTCCCCGGCTACCCTTCTCAGAAAAAAGCGTTTCCGGCGTCCCTCAAAAGGCGTAGGAGAGCCCGAGCTCCATCTCCCTCAGCGATTCCCATCCGCAAAACGGGTCGTACTGGGGCGGTTCCTCACCGGAACAACCGTTGAAATTGATCCAGTGACCGGTGTAGCCGGCCACCAACAAGATCGGAATACTTTCGGCAGGCGCCAGAGTGGTGGAAAGAGACGCCAGGTACCCGATCTGCCCTGTGTTCGGCACCAGCATGTCGGCCCGCCACCCGGTGAGGTCACGGGCCTCGGGATTTACACGATTGAAGCTGAGGCCCGCCCCCAGGCCGATCTCTCCCCACCCTCCCAGGCGTGAAACCCGGGAAACCGCTCCTCTCAGACCCGAGAGGATCACCTCGGTTTCCGTGGGCTCCACCCTGCAGTTGATCCTGGGGGAATACCGATCGCACACCACTCCGTCCTTCCGGGTCTCATCGTGGCTCCGATGATAGGAGAGTCGAAAGAGCCACCCGGGAGCCATCTCCCAGCGGGCGAACAGCCCGAACCCCACCGGGTCTGGAAGCTCCACATTGTCGGAGACGGAGTTCATATAGAAGGCCCCCAGCTCGTGAAACAGCGTTTCCTGGGCCTCAGCCCGGCCGTTTTGGCCCGGAAAGACCAGGAGGGCCGTGAGGAGGGGGACAAAAAAAAGGGCCGATTTCGGCATTGTATCACTCAATCTCGAGAAGATGCAGCGTTGACGTTCCTGGCTCGCACTGCGCCGGGGCGGAGCTCCGGCCGGCCCATATATGGAGACCCGACGTGGGAATGGGCAAGTCGTGCCGGGCAATCCCGGGAGGGGGCGCTACCTCAACACAGGAGTTTGCTCTTCAATTTCACCCGAAGGGGCCCGACGGCGGCCTTCGGAGCTCACTCTGCACTGGGCCCCAATATGAGAAGGGGCGACCCCGGGGAACAGGGATCAGGACGGGGACCGACGGGTTACAAGAAGACGATCCCGGCGGTGGTGGCCCCGACCCTGTGCAGTACCGATTGCGCAGGTGCCCCGGAGCGGCAATCCCGAAGCGTCCGGGCATCCTGGAGCTTCACCAGACTGCGGCTGCTGATCCATGGAAAACACCAAACCCGCTCAATCGCTGAATCCTTCGGTCCACAAAATCGGGGCTATGCCGGTTCGTCAGCGCATGAATCATGAATGAGGACCAGGAATTCCGAAGCCTGGGGCAGTTGCTGGACCGGATGGATGAGATCTGCCGGAACTGCCAACGAATTTCCCTCGGCGAGATCCTGGAAGTCGTGGGTCCCAGATCCTTCGGCCCGTTTCTGCTTCTGGCGGGATTGATCACCCTGGCCCCCATCATCGGGGACATTCCGGGTGTACCGACCATCATCGGGATAACGGTGTTTCTGATCGCGATCCAACTGTTGGTGGGCCGGAAACGCTTCTGGCTCCCGGGCTGGCTCCGGAAACGGTCGGTGGCCGGGGACAAGTTCCGTCGGGGCCTCAAGGTTGTGCGACGGCCCGCAGGATTCATCGATCGCTTCTTGCGGGCCCGTCTCACATTTCTCACCGGTGGCCCGATGACCCGCATCATCGCGGTCTTCTGCCTTCTCATCGCCGCAGTGATGCCACCCATGGAACTGGTACCGTTCAGCGCCAACGTCGCCGGGGCCGCCCTCACCGTCTTCGGGCTGGCTCTGATCGCCCGAGACGGCCTGCTGATCCTTTTCGCCTTCGCGTTCACCGGCCTCGCGGTCACCCTGGTGGCGGTCCACGTCGGCTGACTCGTGTCCGCATGGGTCAGGACCGTGCCTCCCTCAGGACCCCCCTCGCAGCAGCGCCTCACCCACCGTCCCCAACACCGACATCAGGAGGGCTCCGCCCAGGGCCCAGCCGAAACTGTCGATCCTGAGGGCGTCGGTGAGGGCCGCAGTCAGCTTGAGGAGGATGGCATTGATGATCCAGCGCGTGAGGAACGCCAGGAGGAGGGCGATCCCCAGGGTCCCTATGGCGAAGAGCACGAAGAAGAGCCATCCCAGGAAGAAGTTCAGGATCCCGAAGATGGCTGCCACCACGAAGGCGCTGCCAAAGCTCTTGAGGTGGAATCCGGGGAGGATCACGGCCGTGACCCAGACCGCCACCGAGAGAATCGCCCAGGAGAGAAGAAGGCTCATGGTGCTGCTCCGGCGAGAGGAAAGGGGCTGTGGGGAATCGTTTTGAAGGTAGAAGTGTCGCGGAGCGGGGGCAAACCGCCTTCTGATCTAACCGTCCGGTCCTCCCATGGGGGAAAGCCAAGAAACCGGTGTGGCGTTCCTTGACCTGCCCTCCCGTGCTACTGGACAACGAC
>CAZSDD010000021.1:34046-37154 GCA_964605505.1 uncultured Gemmatimonadaceae bacterium | reverse complement strand
TGGCACCTCGATGTCGGCTCATCACATCCTGGGGCTGGAGAAGGTCCCAAGGGTCGGGCTGTTCGCCCGTTAAAGTGGTACGCGAGCTGGGTTCAGAACGTCGTGAGACAGTTCGGTCTGTATCCGTCGTGGGCGTTGGAGTGTTGAGAGGAGCCGTTCCTAGTACGAGAGGACCGGAATGGACTGACCTCTTGTGTACCGGTTGTCCCGCCAGGGGCAGCGCCGGGTAGCGACGTCGGGAAGGGATAACCGCTGAAAGCATCTAAGTGGGAAGCCCCCCTCAAGATGAGCACTCCCAGGTCCATAGGACCTCAGAAGGGCCGTGCGAGACGAGCACGTTGATAGGCGGCAGGTGGAAGCGTGGCAACACGTGTAGCCGAGCCGTACTAATCGCCCGAGCGGCTTGACTCACTCCAGACTGCATGAGCATCCATCGCTCACTCCCTGAACAATCCGGACACCACCTTGAGTGTCGCTCTTCTCTCTACCTGTTTTTTTTTTGAAGGTTGATCTGCTGACTGGGTGGCCCGAAAGAGGCTGCTCAGGGCGGATGCAGGAAACGCTGGACGACTGCCTTGCCCGGCCTGGGCGCTCGAGACGGGCGCGAAGGTCGAGAGGTAAGGGCGGTAGTCGTCGGAGCAGCCGGAAGAAGGACGAACCGGCTGCTCAGGGCGGATGCAGGAGTAGGACGGCAAGGGGATGCGACTGAGGCGTACCTTCAAAGGTACGTCGCAGGGAGCGGCCCCGCCGCCGGACGACGTCCTGCGCCGCCATCAGCAGCCGAATGTGGCTGGTGGCTATGGCGTGGGGGTCACACCCGTGCCCATCTCGAACACGGTCGTTAAGCCCCACAGCGCGGATGGTACTGCTGGTTTATCCGGTGGGAGAGTACGTCGCCGCCAGCCTCACTTCCGGCCCCCCGAGCCCCCCGGCTCGGGGGGCCTTTTTTCTTGATCCTTCGGGTCGGTGACGGGCCAGCCTCCAGTGGCCTGTCCGCCTGTCCCCAGGCAATGCCGCTGGCTCCCGAAACGCCGGCCGCCCAGTCTGTGCTCGATTGACCCCCCTGTACGGGGAAAAACCAGCACGAAACGGCGGCCGGAGGAAGCTGCGGCAACCCGCGGGGGCCTTGAGCCGTGGGCGGAGAGGCCGGGGGAGGGGGGAGAGGGCGGGAGAGGGCGGAGAGGCCGGGAGAAACGCCAGGAACCACCCCATGTTCCCCTTTCCGATTCACTTTTCGTTGCGCCACCACCCCGATTCCGGCCATCTTTCCGGCCATGTGTTCAACCAAGGAACGGGGTGCAGACGGGTTGGCTGAAACGAGAAGCGGGTACGTGACGTTGGCCGGACGGCCGAACGCAGGGAAGTCCACCTTGCTGAACGCCTTTGTGGGAGAGCATCTCTCCATCGTCACCCCGAAGGCACAGACCACCTGGGAGCGGATCACCGGCATTCTTACCACCGACTCGGCCCAGATGATCTTCCTGGATACCCCCGGCCTCCTGGACCCCAGAGACCTCCTTCAGCGGACGATGCTCTCCGCGGCTAGAGAAGCTCTGAGGGAGGCGGATGTCGTCCTTCTGGTCCTGGATGCTGCCGCCCCCCTCAAGGAGCCGGAAAAGGCCATTCTGAAAGACGCCTTGACGGAGAGCGGCGACGCTCCCATGGTCGCTGGGATCAACAAGGTGGACATCGCCAGGCCAGAGGACGTCGAAACCCTCTCTCGTTGGGTCATCAGCGAAGTCGGCGGAGAGATCTTCCAGATCTCTGCCCTGCGGGAAACGGGGGTTCCGGCTCTGGTCAAGCGCCTGGAAGAGCTCCTTCCACCCGGCCCCTTTCTCTACCCGCCGGATGATATCGCGAGAGATCCTGTCCGATTCTTCGTGGCGGAGATCGTCAGAGAATCGGTCTTCGAGACGTATTATCAGGAGATTCCATATTCTACCTTCTGCCGGATCGAGGAGTTCAGGGAGGGTCAGGATCCCATCTATATCCAGGCCCACCTCTTCGTGGAGCGGAACTCCCAGAAACGGATCTTGATTGGGAAGGGAGGGGCCTCAATCCGGGCCCTTGGATCCGGAGCCAGGAAGAAGATTGAAGCATTCCTGGGTCGGCGGGTGTATCTGGATCTCTGGGTCAAGGTTCTTCCTGACTGGCGTAGAAGGAGGGTGCATTTGAAGCGGCTGGGGTTCCCCGTTCCCGACGAGGAGAAAGAAGCCAATGCCTAGGTCATGGCGGAAGATCATGACCGGCCTGGTCCTCCTCTGGGTGGTCCACTCCACCTTCGGCTCTCGGGAAGGGCGGGCTCAGGAACCCCGAACCGGGCTCCCCCCGGGAAGCATCGGGGCCTCCGCGCTTGACATCTTCACGGCCGAGACCAGCAGCACAGAAGGAGCCCTGAGGATTCTCCTCCCCACCGGGGCCCGGGCTGTGGGCATGGGAAGGGCTGTAACGGCCCTCCAGGGATCCGAATCAGCCTTCTGGAACCCTGCGGGTCTGGCCCGGATCCAGGAAGGGCGGTTCGTGGTTCTCCGGGGAACCCCTCTGGTGGGAGAAGCTACCGCGTTCTCTCTTCTCCTGGCCAAGCAGCCCCTTGGAGTCCTGGCTGTCTCCTATCAGTTTCTGGATATGGGAGACCAGGATCTGACGGACAAAGACAACAACATTCTGGGATCCGTCTCCTTCAGGGATCACCTGGGTATTGTCTCCTTTGCCACACAGATCCTCCCCAGGCTGGACGGAGGGGTGAACTTCAAGGTTTTCAGTACCCGGGCCACATGTCGCGGCCTTTGTTCCACTTCTGGAGTCTCCGGTACCACCTACTCGCTGGACCTTGGCGTCCAGGCCGAACCGGTGGCCACCCTTCCCCTGCGACTGGCGTTCATGGTGGCCCACCTGGGCCCGAACCTCCAGATCATCAATGTGGAGCAGGCCGATCCTCTCCCCACGCGGATGAGGGTGGCCGGGGCCTACGAGATTCTGAGGCACTTCACCGAACTTCCCCTGTTGGAGCTCTGGATGACCGCGGAGTTGGAAGACCGGCTTTTCGATCTTGGATCCCCGGTCCTCTATCTGGGTTCGGAATTCGCAGCGGGTGAGGAGGATCAGATT
>CAZSDD010000021.1:23701-34036 GCA_964605505.1 uncultured Gemmatimonadaceae bacterium | reverse complement strand
GGCCAGAGCCAGGCAGGACAGGCCGCTGGGGCCTCGGTGGGTCTGGGCCTCAGGTACCAGCAGTTCGAGATGGGCATTGCCAAATCCCTCTCGTCCACGTCCCTTTCCGGTTCATCAGAGCCCATACACATCACCTTCGGCGTCATCTTCTGATATGCGGGGTCTTCAGCGCATTCTCCTGGCACCGATGGGGGCATCCCTTATCCTGTCCCTGTTCACCGGGTATGCCGCAGGCCAGGAGCCTCTCCACGACTCTTCACTGCGGGGGTCGGGACCGGCGGCCTATCCGAGCCATCGCATCCCTGGCCATTTCGTGACACCTGAAGGAAAGCTCCGGCGGACCCTCGCTCTGGATATGCCGGAGGCGCATCTCCCCCAGAGTATCCAAGCTCAGATCCCCGGCCCCGGCCGGGCCTTTCTGCTTTCTGCCCTTCTCCCTGGCCTCGGCCAGAAAGTCATGGGCCAGGACCGATGGGTGGCGTATCTTGCAGGGGAGATGTGGGCCTGGATCCAGTTCATGGATCACCGCAGGGAAGGGCACTCCCTTCAGAAGCGGTACCGTGAGTTGGCCTGGCTCGTAGCCAGGCGGGTGAGCAGCGGTCCCCGGGTGGACGGGAAATTTGAATACTATGAGGCTTTGACCCAGTTTTCCTCCTCCGGTGCCTACGATGCGGATCCCGACGTTCTGGGCGTTCAGCCCGAGGAGAATCCGGAAACCTACAACGGCTCCATCTGGATGCTGGCCAGACAGATCTTCTTTTTGGACGACCCGGAAGAGCCGGCGGAAGAGGACTCGGATCAGTTCAGAGATGCCCTTCGATACTACCGGTCCCGGGCCTATACTTCTGATCTGGCGTGGAACTGGGGGAGCAACACCCTCCAGCAGGGGGAGTTCGTCTCTCTCATTCGGTCCAGCGACGAGAATCTCCGACGCTCCACCACCATGATCGGCGTGATTCTGGCCAACCATCTTCTGAGTGCTGTGGACGCCCTGGTGTCAGGCCGCCTGGGGCAGGCCGACGATCCGGAACCTCTCATTCAGCTCCATCTCACTCCCGGCCCATTTCGCCAGGATCTCTTCTTCCTGACAGTCCGCATTCCATCCCTCTGAGCGCCATGGATCCCACATCGCTGGAACCCAGGATCAAGCAGGCCCTCCGCCAGTCCCGGAAAGGTCCACTGAAAGCCAAGGAGCTGGCCAGGGCGCTGGAGCTTCCCACAGAAGAGTACCGACTCTTCCGAGACCTCCTCCGGAAGCTGGAGGGCCAGGGGGTTCTTTATCGGGTGAAGGGGCAACGGTACGCCCTGCCGGAAAAGATCAACCTCACCGTGGGAACCCTCTCGGTCATCAAGTCCGGGGACGGTTTCGTGCTTCCGGAGAAAGGGGGACAGGACATCTTCATCCCGGCTTCCCTCCTGGAATCAGCCATGGACGGAGACCAGGTGGTGGCCCGCATCGAGGCCCGCCCCAGAGGAAGGAACCCCGAAGGAAGGATCATCAAGGTCCTGAAGAGGGCCCACCCAACGGTGGTAGGAACCTTCAAAGAGGCCAAGAAATTCGGATATGTGGTCCCTCTCAATGAGCGCCTGATCCGGGACATCCTGATCCCCCCCGGGGAAGGGGCAACCGCCCGGACCGGAGACATCGTGGTCACCCGCATCAACACCTATGGGGACCGGAAGCTCAACCCCATGGGGGAGGTGGAGCGGGTTCTGGGGCCCATCACCGAGCCCGGGGTGGATGTCCTCTCCATACTCTTTGGATATGGGCTGGAACTGGAGTTCCCTCCGGAAGTGGAATCCGCGGCTCAGGCGGTCATCCAAACCCGGGAGCGGGAAGGGTGGCAAAATCGGATTGACCGGACAGACCTTCCGGTGTTCACCATCGATCCGGCCGATGCCCGGGACCATGATGACGCCCTCTCCATCCAGGATGCGGGGGAAGGGCTCTGGGAGGTGGGAATCCACATTGCCGATGTCTCCTACTACGTGGAAAGGGGCAGCCCCCTTGACCTGGAGGCATTGAAACGGGGAACCAGCGTATATCTGGTGGACCGGGTGGTGCCCATGCTTCCCCATCCCCTTTCCTCCGATGTCTGCTCTCTCCGGCCCGATGTGGATCGAGCCGCCGTCTCCCTCTTCATCACCCTCGATACCAACGGCCAGGCCAGGGGCCACCGCTTCGAGAGGACCCTGATCCGGAGTCGGCACCGATTGGACTACCAGGAAGTCCAGGAAGTCCTGACAGAAAACGGATCCATAGACCCCGCCCTGGACAGAGACCTGCGGCAATTCCAGAGCCTGGCCCAGGCCCTCCGGCGCATCAGGGACCGACGAGGATCCATGGACTTCGACCTTCCCGAGGCACGGGTGATTCTGGGTTCCGAGGGAGAGCCGGTAGATATCCAGAGGGTCGTCCAACTGGAGAGCCATCGCCTCATCGAAGAGTTCATGCTTCTGGCCAATGAAACCGTTGCGGCCGAGGCGGAGAAGCGAAAGCTACCGATCCCGTTCCGAGTTCACGAACGCCCCAGCCCGGAGCGATCCGAAGAGCTCAGGAGGTTTCTGGGAACGCTTGGCTATACCCTTCCCAACAGGCCACTTGGAGGAAAGGATCTCCAGAAGGTTCTCAGGGCTGCAGAGGGCCGTCCCGAGGAGGGATTGGTATCCACGGTCATCTTGAGATCCATGGCCCGGGCCCGATATCAGCCGGAAAACCTGGGTCATTTCGGCCTGGGAGCCTCCACCTATACGCACTTCACGTCCCCCATCCGCCGGTACCCAGACCTCCTGGTCCACCGGGTGGTGGTGAAGGCACTGGTCCAGGGAGACACGGTGCCGCAAGAATGGGGTGGAGAGGCGCTGAAGCGAGCTTCAGAGCGGTCCAGCCACCGGGAGGCCCTGGCCACCGACGCCGAGCGGGACAGCGTGGCCCTGAAGAAGGCCGAATTCATGGAACGCCACCTGGGAGAAACCTTCACCGGAACCGTCAGCGGGGTCACCACTTTCGGGGTCTTTGTGCTCCTGGATGATTTTTTTGTGGAAGGGTTGATCCACGTCCATTCTCTTCAGGACGATTATTACGTCTTGAGGGAAGAGGAATACGCCCTGGTAGGTGAACGGCGGGGACGGAGGTTCAGACTGGGGGATCCTCTGGCAGTCCAGGTGGCCCGGGTGGATCGGCTGGAAAGAAAGATCGACTTCATCCTGTCAGACCCGGAAGGAAAAGGGGTTTGACACCCTGTGCCGGCGGAGTTTAACCTGATCTTCTGGATATTCCCCATTGGTTCGGAGTTCTATGGCGTCGAGCATGACCATGGTCTATTACGGCCTGGGAAACAGGAATCCTCCGGGGCTGATCCGGAGATTTGCCCAGGCACACAGCCTGGAACTCCTGGTGGTGCAGGGCGAAGAGGATGTCTATTCCCTCCTCAACCGTTCCTTCCCCGCCTGCCTGGTCCTGGATGCCACCGGTGACTTTTCCGGGTCCATCCTGGAGCTTTGCTCGTCCCTGAAGAACGACGCCTTCACCTCCATCGTTCCCACGGTGGTCATCGTGAACGACAGGGGGAAGGGCGTGGGAGAGCTTCCGGCTGCCGCCCTGCAGGCCGGGGCCGACGAGGTTGTGAGCGACCTGGTTTCGGACAAGGAGAAATCCCTCCGGTTGGAGCTGGTCCTTCGGCGGGCCGCCAGGGACGTGAATGTTCATCCCACCACCCGCCTCCCGGGCACGGCCCAGATCGAGCGGGACCTGGCTGAGCGGATGCTCGCGGGAGGAACCTTCGCCGTATGCTACGCCGACCTGGACAACTTCAAGGAATTCAATGACCGGTACGGCTACAATTTTGGGGATTCTGTCATTTATCTGGTTTCCCGGATCCTGAGGGACGTGGTCAGGGCGCTTGCTCCAGGGGGATTTGTAGGCCATATCGGGGGAGACGACTTCATATTCAACGTGCCCATCGAGTATCTTGAGACAGTCTGCGACGAGATCATTCAACTCTTCGATGAGCTGGCCCCCTATCAGTACAATCCGGAAGACAGGAAAGCAGGCTATTTTCTGGGCAAGGACCGGCGGGGAACCGTCCACCGCATCCCTCTCATGACCCTATCCATCGGAGTCGTCACGAATCACCAGCAGGAGTTTTCCCATACGGCCCAGGTGAGTGAGCTGGCCTCTGAGATGAAGACCTACGCCAAGACCCTTCCGGGATCCGTGTACGTGGTGGATCGAAGAGGTCTTTCGGACCCCTCCCGGGTCCATCCGGCCCGAGCCTTCCCGTCCCGAGACCAGTTTTCTGTCCATGAACCCGAGCTGTCCGAGAAGATCGATCCAGATCCTCCTCATATGGAGTGACCAGTGCAATGACCGTCGAGTGTCCGACCTGCAACACCCGCTTTCCGGTAGACCCGGAGAAGATTCCCGAGGGAGGCGTATTCGCTCGCTGCAGCGAGTGTGATGAGGTTTTCTTCGTGGAGGAACCGACCGCGGCTCCACTCTCAACGCCCGAAGAGGAGCTTCAGGAGCCCTCCTCCAGCCTGGAGCCGGAAGAGGAGCTTCAGGAATCGCCCTCCACACCGGAGGAGGTTCCGGCTCCCATGGGCCCGGAACCGACTTTCGAGGAACCGGCTTCTCCGGCAGAGGAGCCGGCGCCCTCCGCCGAGGAATCCGAGACACAGGAAATCGAAGGCCTGCCCCTTCTGGGGGAAGCCGACGAGGAGACGGAGGGGGAACCCGACCAGGAAGCGGAGGGGGAAACCGACGAGGAGACAGAGGGGGAAGCCGACGAGGAAGCGGAGGCAACCGAGCCCGTCCTCTCCGATGCCGAACCCACGTTCCAGCCGCCGCAGCCGGCCTTTCTCGAGGAGGAACCCCTTTTCGAGACAGGGGAGGCGGAGGTGGAGCCAAGCACGGAAGGGGTGGAGCCCGGGTTTGGCGATTCGAGGCCGGCTCCCGACGAGGCTGAGCCGACCTTCGGAGAGGCGGAACAGACCTTCTCCCTGGAGTACTCCGGGTTCGAGATCGCCGATGAGGAAGCGCCTGTGGCGGAGGACGAGCCTTCGGGTGAGGATGAGCCTTCGGCTGAGGATGAGCCCCCCGCCCAGGAGGAGACCCGGGGAATGCAGGCGCCTGCCATGGGTTTCGACCCGGCGCCGGCGGTTCCTGAAGCCCCGGAACCCGAAGCACCTCCCGTCCCCGAGCCCTCGCCCGAACCCCTTCCGACACCCCGTTTCGGAAGACGCGACCCCCAGGAGAAGGCTCAGCGGCTGGCCAGGGTCCTGGTTTCAGACATCATTCTCTACAACCCGGACCGGCACCAGCGGGCCCTGGAAGCAGGGCGGATCAAGGAAGAGTTTGACGACGAAATCCAGAAATCCTGGAACGAATACGTGGAGCAGGTTGGCGAGGAAGTTGTCAGCAAGACCGACTTCTTCAACCAGGCATTGAATGAGATCCTGGCCAAGGGACAGAGGATCTTTTGAAAAGAGAAACCCCGGAAGGGCCCGGGAAGCGAGCAAAGTCTTGAAAAACCTGGAGATCCCAGGTTGATGCCCCTCCCGGGCACCGGTATATTTCTTGTGATATGGAGGGGCCGCCCGGAGTGGCGGCCCCTCTTCTGCATGACACACATGGAACTTCGGGAAGACGCATGACCAGCGAACAATTGGAACATCTCTCCAGGTTGGAGGGCAGAGTCTCCGAACTCCGGGGGTATCTTTGACCTGCCCACCCGGGAGACCCGACTGAAGGAACTGGAAGAAGCCATGACAGAACCGGGTTTCTGGGAGAATCAGGAAAGGGCCAGGGAAATCATCGACGAGGCCAACGTCCTGAAGGGTTGGGTAGAACCCTGGAAGGAACTCTCTCAACGGACTTCGGACCTGAAGGAGATGGCGGAGCTCCTGGAGATGGAGGAGGAGGAGTCTCTGGAAGTGGAGTGGGCCGAGGAGATGGATAAGCTCCTGGAGCTGGCCGACGACCTGGAGTTGAAGACCATGCTCCAGGGGGAGGACGATCAGAGGGACGCCATCCTCACCATGCATCCCGGTGCTGGCGGGTTGGAATCCCAGGACTGGGCTGAGATGCTCCTGAGGATGTATACGCGGTGGGGGGAGCGTCACGGATACTCGGTGGAGGTCCTGGATCTCCAGCCGGGAGAAGAAGCCGGAATCAAGAGTGCTACCCTGGAAATCAAGGGAGAAAACGTCTACGGCTATCTCAAGGCGGAGAAGGGCATCCACCGTCTGGTCCGGATCTCCCCCTTCGATTCCCAGTCCCGGCGTCACACCTCCTTCGCTTCCGTCTTCGTCTATCCGGTGGTGGAAGACGATATCGAGGTGGACATCGACGAGTCGGACCTGCGCATCGACACCTACCGGGCTTCCGGCGCTGGGGGGCAGCATGTGAACAAGACGGACTCGGCCGTCCGGATCACCCATGAGCCCACGGGAATTGTGGTAGCCTGCCAGCAGGAGCGGTCTCAGCACAAGAACCGGAATACGGCCATGAAGATGCTGCGGGCGGCTCTCTACGAGCACGCCCTCAGGGAGCAGGAGGCGGAGAAGGAGGCCCTGGAGGCCACCAAAACCGACATCGGTTGGGGAAATCAGATCCGCTCCTACGTGTTCGCGCCCTATACCATGGTCACCGACCACCGGACGGAGTTGAAAGTGGGAGACGTTCAGGGCGTCATGGATGGGAAGCTGGGCCCGTTCATCGAAGCATTCCTGAAAAAATTCGGCGGGACGGCAGCGGCATGACGGAAGATCTGAACCAGGTATTGAAGGCCCGGCTGGAGAAGCTCGAGACGCTGAAGGAGAGGGGGATCGATCCTTTCCCCTACCGGTTCCAGCGAACCCATGAGGCCATTGAGGCCATTCGCTTCTTCGAGGAAGCCGAGAAGTCCAAGGCTCTGGACGAGGGGGGACACGGTGCGTCCGTTCGGGTGGGGGGGCGGCTGAAGAGCTTTCGGGGTCACGGCAAGAGTGCCTTCGGTCACCTGGAAGACGGCTCGGGGCCGATCCAGGTCTACTTCAGGAAGGACGTCCTGGGGGAGGAGAGCTTCCGGGATGTCCTGGAGCTCATCGACCTGGGAGACTGGGTAGGAGTGGAAGGGCCTCTGTTCCGGACCCGTACCGGGGAAGTGACCGTTCGGGCCGAGTCGTGGGAGCTCCTGTCCAAGTCTCTCCGGCCTCTTCCCATGGGAAAGACGGAGGTGGACCAGGAGACGGGTGAGAAGATCACCTACAGCGGCTTCTCCGACGTGGAATCCCGGTACCGTCAGCGGTACGCGGACCTGGCCGTCCACCCCGAGGTCCGGGAGGTCTTCCGGGTTCGGAGCCGGGTCATCACCGCAATTCGCCGATTCATGGACGGAGAGGGGTTCCTGGAGGTGGAGACTCCGGCCCTTCAGCCCCTCTACGGCGGGGCTTCCGCCAGGCCCTTCGTCACCCGCCACAACGCTTTGGACCGGACCATGTACCTCCGCATCGCCGATGAGCTCTACCTGAAAAGGCTCATCGTCGGGGGGTTCGAGCGGGTGTACGAGATCGCCAAGGATTTCCGGAACGAGGGGATCGATCGGACCCACAACCCGGAATTCACCATGCTGGAGTTCTACCAGGCCTTCGCCGACTACCAGGACATGATGGAGCTGGTGGAGCGCCTGACGGTCCATGTCGCCGACGAAGCCCTGGGATCCCGATCCCTGACCTTCCAGGGCCGGGAAATCAGTCTGGAACCGCCCTTCCAGCGGATACGGCTCCTGGACGCCCTGGAGGAGGCCCTGGGAAAGGATCCCCTGGAGCTTCCGGAGGAGGAGCTGAAGGATCGGGCCCAGAAACTCAGACTGCCGGAGTTGGAAGGGGCGGGCAGGGGAAAGCTCCTGGACAAGCTTTTCGAGGCCCTGATCCAGGACGATCTCCAGCAGCCCACCTTCATCACCGACTATCCCCGGGAGCTGAGTCCCCTGGCCAAGCCCCACCGGAGCGATCCTCGCCTGACGGAGCGCTTCGAGCTCTTCATCGCCGGGCGGGAGGTTGCCAACGCCTTTTCGGAGCTCAACGACCCGCTGGACCAGCGGGCCCGGTTCGAGGAGCAGGCCGGCCTCCGGGCCCGGGGCGATGACGAGGCCCAGCGCCTGGACGAGGACTACATCCGGGCTCTGGAATACGGGATGCCCCCAACGGGAGGCGTGGGAATCGGCATCGATCGGCTGGTCATGCTTTTGACGGACCAGGCGTCCATCCGGGACGTGATCTTGTTTCCGGTCCTCAGAACCGAGGAGTAGGGGCTCGGCCCCTGGAGAGGCGCCATGAAGCTCGCCTGGGAAATCGCCCGCCGGTACCTGGCTCCCCGGAGGGGAGGAAGGTTCCTCTCCTTCATTACCTGGATCTCCCTGGGCGGCGTGACGGTGGGCGTCACGGCTCTCGTCGTGGTCATCGCCGTCATGACCGGGGCCCAGGAGGATTTCCAGGAGAAGATCCTGGAAACCAGCCCCCACATCCTCCTCATGAAGCACTCCGAGTCTCTTCGGATGGGAGAGTGGCGGGCCGTCCTGGATTCGGTCCGGGCCGTGGAGGGTGTGGTGAGCGCCACCCCCTTCCTCCTGACCAAAGTGGCCCTCCTCAGGGGGGAATACGCCCAGTCCGCCGACCTCTACGGGCTCCTGGTCGACGAGATGGGGGATGCCGCCACCGGAATCGAGGAGCGCATCAGCGCCGGATCCCTGACGCTTGAAGGCACGGAATCCGGGTTCCCGCCTCTCCTGGTGGGAAACCGCCTGGCGGACCGGATGCTGGTCTTTCCCGGAGACACCCTCCTAGTCATCGCCTACGAGAACATCCAGCGAGATCCCATGGGGGGGATCTTTCCCGTCATGCGACAATTCGAAGTCACCGGGACCTTCTCCACCGGGCTCTACGACTACGATCTCGCGAACCTCTACGCCCGCATGGAGGACGTGCAGGATCTTCTGAGCATCAGGGACTCGGACCAGGTTTCCGGGTTGGGCATCCGGACCACGGATCCCTGGACAGCCAATGCTCTGGCCGATTCTCTGGGAGCGCTCCTCGGCTTCCCCTATTACGCCCAGAGCTGGACCGAGACCAACAACGCCCTCTTCTCGGCGCTGAAGCTCGAGAAGCTGGCCATGGCCGTCATCCTCTTTCTCATCGTGGTGGTGGCGGCCTTCAACATCGTCAGCACCCTGGTCATGGTGGTCGTGGACCGGACTCGGGAGATCGGGATTCTGAAGTCCATGGGTTTGACGAACCGGGGTGTCCTCCACGTCTTTGTCCTGCAGGGGCTCTGGATCGGCTTCATCGGCGCCACCGTCGGAACCCTCCTGGGGACCGGCGTATGCTGGCTTCTGGACACGTACGAGATCATCCGGATCCCTCCCGATGTCTATTTCGTCGACCGGCTACCGGTGGCACTGAAGGCCGTGGATGTCATCCTCATCTACCTGGCAACAGTGGCCGTGGCCTTTGCCGCCACCATCTATCCGGCCCTCCAGGCAGCGGCTCTGGAACCCGTGGAGGCCATCCGTCATGAATAGGTCCCTGGATTTCGAACCGGCTGCACCGGACCCCCAGGCGGCGGCTCTGGAAGCCCATGATCTCTGGAAGCACTTTCTGAGTGGAGATGGGAGTGAACTCAGAATTCTGCAGGGGGTAGAGCTACGTGTGGAACCGGGGGAGGTGGTGGCGATCACCGGGGCCAGCGGCGTCGGGAAGTCCACCCTTCTCCATCTGCTGGGGGCCCTCGACCGGCCCACGAAAGGGGAAGTCCGGGTCGCTGGACGATCTCTGGCCGGGCTGAGCGCTGTGGAGTTGGCGGAGATCCGAAACCGCCACCTGGGGTTCGTCTTCCAGTTTCATCACCTCCTCCGGGATTTTTCCGCCCTGGAGAACGTGGCCATGCCGTGCCGGGTGGGAGGGGCCTCTGCCCAGGAAGCCAGGGACCGGGCCCGGGAGCTTCTGGAGGCTGTGGGGCTGGCGGCCCGGATGGATCACCAACCGACCCAGCTTTCCGGAGGGGAGCAACAGCGGGTGGCCGTGGCCCGGGCCCTGGCCAATGGCCCCCAGGTACTCCTGGCCGACGAGCCCTCGGGCAATCTTGACGGGCCCACGAGCCAGGGGCTGCACGACCTCCTCTTCCGCCTCCGGTCCGAGGAGGGGATCGCCATGGTGCTGGTGACACACAATCTGGAGCTAGCCGGACGGTCGGACCGGATCCTGCTCTTGAAAGAAGGCTCGCTTCAGCCGGACGGGGATGCCTCTCCGGCGCAAAGGGGAAGGTTCCAGGGAGCATGAAGGAAGGGACGGAGAAGG
>CAZSDD010000021.1:1195-23601 GCA_964605505.1 uncultured Gemmatimonadaceae bacterium | reverse complement strand
GTCCACCTGACGCAGGTGGTGGACAACAAGACCGTCAACTCCCACCTCTGTGAAGACTGCGCGGCCAAGAAGGGACTTTCACAGCCCTCCTCCCCCAGCAGTCTTCCCCTGGCCGATTTCCTGGCGAAGCTGGGGGGAGAGCCGCTCCTGGAGGCAGGCGGCCGAGGCGAAGAGGCCTCCTGTCCCTTCTGCGGTCTTCTGGCTTCCGATTTCAAGGACTCCGGCAGAATGGGCTGTCCCCAGTGCTATTCCACCTTCGAGCCCTCCGTTCGGAGCCTCCTCAGGCGGATCCACGGCGGCACACAGCATGTGGGAAAGGTCTATCTTCCACCGGATCCCAGCGCACGGGAACGGGAAAAGCGCCTGGACGGCCTTCGAAAGAAGCTCCGCAGAGCGGTGGAGACCGAAGACTTCGAGCGGGCCGCCGAGCTCAGGGACGAAATCCGGTCCACGGAGCTTGCGCCATGACCATGGAGATGGATGATCTCTTCACCCTCCCGGATTCGGGCCTCGGCTGGCTGGACGCCAGCGGGCCGTCCTCGGACATCGTTCTGTCCACCCGGGTCCGGCTGGCCAGGAACCTACAGGGAAACGCATTCGGCCCCCGGGCCAGGGTCCAGGACCGGGAGTCAGTGCTGGAACGGATGAAGGACTCGGCCCGGAAGCTCACCCGTCTCTCCGGCTCCTCCATCCTGGAGATCCCGGATGTAACCCCCCGGATCCGGAAGATTTTGCTGGAGCGTCGACTGGTCTCCCGGGAGCTACTGGGAGGGGATAAGGCTACACCTCAGAGAGGCGCCGCCGTCATCCTTTCCTCCCGGGACCCCCTGAGCATCCTGGTGAACGAAGAGGACCACCTGAGGCTCCAGTCTCTCCTGTCCGGGCTTCGCCTCCACGACGGATGGGATCTGGTGGACCGTGTGGATGATGAGCTGGGGGAGGTGTTGCCCTTTGCCTTCCATCAGGAATTCGGGTATCTCACCAGCTGTCCCACCAATGTGGGTACCGGACTCAGGGCCTCTGTTCTGATGCACCTTCCCGGGCTGGTTCTGACCAAGGAGATCGGCAAGGTCCTCCAGGGGCTGAACCAGGTGGGATTGACGTTCAGAGGCCTCTACGGGGAGGGCTCGGAGGTGGTCGGGAATTTCTTCCAGGTTTCCAATCAGACGACCCTCGGCAAGACCGAGGAGGATCTGGTGGATCACCTGGATCGCCTGGTGCGGCAGGTCATCCAGTATGAGCGCCAGGCCCGGCAGGTCCTCATGAAGGAGGCCCCGGCCGAAACGGAGGACAAGATCTGGCGGGCCTACGGCCTGTTGCGCTTCGCCAGGTCTCTATCTTTCGAGGAAATGATCAACCTCCTGAGCGGTGTAAGGCTGGGGGTGGGATTGAAACTTCTGCCTGAACTTCGAGTATATACCCTGAACAAGATCATGATCTTCTCGCAGCGTGCCCATCTCGAGCAAGCTGCGGGGCGAGACCTTCCCCCTCCCGAGCGTGACGCGCATCGAGCCAGCTTCGTGCGCAGGATCCTGGCGAGTGAGGGGGTTGCTACATCAGAGGACGAGGATTCCTCCAGAGGCGCATGAATTACAACTTCACTGACCGAGTTCGAAAGGTGCTGGCCATGGCCCGGGAAGAGGCCATCCGGCTCCAGCACGACTATGTGGGCACGGAACACATTCTCCTGGGACTCATCCGGGAAGGAGAGGGGGTGGCAGCGGCTGTTCTCACCAACCTGAATGTGGACCTGGACGCCGTCCACGAGGGGGTGGAGGAGTCCGTCCGGAAGGGAAAAGCCACCATCGCCCTGGGAGAGCTGCCCTATACGTCCCGGGCAAAAAAGGTCCTGGAATACGCCATGGCCGAGGCCCGGGAGATGAACCACTCCTACGTGGGCACGGAGCATCTTCTTCTGGGACTGCTGCGAGAAGAGAAGGGGATCGCCGCCCAGGTGCTTAACGCCGTGGGCATCACCCTGGAAAACGCACGCTCCGAGACCCTGAAGGTTCTGGGCTCCGATGTGGAGCCCGGTGAGCCCGCCGGAATCGGCGGCGTCACGCCCGGCCCCGCCCAGGGAAGCGTGAAGGGCGAAAAGAAGTCCAAGACTCCGGCCCTGGACCATTTCTGCCGGGACCTGACCCAGTTGGCCAGGAACGGCGAGCTGGATCCCACCATCGGCAGGGAGGGTGAGATCGAGCGGGTCATCGAGATCCTCTGCCGCCGAAAAAAGAACAACCCGGTCCTCATCGGCGAACCCGGCGTGGGGAAGACGGCCATCGTGGAGGGCCTGGCCCAGCTCATCAGCCGGGGCGAGGTGACGGAAGCCTTGAGGGATCACCGGGTCCTGGCCCTGGACATGGCCGCCGTCATTGCCGGCACCAAATACCGGGGGCAATTCGAGGAGCGGCTCAAGGCCGTCATGAACGAGATCTCCCAGAACCGGAACGTGGTCCTGTTCATCGATGAGCTCCACACGCTCGTTGGAGCCGGTGCGGCGGAGGGGGCCATCGACGCCTCCAACATGCTCAAGCCGGCTCTTGCCCGGGGGGAGCTCCAATGCATCGGGGCCTCCACGCTGAACGAGTATCGGAAATACATCGAAAAGGACGGCGCCCTGGAGCGGCGCTTCCAGCCCGTCATCGTGGACCCTCCCACCGTGGACGAGACGGTGGATATCCTCAAGGGGCTCCGGGTCCATTACGAAGACCATCACCGGGTGACCATCCCCGATGACTCCCTGGAGCAATCGGCCCGTCTGTCGGATCGCTACATCACGGATCGCTTCCTTCCGGACAAAGCCATCGACGTCATCGACGAAGCCGGGGCCAGAGCGCGTATCGCCAGCCAGGTTCCACCGCTGGAGGTGGAAGAATTGAAGGAGGCCCTGGCCGGGATCGCCGAAAAGAAGGAAGAGGCCATTCGAGACCAGGACTTCGAGCGGGCCGCCGAGCTGCGGGATCGGGAGCGGGAGCTCCAGGAGAAGATCCGGACCAAGCAGGAGGAATGGGAGGAGGATCGGAGGAAACATCGGCCCGAGATCGTGGTGGAGGACGTGGCCTTCATCGTGAGTCGCTGGACGGGAATCCCCGTGACCCGTCTCCGGCAAGCCGAGACGGATCGTCTTGTCCACATGGAGGACGAGCTTCACAAACGCGTCGTGGGACAGGACGACGCCATCGAGGTCATCTCCAGGGCCATCCGGCGCAGCCGTGCGGGCCTCAAGGACCCCCGACGCCCCATCGGGTCATTCATCTTCTGCGGCCCCACCGGCGTGGGGAAGACCGAGCTGGCCCGGGCCCTGGCCGAGTTCCTGTTCGCCGACAGGGAAGCCCTCATCCGTGTGGACATGAGCGAGTACATGGAGAAGTTCTCCGTATCCCGACTCATCGGGGCCCCACCGGGCTACGTGGGCTACGAGGATTCCGGCGCCCTGACCAAAGCCGTCCGGCGCCGGCCCTACTCGGTGGTCCTGCTTGACGAGATCGAGAAAGCCCACCCGGACGTCTTCAACATTCTTCTTCAGGTCCTGGACGAAGGACACCTGACGGACAACTACGGACGGGTCATCGACTTCAAGAACACCGTCCTCATCATGACCTCCAATCTGGGTGCCCGTGACATCACAAAGGGAGGAGGGCTGGGATTCCACAGCCAGGATCCCACCTCCAGCTACGTGGTCATGCGGGACAAGGTGAAGGAAGAGGTGGAGCGTGCCTTCAACCCGGAGTTCCTGAACCGGGTGGACGACACCATCGTCTTCCACCCCCTCACCCAGAGGGAGATCGGGGAGATCGTCCACATTCTCCTTTCAGACGTTCGGGAACGATTGGCCGAGGAGAATCTCACCCTCCGCCTCACCGACGCTGCCGTCCAGTTCCTTGTGGAAAAGGGATTTGACGTCAAATTCGGTGCGCGACCCCTGCGGCGGGCCATTCAGCGTTACCTTGAAGACCCGCTATCGGAGAAGATCCTCCTGGCAGAGTTCCAGGAGGGAGATCAAATCGAGGTGGATGTGGACGCCGGCGGGGAAGAGCTTTCCCTGGGCGCCGCTTCCCCAACCAAGACCTGAGGGTGAAGAACACGTCAAGGCATACCTGTCTGCGGCTCTCGACTCTCGCCCTGGCGGCGAGCGCAATGGGATTCGTCCTTTCGGGGCTGACCGCCAGCGAGATCCAGGCACAGCAGGCGGCCGGAGGCGTTCCCCTGGTACGGGTGGACTCCATCGAGGTCGTGGGAAACGCCCGCCTCGCCGGTCCCACCATCATCGGCACTCTGGGCTTCCAGGCGGGATCCCAGGTGACCTACCGGGAAATCCAGCGGGGGATCAAGGCCCTCTATTCCACCGGACAGTTCGAGGACGTGGTGATCCGGGCCCTGGGCTCCGATGAGGACCCCCCGGTCATTCTTCGTCTCCAGGTTCGGGAACGGGACGTCATCAGCCGGCTGACCTTCGAGGGCCTGAAGCATGCCGACGAGGGAACGGTCAAGGACACCACGGGGCTGGAAACGGGCCAACCCTATTCCCCCGTCAAGATCCTCACGGCCAAGGAGTTCATCCGGGCGGAGCTGGCCGACGAAGGAATCCCCTTTGCCCGCATCGAGGAACGGACGGAGCCGATTCCGGATCGGCCCGGAGAGGTCCACCTCATCCTGGAGGTGACGGAAGGACAGCGAATCACGGTGGCCCAGGTCGAGATCCAGGGCAACGAGATGATCTCCGACGACGAGATCCGGGAAGCCATGGGTACCAGGCCCGAAGGCTTCTGGTGGTTCCGCAGCGGGACCTTCGAGAACCAGCGGTTCCAGGAGGACCTGGGCTCCGCGATCCCGGGCATCTATCTATCCAGAGGGTTTTTGGACTTCCAGATTCTCTCCGACTCCCTGGTGGTGGACCCTGAAACCGGGAAGACCCGCCTGGAGTTGGAGGTGGATGAAGGACGGCGTTACCGGCTGGCTGAATTCTCCGTGGAGGGCAACCGCCACTTTTCCACGGAGGAGATCGAGGAGTACTACCAGGCCCGGGAGGGAGGCATCCTTCGAAACCTGGGCATTGGACGCAGGGACCAGAACGAGGGGGGATACTTCGACGCCCGGGCCTTCGAGGACGCCGTGGGGCAGGTCCAGCAGGCCTACAGCAATGAGGGGTATCTGTATGCCCGCATCGAGCCCTGGATGGAGAAGATCGAGACTCCGGAGGGAGAGGCACCGGAGGTGAGGGCGGGCTGGCGGATCATCGAGGGAAACCCCGCCTACGTGAACCGGATCGATATCGAAGGAAATGACTTCACCCACGAGCGGGTGATCCGGGAGAAGATCTACATGCTCCCCGGCGACGTCTACAGTATGCAGACCCTCATCAACTCCTGGCAGAGCATCGGGGCCCTCGGTTTCTTCGAGACCCCCCTCCCGGAGCCTTCCATCGTCCCGGATGAAGAGACCGGGGACGTGGACATCACCTTCTTCGTCGAAGAAAAGCAGACCGGATCCATCAACTTCGGAACCGCCGTGGGCGGTGGCACAGGGGTGTCCGGCTTCCTGGGCTATGACCAGCCGAATCTTTTCGGGCAGGCGAA
The DNA here is from genome assembly GCA_964605505.1 of uncultured Gemmatimonadaceae bacterium. GTDB lineage: Bacteria > Gemmatimonadota > Gemmatimonadetes > Longimicrobiales > Gaopeijiaceae > CAZSDD01. The sequence goes on along the minus strand of CAZSDD010000021.1, from coordinate 18,025 downwards.
ATCCGGAAGCCTTCGCTGGGATTTCGGACGGTATATCAACTCGTTCACTCTCACGTATACGGATCCGTCCCTCTTCCAGTCCATGGTCAGCGGAACCGTTTCCCTCTTCAGCACCAGGGACCGTTTCTTCCAGTTCCGTACCGGGAGAAGAAAGAGGACCGGCTTTTCGTTGCGCTTCGGCTTACCCGTTCCCTGGTCCATGCGGACCCGGGTCTTTGCCGGATACTCTCTTTCGGAGACGGACTACCGACTCTACCAGGATGTGGATGATACCTCCCTCTTCGGCCTTCCTCCGGGAACCCAGAGCACGTTCACCCTGGGCATCACCCGGAATACGCTGAGCCACCCTATCTTCCCCACCAGCGGGTCCCAGCAGAGCTTCAACAGCGAGTTCAACGGAGGGATCCTGGGGGGAGACGGGAAGTTCGTCCGGTATCTGGCCGATGCCATCTGGTGGGTGCCGGCAGGGCAGTTTGGGGGGGAGAGCCCCGGATCCAGGCCCATCCGGTTGGCGCTGGGGATCAGCTTCAATGCCGGGGCCATCTTCGGCAATGTGGACCGATTCCCCTTCGACCGTTTCTGGATGGGCGGGGTTCAGTTCGGACAGCAGCTCCGAGGGTACGACGAAACCTCCATCACTCCCTTCGGTTATTTCCCCGAGCGGTCCAGGGACCTGGCGGATATCCAGAGATTGGGGAACGCCTTCTTCACGGCCACGGCAGAGTACGCTCTGCGCCTGAACGACAACCTCTCCGTGTCCACCTTCTTCGAGGCCGGTAATGTCTGGAGCGATCCTCTGGACGCAGATTTCTCCCGGCTCTTCCGTGGAGCCGGTTTAGGTGTACAATTGGTCACCCCCTTCGGGCCCATCGGTCTGGACTATGCCTACGGCTTCGACAAAACGGCGCCGGGTTGGCAACTCCACTTCCGAATGGGCCCCGGGTACTGAACACGGTCTGGGCCTCAGCTCGAAACACTGACTTCCCGGCCGAAACGTGGAGAATAGACAGATGCATGTAACGAAGTTCTTCTTCTTGCCGGTCCTTATGTTGCTGGCTTTGGCCTCCACCGGTGAGGCCCAGACCAACCCGAAGCTCGGATTCATCGATTCCCAGGCTATCCTGAACCAGGATCCGGCAGCCCGTGAGGCCCAGCAGCAGTTCGAGGCCGACATGGTTCGCTACCGGTCCGAAGTGGACGAGATGGGCCAGGAGCTTCAGGATCTGATCGAACGGTACGAGCAGCAGGAAGCGATGCTCTCCGAAGAAGCCAAGACAAATCGCCAGGAGGAGATCCGTCTGAAGCAGACGCAGTACCAGCAGAGGATCTCCGAGCTGGAGCAGCAGGCCGGCCTCCGGCAGGCGGAGTTGGTGGAGCCCGTCATGGAGCGGATCAACGCCGTAATCGAGGACATCCGGGCCGACGGGGGGTACGCCATCATCTTCGACGTGGCTGCCCAGGGGATCATCGCCGCCGATCCCGCCCTGGACCTCACTCCGGAGGTGGTCCGGCGCCTCCAGGCCGGGGCGGCCACAATTGGAAATCCAGGCGGGGGGAGCTGAGCAGGGATTTCGAGGCTCTCCTCTTGATGATCGACAGGCCTGTGGACCCTTCCAGTGGGTCTGCAGGCCTGTCCTGTATTCCCCGTATTCCTCTGGAGACTTCCTTTCCATGATTTCCCCATCGCAAGGCAACGAATTGGGCGTCCAGGACCCTCCGACCCTTTCCCTGAAGGAGATCGCAGAGCTGGTGGGCGGGAGGGTGGAAGGGGATCCGGAGATCCGCGTGAATGGAATCGCTCCTCTTTCCCAGGCCGGGAAGAATGAGTTGGGGTTCCTGGCCCAACGCAAGTACCTCAAGGAGCTTCGGCAAAGCGAAGCGGGTGCGCTGCTGGTGAGCCAGGAACTGGATGGGGAGGTCCGATCGTTTCCGGCCCGGGTCCTGGTGAAGGAGGCCCACGCCGCACTTCCCAGTCTCCTGGCCACGCTCTATCCGGCCCGGAAGCCGGAGGCCGGTGTCCATCCCACCGCCATCCTGGGAAAGGGAGTGTCCCTGGGAAGAGACACCAGCATCGGCCCTTACGCGGTGGTGGAGGAGAGAGCCGTCATCGGAGACCGGGTCAGGATCGGACCTCACGCCGTGGTGGGCTCCGGTTGCGTCATTGGAGAGGATTCGGTCCTGCATCCACAGGTCGTCCTCTATCCCGACACCGTCCTGGGAGCCAGGGTGATTCTCCATGCCGGAGTCAGACTGGGAGTGGACGGGTTCGGATACGTGCCCACCCGGGAAGGGAATCAGAAGGTGCCTCAGGTCGGCGCCTGTGTCGTCGAAGATGACGTGGAGATCGGGGCCAACACCGCCATCGACCGTGGATCCATCGGCAGAACGGTCATCGGGAGGGGAACCAAGATCGACAATCTGGTCCACCTGGCCCACAATGTAGAGGTGGGCCGGAACGTTCTTCTGGCAGGCATGGTGGGAATCGCCGGATCCGCCACCATCGGGGACCGGGCCATGTTCGGGGGCCAGGTCGGGGTCGCCGGCCACACCCACATCGGGGAGGACGCCAGGGTGGGAGCCCAGGCCGGCGTCATCGGCGATGTTTCCCCCGGTGAGACCATCTCCGGCTATCCAGCCCGGAATCACCGGGAGTATCTCCGGGCCATGGGAATGGCCTTCAAGCTTCCCGATACCCTGCGGAAGATCAAGGCGTTGGAGGAGCGGATCCGTGTCCTGGAAGAGGAGTAGCCGGTGGCGGAGGGGTGGGGAGGACCAACCGGGGCTGTCTCCGGCACCGAAAAGAGGCTGGACTCTTCCGGTCCCGAAAACCCTTCTCCTTGATTACATTTACCAGGCTGTGCCCCGAAAAATCGGACACCGTCGGCAGGTTGGTTCCATCCAGCCTCCCGTCGATCATGAACAGGTCATGAGTGAATGAGCCACGGCAAGCAACAAACCATCTCGAAGTCCGTCTCGGTAGAGGGAATCGGCGTTCACTCGGGCGCCCCGGCCGTTCTCAGCTTCCAGCCGGCGGAGGCTGATGCGGGGGTGCGTTTTCGTCGCACGGATCTGGAGGGTACGCCGGAGATCCCTGTCGACCTGGATCACGTCTGCGGAACGGATCTGGGAACCTCCCTGGGGAAGGGAGAGGTCCGGGTCATGACGGTGGAGCATGTCATGGCCGCCCTTTCGGCTCGAAGAATCGACAACGTGACCCTGGAGCTCTCGGGCCCGGAGCCCCCCATCCTGGACGGGAGCTTCCAGGGATACCTGGATGTTCTGGACGAGGCGGGAGTCGTGGAGCAGGACGCCCCCAGGAACGTGCTGGAGATCTCCGACCCGGTGACGGTGAAGCTGGACTCCGGAGAATTCTACGTCGCGGCGCCCGGCGAGGGACTTCGCATCTCCGCCACCATCGAGTTCGAGCACCTGACCATCGGCCGGCAGTTCGGCACCTTCTTCTTCGGCGAGGAATCCTTTATCGAGGAAATCGCCCGGGCCCGGACCTTCGGCTTCAAGGCCGACGCTGAAGCTCTGCATGCTCGAGGATTGGCCAGGGGCGCGTCGCTCGAGAATACGGTGGTCCTGGACGAGAATGGGGTCATGAACGACGAGCTCCGCTTCCCCGACGAGTTCCTCCGCCACAAGGTGGGGGACATGGTCGGGGACCTGGGGCTCCTGGGTGCCGACCTGAACGTCCATATCGTGGCGGAGCGCCCGAGCCATCAGGGAAACGTGGAGTTGGCCCGGGCCCTGAAGAAAGCCGCGGCCCGGGGCAGGGGTGAGCCCATCGTGGACGCTCAGAAGATCATGGAGTACCTGCCGCATCGCTTCCCCATGCTCCTGGTGGACCGGATCGTGGAGGTGGATTCCGGAAAGCGTATCGTGGGAATCAAGAACGTCACCATCAACGAGCCCTTCTTCCAGGGGCACTTTCCTGGCCACCCCATCATGCCCGGTGTCCTCATCATCGAGGCCATGGGACAGGTGGGGGGCCTTCTTCTCATGGATGCCGTGGAAAAACCGGAAGACTACGTGGTTTACTTCATGGCCTTGGACAACGTGAAATGGCGTCGGCCGGTGGTTCCGGGAGACCAGATCGTCTTCGAGCTGGAGATGGTCCAGTTCCGTCGTCACGTCTGTCGAATGAAGGGCAGGGGACTCGTGGACGGACAGGTGGTAGCTGAAGCTGACCTCATGGCCCGGATCGTGGAACGATGAGCAACCCTCTGGTAGGCGCCGACAAGGCCGCGGAAACCCGGGTGCATTCCACCGCCATCGTGGACCCGGAGGTGGAGCTGGGGCAAGGCGTGGTCATCGGCCCCTGGTCGATGGTGGGGCCCGATGTGAAGATCGGAGACGGAACCGAGATTCGCTCACACGTCCTCATCGAGAAGAACACCACGCTGGGAGCCGACTGCGTCGTCCATCAGGGCGCCGTTCTGGGGACGGATCCCCAGGATCTCAAGTTCCGGGGCGAGGACACCTTTCTGGAGGTGGGAGACCGGACCGTCATCCGGGAGTACGCCACAGTGAATCGGGGCACCGCCGAGCTGGTGAAGACGGTGATCGGTGACGACTGTCTTCTCATGGCCTATTCCCACGTGGCCCATGACTGCCAGATCGGCAATCATGTCGTCCTTTCCAACGCCGTAAACATGGCGGGCCACGTACTCATCGAGGATTGGGCCATTATCGGCGGCCTTACGGCCATCCATCAATTCGTCCGCATCGGGGCTCACTCATTTGTGGGGGGGGCCTCCAGAACCTCCCAGGATGTGCCTCCCTACACCAGGGCCGCCGGAAGCCCCATGAAGCTCTACGGCCTGAACAGCGTGGGGCTGGAACGCAGAGGCTTCACCCCGGAAATCCGGCAGTCCCTGAAACGGGCCTATCGGATCATCTTCCAGTCCAACCTGCCCCTCTCCAAGTCCCTGGACCAGGCCGAAGCCGAGTGCAAGGAGCTTCCGGAGGTCGGGCACCTCATTTCCTTCATTCGAACCAGTAAGCGGGGAGTGACGAGCTGATGGCCGTCCAGGACTTGCTCCGCATGGGTGTGGTGGGAACGGGAAGCCTGGGCTTCCATCACGCCCGGATCCTCCGGGATCTTCCGGAAGTGGCCATGGCGGGTTTCTACGAATCCCGGCCCGAACGGGCCCGGCAGGTGGAGAGGGAGCTGAATGTGGAGGCCCGGGAAAGTCTGGATCACCTCCTGGACCAGGTGGACGCCGTGGTCATCGCAGTCCCCACCGTGCACCACGAGTCCGTGGCCACCGCAGCCCTCTCCCGCAACATCCACGTCATGGTGGAGAAGCCCATGGCACCGGACCTGGAATCGGCGGACCGGATCCTTCGGGCAGCTGAAGGGTCCGGAGCTGTGGTTCAGATCGGGCACGTGGAACGCTTCAATGCCGCCCTGCAGGCCGCCGAGGAGTTTCTGGAGACGCCCCTCTTCATCGAGTCCCACCGGATCGCGCCCTTCGTTCCTCGAAGCACGGATGTTGCCGTGGTCCTGGACCTCATGATCCACGACGTGGACCTGGTGCAGGCCCTGGTGGGAGAGCCCATCCGGGAGATCTCAGCCGCAGGCATGCCCGTCCTCACGCCCCACGTGGACATCGCCAATGCCCGCCTCACCTTCCGGGGCGGCGCCGTGGCGAACCTCACGGCCAGCCGGGTTTCCGTGGACCGGATGCGGAAGCTTCGAATCTTCCAGCGTTCCGGATACCTGAGCCTGAACCTGGCCGACGGAACCGGGGAATTCCTCCGTCTCAAGAAGGATCTGCCCTTCATGGCCGGACAGGATGGCCCGCCGGCGGCGATTCCCGAGGGAGGGCTGGAGGCGCTGGTGGAACGAATTCCCCTGGAAGGAAAGCCGGTGGAGCCCCTTCGCCGGGAGCTGGAAAACTTCAGAGACGCTTGCCTGGATAGAGGCGAACCCGCCGTCTCGGGGCAGGATGGGCGGGACGCCCTGGCCGTGACCCTCTCCATCGAGGAAAGGATCCGATCCCATGTCGCTGATTCGCGTCCGTCGTAAGCGGAAGAAGGAGTGGATCGACCACCAGAAGGGGAAATCCCCCCGGGCCCTCGTCCTTCTCCTGATTCTGGTGGCCATCATCATCTGGTATCTGGGATATCGGTTCTGACGGGGAGATGAATATGGCGGGCCCTCCGGTCATCCTCATGCTGGCCGGCGAAGCCTCCGGGGATCAGCACGGCGCCCAGGTGGCTCGGGCACTTCGCCGGAAGTGGCCTGACGCCCGCCTTCTGGGCCTGGGCGGACACCGAATGGCAGCCCAGGGGGTGGAGCTTCTGGCGGGCCTTGACCAGCTCTCCGTCATGGGCTTTGCCGAGGTAATCCGGCATCTGCCCTTTTTCTGGAAGCTGGAGAGGAGGATCACCACCCTACTGGATGAATCCGTCGTGGATCTGGTCATTCCCATCGACTATCCGGGGTTCAATCTCCGCCTCACACGGGCGGCACGGGAAAGGGGGATCCCCACCCTCTACTACATCGCCCCCCAGGTCTGGGCCTGGAAGGGGCACCGTGCCGAACAACTGGCCCGGGACGCCGACGCCATCGCGGTCATCCTGCCCTTCGAAGAAGAGATCTTCCGGAAGGCCGGGGGGAATGTTCGGTTCGTGGGCCATCCTCTTCTGGAGGAAGCCGACGACTTTCCCTCCGGGAAGGCGTTTGCCCTCCAGCACGGCCTGGACCCGGATCGGCCCATTCTAGCCCTCTTCCCGGGGTCCAGGAGTCAGGAGATCGGGAGGCATCTCCATCTCTTTCTCCGGACCGGGGATAAGGTCCGAAGAGCCCGGCCCGAGGTCCAGCCGGTCCTGGCCCGGGCCGAATCCATCTCGAAGGAGGCCTTCGCCGCCGTCGACATCCCCCAGGTGGAGGATGGGCGGGCACTGCTGCACCATGCCACGGCGGCCCTGGTGAAGTCCGGGACCACGACCCTCCAGGCCGCCCTGTCCGGAACCCCGTTCGTGATGGCATACCGGACCCACCCCCTCACGTTCTTTCTGGCCAAACGCCTGGTCCGGGTCCCCCACGTGGCACTCGCCAATCTGGTGGCCGACACCCGGGTGGTACCGGAAGTCCTCCAGGGAGAAGCCACTCCGGAACGACTGGCGGAGCTCGTCCTTCCTCTCCTCGAGGGCGACTCCCCCGCCCGGACCCAAATGCTGTCCGAACTGGCCCGGGTCCGGCTGGCCCTGGGGGCACCGGGGGCCGCGTTGAGGGTGGCGGAGATGGCGGAAGAGCTCCTGAAGGGCCGACCCGGGGTTTCTGAACCTCAAAGGGGCTGGTAGGAGTATGGACAAGAAGGATCTGCAATTTCGAGCCGCCGGATGGCTGGGGCGTGGCCTTCTGGGAACGTACTTTCCCCTGGTCCGCTGCACCAAGGAAGGCACGGAGCACCTGCAGCAGTTCCGGCGCCGGGGTGAAGGCGTGATCTTCGTGTTCTGGCACGGGCAACTGCTTCCTCTGGTTCATCATCACAGGAACGAAGGGATCGTGGTTCTCGTGAGCGAACATTCCGACGGAGAATACATCGCCCAGGTCATCCACCGGCACGGCTTCGGCCTGGCCCGTGGCTCCAGCACCCGAGGGGGAGTGAAAGGATTGAAGGGAATCCTGAGGGCAGCCAAAGAGGGAAAGGACCTGGGATTCACTCCGGACGGCCCAAAGGGGCCTCGTCACGTCTTCAAGCCCGGCGCCCTCGTGGCGGCACAGCTCACAGGCTTGCCCCTGATCCCCATCGGCGTGGGGGCCGACCGGGCGTGGTACCTGAACAGTTGGGACCGGTTCATGGTTCCAAAGCCCTTCTCCTCTCTCCGGATTCGTTACGGGGCTCCCCGGTGGGTGTCCAGAAGGGCTCCGGAGGAGGAGCTGGCGGCCGTAGGCCTGGACATCCAGGAAGAGCTGAAGGCATTCACCCTGGAGTTGAATCCCCAGGAAGCTCGTATCCGAGAGGAGATCGATGCCCAGAAGGGCTGACCTGGCCGAGAGGCGCGGGAGGGTGGAAGGCGGTCCGGGAAAGGTCCCGGGGGCGCCGGCCCCGTCCCGGTCCCTGGGTATCCATGATTGGGTCCTGGAATGGTGGGGTGGGGGGGGCGGCGTGTTCGGCGGACTCCTTCGCGTGGCGACCCTACCCCTGGAGATGGGGTTCCGCATGGCTTCCGGGGCGTGGGGAAAGATGTACGACTCCGGCGTCATGCCTCTTCAGCGGGCTCCGGTTCCCGTCATTTCGGTAGGGAACCTCACCGTCGGCGGGAGCGGGAAGACTCCCCTGTCGGCCTGGCTTCTCAAGGGCCTGTCGGCCCGGGGAGAAAAGCCGGCCCTGGTTTCCGGAGGCTACGGCGACGATGAGATCCATCTCCACCGCCGGTGGGCCCCTGAGGCCCTGGTCATCGCCGAGGAGGACAGGGCCTATGGCGCGTGGAAGGCGGCCCGGAAGGGAGCCACCGTCGTGGTTCTGGATGACGGGTTTCAACACCGGCGCCTGGCCAGGGATCTGGACATCGTCCTCCTGGCATCCAATACCCCCCGGAAGGTGCGTCTGCTTCCCCGGGGACCCTTCAGGGAGCCTCTGGCCGGCCTCAGGCGGGCCGGAGTGGTGGTGCTGACCCGGAAGGGGGCGCAGGACAGCACGGAAGAGCTGGCGAAGCGCCTGGATCCCTTCCTCAGGGAGCCGCCGGTAGCGGTGTCGTTCCTTCCCCGGGGGTGGGCAGACCTGGACGGCCGGGAGGCGCCGGCTCCGTCAGGAGATTACCTGGCCGTAGCCGGAATCGGGGATCCGGACAGCTTCTCCCGGGTTCTCAGGGACGCCACCGGAAGGCCCGGGGATCTCCTCCCGTTCCCGGACCACCATCCCTATAGCTGGAGGGACGTTCAGACCCTCATCGACCTGGCCGGCCGCCGGACCATCGTCACCACCGAGAAGGACGCGGTAAGGCTGGCCCCCCACAAAGAGGGCCTCCAGGGAGTCAGGGTCCTGAAGCTGGGGGTAGAAATCCTGGAGGGAGAGGACCGTTTCTGGCGACACGTGGAGGGGGTCATTGAGGCCCGGAGACGGACCCGGTGATCATTCGCCTCCTTTCCGTGGGATCGGCAAAAGGCCCCGTGGCAGAGGCGGCGGCGGAATTCGAGAAGCGGGCTCGCCGCTATTGGAGGATGGAAGCGGTGGAAGTGCAGGCGGGAGCGGCCGGAAGAGGTAAGGCCCATGCCGAAGCGGTCATGGCGGCGGAGGAAGCCCGACTCCTGGAGCGGCTGCCGAAGGAAGGGTGGGTGGTGGCCCTGACCCGGAGCGGAAGGCGGATGACTTCCAGAGAGTTGGCTCGCCACCTGGAGGAGAAGGCCGTTCGATCCGTGCCGGTGGTCAGCTTCGTCATCGGCGGAGCGTTCGGCCTGGGGGAGGGCATCCTCCGGAGGGCAGACCTCTCCATGACGCTCTCGAGCCTTACGCTGCCCCATGAGGTGGCCCGCCTGCTTCTGGCCGAACAGCTCTACAGGGCCGGAACCATCCTGCGGAACGAACCGTATCACAAGGGCCCCTGAGAAAGGAAAGAGAACTCTGAGTCTGAAGATTCTGGCAGGACACCCGCAAGGATCAACCCTGGTGAGAGACTACCTCCAGGGGGAGACCCACCTGGCCCGTTTTTTCGAGGGTTCCTTCGACGATCCCGACAGCTACCTGGAAAAGGCCCGGGAGTTGGACGGGCGTTTCCACAGATCCGGCCGGGAGCGTGTGGCCGAAATGATTCGCGACCCCTCGGAGATGGCCCGGCCAGGGCTGGAGCGTTTCGTGGAGGAGGGAGGGTATCTCGTCACCACCGGGCAGCAGCCGGGGCTCTTCCTGGGCCCGATGTACAGCCTCTACAAGGCGTTGACGGCAGTGAGGCTGGCCCAGGCCCTGGAACCCGTGGTGGAGCGCCCCGTCCTGCCGCTCTTCTGGGTGGGCTCGGAAGATCACGATTGGGCCGAGGCGGACCACACCCATCTTCTGGACCGGCGAAATGATCTCCAGACCTTCCGGGTCCCGGAGCAGGACGGCCCCCCATCCAGGCCATTGTATCGCATCCCGGTAGAAAGCGGTCTGAATGAGACGCTGGACTCATTCATAGAAACCCTTCCTGAAAGCGACTTTAGCTCATCTTTATTCAAGTCACTTCGAGATGCCTATCCTTCAGGGAGCACCCTTTCCAGCGGGTTTGTGAAGGTCATGGAGCACCTCCTGGGCCACCTGCCGATCCTCTTTGTGGAAGCCCATGACCCAGGGTTGAAGAAGGCGTCCCAACCTGTCCTCTTCAGGGAGTTGAAGGAGGCCGAAACCCACGAAGCCCTTCTTCACCGGACGGCCTCCCATCTGGAGATGGAGGGCTATCCCCCCCAGGTGCCCATATTGGAGGGTGGGGTGAACCTCTTCTTCGAAGGGCCCGCCGGCCGGGACCGCCTGTACCGGAACGGGACGGACTTCCGCCTGAACCATGCCGGAACGGTTCTTTCCCGGGAGGAGCTCGTGGAGCGGGTCCACGACGATCCTTCTCTTCTGAGCCCCAACGTCCTCCTCCGGCCCGTGGTGGAGAGTGCCCTCTTTCCCACCCTGGCCTATGTGGCAGGGCCGGGAGAGTTGGCCTATTTCGCCCAACTGAGGGAGTTCTTCCGCTGCCACGAGATCCGGATGCCCATCATCTTTCCCAGGCACTCGGCTACCCTGCTGGAGGGAAAGGTTGAAAAGGTCCTGGACAAGTTCCATCTGGCCGTGGAAGGGTTGAGCCGGCCTCATCACGAGTTGGCGGGAGAGATCGCCAGGGAAGAGCTACCTTCGGAGATTCGGCAGGCCCTGGGGGAGATTCGTGGGGCCGTGGGGAAGGGGGCAGGGGTCCTGGCCAGGGCGGCCCGAGAGGTTGACCCGACCCTGAAGGGTCCGGTCACCCATGCCCGGAACACCTCCTTCGCAGCCTTCGACGAGGCGGAAAAGAAGATCCTTCAGGCTATGAAGCGACAGAACGAGATCGCCCTGGGTCAACTGGAAAAGGCCCAGCAGAATCTCTTCCCCCTGGGACGGCCCCAGGAGCGGGTTCTGAACCCCAACTACTACCTGGCCCGGTACGGTCCGGAGCTCATCCAGGAACTCCTCGAGGAGTTCCGAGTGGCTCTTGGTCCGGATCCTGCTTAATTTGCCCCCATGTTCTGGCAGATACTCTTTGTTCTGGTGCTCCTCATTCCGATTCTGGCCATCGTCCTGGACTCCCAGGTGGGCCGGGCCCTGGCCTCCCGCCTGGAGCGGAGAGGCCTCGGCCAGTCCGATGATCTCCTCCAGGAACGGTTGATGGACCTGGAGGGGGAGGTGGAGCGACTCTCCAGGGAGGTGGGAAGATTGGACGATCAGAGCCAGTTCCTTCAAAAGCTCCTGGAAGACCGTCCCGGAAACCGCGAGGCTCTGCCGCCCGGTGAGCACGACTCCTGATTCCGGGCCCGGAGGAGGCCGAGGAGCCCGCGCTGCCTTCTGGGTGGGCGCGGGCATTTTCTTGAGCAGGGTGGCGGGCTTTCTCCGGGACGCCGTCCTGGCCTTCTATCTCGGAAATTCCCGGGAGACGGACGTGTGGCGGGCCGCCCTCCGGACGCCCAACGTCATTCAGAACCTCCTTGGGGAAGGGACCCTCAGCGCCTCCTTCATTCCCGTCTACGCCGAGTTCCTGGAGGAGGGAAGAGAGGAAGAGGCCGGCCGGTTCGCCGGGGCGGCCCTGGGCATTCTCCTGGTGGTGGCCTTTGGGCTGGCCCTGCTGGGAATCCTCCTGGCGCCCTTTCTCATCGGCGTCCTCTTCCACGAGTGGGATCCGGGCAAACAGGCCCTCACGGTGCGCCTGGTCCGGATCATCTTTCCTATGACGGCAACCCTTGTGGTCTCGGCCTGGGCCCTGGGGATCCTGAACAGCCACCGGAAGTTCTTCGTCTCCTACGTGGCCCCGGTGGCCTGGAACGCCGCCATCATTACCGTCATGGTCTTTTTCGGTTCCCTCAAGGGATACGAGGCCGCCGGACGGGACCCGGAGCTGGTGACGCTCATGGCCTGGGGCGCCCTGGCCGGAGGCCTCCTTCAGCTCCTGGTCCAGCTCCCGTGGGTCGTAGGCCTGCTGAGCCACTTCCGGCTCTCCCTGGGCAGAAAAGTAGCCGGGGTGAGGGAAGCCATCCGGAACTTCATCCCTGTGGTGGCCGCCCGTGGGGTGGTGAACATCAGCGGGTTGCTGGACGCGGTGCTGGCCGGCCTCCTGGCCGAAGCGGCCCTGTCGATTCTCGCCAACGCCCAGACCCTCTACCTTCTACCCATTTCCCTGTTCGGAATGGCCATTGCCGCTTCAGAGCTTCCGGAACTCTCCAGAAATCGAAAAGCGGTAGAGGAGATTCTGGTTCCCAGGGTTCGGCGGTCCCTCAGGCGGATGGCCTTTCTTCTGGTTCCCTCGGCCCTGGCCTACATCTTCCTGGGCGACGTCCTGACGGCGGCCCTCTTTCAGCGGGGCGAGTTCGGAGCTGCGGACACGAAGGCCGTGCACCTGGTCCTGGCGGCCTATGCGCTGGGACTCCCGGCCTCGGCTTCCTCCAGGGTCCTCTCCTCCACCTTCTACGCCCTCCGGGAGACCAGGACGCCGGCTCTCATCGCCACGGGGCGGGTGGTCCTCTCCCTGGCCGTGGGCGCGGGCCTCATGTTTCCCCTGGACGGCTTCCAGGTGGGCCACCTTCACCTGGGAGCGGCAGGTCTGGCCCTGGGTTCCGCCGCAGGAGCCTGGGTCGAGCTCATCCTCCTGCGACGGAGCCTGACCCGGCACCTGGGCCCTCATGGCCCCGGAACGGGCCCCGTGCTCCGGATGGTGGCGGCCGGCCTGGTGGCCCTGGTCTTCGGGTTGGGAGCCAGGAGCTACCTGGGATTCTCTCTGTCCCCCGGCGCCCTGACAGAGCTGCTGGGCGTGGACTCCTTCCTGCTGAATCCCCTGGCGGCATTGGGAACGGCGGGGCTTTTCGGGGTAGCCTATCTTGGGACGACCTCCCTGATGGGCGTGGGAATGCCCCTGCGCCGAAGGTCGTCGAACCGCTGACCTTCCATGCCCGACGCCGAATCCATCACGCCGGAGCTTCTGGCCACCCTTCCCACCAGCCCGGGAGTCTATCTCTTCAGGGCCGAAGGGGGGGAGGTGCTCTACATCGGCAAGGCCAAGTCACTCCGGCCCAGGGTCAGGAGCTATTTCAGGCAGGACCAATCCCATTCCATCAAGACCCGGGAGCTGGTCCGGCGGATCACCGGCCTGGATACCATCGTGGTCGGCTCCGAGGCGGAAGCCCTGATCCTCGAGGCCAATCTCATCAAGGAGCATCAGCCCCGGTTCAACATCCAGCTCAGGGACGACAAGAAGTACCCCTACATCAAGGTCACCGTCCAGGAAGCCTTTCCACGGGTCTTCGTCACCCGGGAAGTCCGAAACGACGGGGGCCGGTATTTCGGCCCATTCACCTCGGTTGGACCGCTCAGGCAGGCATTGGAAGTCATCAAGCGCCTGTATACTGTCCGGTCCTGCCGCTACGACCTCCCCGGGGAGGCGCCGGACCGACCCTGTCTGGACTATCACATCGGCCGATGCCTGGCTCCCTGTGTAGGGCTCCAGAGCCAGGAGAGCTACGGCCGGATGATCCGGGAGATCCTCAGAATCCTGGACGGGGATACGGAGAAGCTCCAGGACGAGGTGGAGAAGCGGATGCAGGAAGCCGCGGCGCAGCTTCGCTTCGAGGAAGCCGCCCGCCTCAGAGACGTGTCCAGGGGCCTGGGCACCATCGCCAGGGAACAGCGGGTCCACCGGGTCCAGGGGCAGGATCAGGACGTCCTGGGGCTGGCCAGGGATGGGGAATTGGCTACGGCAGTGGCTTTGCGAATCCGAAGGGGTCTCCTGCTCGGACGTGACACTCTCCGCTTTTCCGACGTGGGGGCCGAGCCCGACGCGGCGCTCCTCTCGGCCTTCGCCAGCCGGTATTATCTGGGACGGGGGGAGGAGGGCACCATGGACCTTCCCCGGGAGATCCTCCTCCCCGGGGATTTTCCGGATCGGGAGATTCTGGAGGAGGTCCTCTCTCAGCGGGCCCGCCGGAAGCTCCGGTTTCATGTGCCCCGGAGGGGGGAGAAGGCCCGCCTTGTGGAGCTGGCCGGTACCAACGCCCACAACGCCATGGAGGACCGGGCGACGGCACTGGCTCATGTGGCGGACCGGGCCGACGAGGCTCTCTTCAACCTCCAGGATCGCCTGGACCTGAAGGTGGTCCCCCGGGTCATGGTCTGCTTCGACATCTCCCATTTCCAGGGCTCGGAGACTGTGGGGAGCGCCGTGGTCTTCGAGAACGGGACCCCGAAAAAGTCCGAATACCGCCACATGAAGATCAAAGGGGACTGGGGAAACGACGACTACCGCTCCATGACCGAGACCGTCTCGAGGTACTTCCGCCGCCGCATGGAAGAGGGAAAGCCCATCCCCGACCTGGTGGTCATCGACGGGGGAAAAGGCCAGCTCTCGGCCGCTCTGGATCCCCTCCGGACCCTGGAGTTGGAAGACGTCGCCGTGGCCGCGCTGGCCAAGAGGGAAGAGGAGGTGTTCCTACCTGGCCGGTCGGAGCCGGTCCTCCTGGCTCGACGGGAGCAGGCCCTTCACCTTCTGCAGAGAATCCGGGACGAGGCCCACCGGTTCGCCGTCACCTACAACCGGAAGCTCCGGTCCCGCCGGACGCTTCAGAGCCGGCTGGAGGAGATTCCGGGTGTAGGCCCTACCCGTAAGAAGGCCCTCCTGACCCATTTCGGGTCGGTGAGGGGAGTGAAAGAAGCGTCACCCGAAGAAATCGCTCACTTGCCGGGATTCAGCCAGAATCTGGCGCTGCGGATCAAGACCTACCTGAAGAGCTGAGACCCGTGCCAGCGGTTTGATTCTTGCATCCTATCCGGGAAGACCTGGCCCGGGCCGAACGGGATATCGCGGCGCCGGGCTGAACGAGATTGGAGAAGGTGCGGAGTTTGACGTATTTTCCCGGCATGTCTACATTTTGTGCCTGTGACTACTTTAAGGGTTCCGACACCGATGCAGGACCCCTTTTCAACAACCAATAGGAGGAAATCGGGATGAAAGTCCGACTCGGACTCGTCCTCGCCACGTTTGCCCTGTTCACCGGCACCGGATGCGGTGGAGGCGGGGGCCAGAGCGCTCCTTCCGCCCCGGGCCTGCCTGGTGGCGAGGAACTGGAGGAGGGCACACCGCCCCGGGACAACAGCCATACGCGCTCCGCGGACCTGTTTTTGACTCAGGCTCAGACCACCACGGATGAGGCCGAGGTTCAGACCCGTTTCCAGGCCGCTCTGGAGGCAGCCCAGGAGGGTATCGCCGCGGAGCCGGACAATCCGAAATCCTATTTCCAGGCCGCCCAGGCTCTGGTGGGACTCGGTGAATATGATGAGGCCGCCATCATGTTCGACAAAGCCGAGGAGATTCACCCCCGGTATATTCTGGAGACGGAGCCCTGGCGCGAGCAGGGCTGGGTCGGTGCCTATAATGACGCCATCGTTCCCATGAACAACGGCGATCTGGAGACGGCCGCCGTCCTCTTCGAGCAGGCCAACGACCTGTACGATGATCGCCCCGAGGCCTTCCTCCAACTGGGGTCCATCTATTCCCAGCTGGATCGGATGGACGAGGCCATCAACTCCTTCCGCACCGCCCTGGACATCCTGGAGGAGACCGAAGAGATCCAGATGGCCGATACGGCTGCCGCCCCCATCTGGGAGCAGCACTATGAAGTGGCCACCACGGGTCTCGGGCAGATCCTGACCTACGCCGAGCGCTACCAGGAAGCCGCCGATTTCTACGGAAACCTCCTGGAAGAGAACCCCGATGACGTGGTGATTCTGGGGAACCTGGCCAACGCCCTCTCCCAGCTCGAGATGCCGGACTCGGTGCAGGCTCTCTATGACCAGCTCCTGTCCCGGGACGATCTTGGGGAGCGTGAGCTGTTCAACGCAGGGGTGGGCCTCTACCAGATCGAGAACTACGATCAGGCAGCCCAGGCTTTCCGCCGGGCCGCCGAGATGAATCCCTTCAATCGGGACGCCCGGCTGAACCTGGCTCAGACCCTCTCCATCGCGGAGCGGTTCGAAGAGTTGATTCCCGTGGCCCGGGAACTCCTGGAAGTGGATCCCAGGAACGCATTGGGATGGATCTTCCTGGCGCGGGCCCTCTCGGAGACGGATCAGGAGGAAGAGGCCAACGAAGTATTCAACGAGTACCAGGAAATCGGGTACGAGGTCGCGGACTTGAGACTTACGCCCTTTCCGGAGGGCGGCACCTCCATCACCGGAGCGGTGAAGAACAACAGCCTGGAGCCCGGAACCCCTGTGATCCTCCGCTTTCATTTCGGCGGGTACGACGGGGAGGAAATCGGGACCCTCGACGTTCAGGTCCAGGCCCCTGAGGTGGAGATGTCCGAGGTCTTCCAGGGTGACTTCTCCTCCGATCAGGTCGTCTCCGGATATTACTATGAAGTCATCGCACCCTAGGCACGCAGCGCACTGAGGCCCCGAGAGCCTCGGATTTTCGTCAGCAGGGCCGGGCAGTCTTGAGGGGCTGCCCGGCCCTCGCTAAATTCAGGGGTCTTGCGGGCGTAGCTCAGTCGGTAGAGCATCAGCTTCCCAAGCTGAGGGTCGCCGGTTCGATTCCGGTCGCCCGCTTGGATGGAGACCCCGCGGCAGCTCGGCTGCCGTGGGGCTTCCTTTTTTGCCCTGCGACCGGATGAGAACCGCA
>CAZSDD010000021.1:0-1095 GCA_964605505.1 uncultured Gemmatimonadaceae bacterium | reverse complement strand
GGATCGGATTGGAGCGACTGCCCCCGCCCCCCCCGTTCCAGCCACAGCGGGTCCAGCATCTCCTCCGTCAAATCCCCGGCTATGAAGCCGGAAGATCCATCCGGAAGCTGAACGCGGTACCATTCATGCACGCCCCCCATCAGACGGAGAGCGGTATGCCGGGGAAGATCTGCCAGAATCCGTCCCCTGGAGCTGGGGCGATCCCTGAGGTGGGTCTGGCCTTCCCTGGTCCGGGCCCACGTCCCCAGCTCCGTCAGGGCCACCTGAGCCTCACGGAGAGGTATATCCGACCGATACAGGAAGTCCCAGGGGTCGTACGGGCCCTCTCCCCTGATGTAGAGCCCGAAATGGAGGTGGGGAGGGGTAGTGCGGGCATTCCCCGTATTTCCGACAGTCCCGATGGTATCCCCGGCCCTGACCCGGGTTCCACCCCTCACCAGGATCTCGTTCAGGTGCGCGTAATAGACGGAGGCATCGCGCCGTGAGTCCCTGAGCCAGATGACCCGCCCTCCGATCTCGGTGGTATCCGTCCGGCGAACATAGGCGTCGCTGGCGGCGATGACCGGCGTGCCCCGAGGGGCGAAAATGTCCACGCCGTGGTGGGCCCTTCGCCCCCCGTCACGGGGATCCCCGAAAAGGCTCCCGATGGAACGATGATTCCGGCCCACCACCGGAAATGCCAGGACGGGCGGATTTTCGATGGTCACCCGGAACCGGCCCCCCCGGAGGAGTTCCGGCTGGACCCTGAGAAGATAGTCGCCGGTCCGACGGAGCTCGAAGACCAGGGGCTGCCCGAGGGGCGACGAATACACGTGAACCGGTGGTCTCAGAGTGTCCGGAGCCACCCGGAAGAGGTCCAAGAAGACCCTGGTGTCCAAGGGTCCATCCAGCTCCACCGTCACACTCAGGATCTGGCCGCGGCGAAGGGCCATCCGGTATCCCAGAGCCAAGGCCTCTTCAGGAGGAAAGAATCCTTCTTCCCGGTAGGGAAGCTCCGTTGAGAGAGGTCGGACAAGAGCGGACCTGGCCGACTCCATCCACTCCTGCCCCAGGGCCGAGGTCGCCAGCCCGGAGGCGGAGAGTCCCATGAGATAA
>CAZSDD010000020.1:35880-37160 GCA_964605505.1 uncultured Gemmatimonadaceae bacterium | reverse complement strand
CGGACCGATTTGACGCCCTCCGAGCCATCCTCTACGTGGGCTACAAGTTCAACGACCGAATTCTCTTCAACTCGGAAATCGAGATCGAACACGCCAAAGAGGCCTTCCTGGAGTTCGCCTACCTGGACTACATGCTCACAGAAAACGTGGGACTCCGGGGAGGGGTTCTCCTGGCTCCTATCGGTCTGGTGAACGAGCTACACGAACCCCCGGTTTTCCTCGGTACGAAGCGACCCGTCACTGAAAACCGCATCATCCCGACCACCTGGCGGGAGAACGGGATCGGCCTTTTCGGGAGCACGGACCTTCTGGAATGGCGGGCCTATCTGATGAACTCCTTCGACGGCGCAGGCTTCGACGGCACCGGGCTGCGGGGCGGTAGGCAGAAGGCCGGGAAGGCACTGGCCGAAGACCTGGGGGTTGCCGTGCGGATGGATTACGTGGGGACCCCAGGCCTCACTCTTGGAGCTTCGGCCTACGTGGGTGAGACGGCCCAGAACAGGGCACTGAACGGGCAGGAGGTCGGTGGGCGGGTCCTCATCTGGGACCTTCACGCCGACTACGAATTCCGAGGATGGGACCTCCGGGCACTGGTGGCCGGGGCCCGGGTCGATGAGGCGGAAGAGCTGAACCGGCTGAACGGACTCTCCGGCGCGGACGGGTTGGGCGAATCCATGCTGGGCTGGTACGTCCAGGGCGGCTATGACGTGCTCCGGAGCCGACGGACCGGCCACCAGCTCATCCCCTATCTCCGATATGAGAAGGTGAACACCCAGCGCACGGTCCCGAGCGGATTCTCGGCCGATCCGGCAAATGACCTCACTGTCACCTCTCTTGGATTGGCCTGGAAGCCGGACCCCCAGGTGGTCTGGAAGATGGGATACCAGATCCACTCAAACGAGAACGACACTGGCCTGAACCAGTGGAATCTCCAGATCGGCTGGCTATTTTGAAGGCTCGTTCCCTCCTCCTGACCTCGATGACGGTTCTGGGAGCCGCAGCACTGCCGGATCGGCCCGCCTGGGCCCAGGACCTCACCCAGGATCAGGCCCTGGCCCTGGCCTTTCCCCAGGCGGACCATGTGGAGCGGCGAACGGCCTACCTGGACCCCGATCAGATCGCCCGGGTGGCGGAAGTGACCGGCCCCGGCGGGGAAGAGCCCGGTGGAATCGTGACTCATTACGTGGCCTTTCGGGGGGACCGGCCCCTGGGCGTGGCCTACTTTGACGCCCACAGGGTCCGGACCCTGGATCAGGTCCTCATGATCGTGGTGGGGCCGG
>CAZSDD010000020.1:34031-35780 GCA_964605505.1 uncultured Gemmatimonadaceae bacterium | reverse complement strand
GCCCCGGTCCTGGTCTTCGCCGTGGGACTCATCGCCTCGGATCACATCCTGAAGCATGCGAGGAAACCGAAGCTTCCAGGGCGAAAGTCCGGCCACACCGCACTCTGGTTCCTGATTCCCATGACCATCTCGGGCTATCTCATCCAGACGGTGACCCACCAGGGCTGGCTCAGACTCCTGGCGTGGCTCCACCTGGGGACGGGGACGGTTTACCTGCTGGGACTGGCGGCCCACCAATGGGTGTTCCGAAGCCGGAAGAGGAAGAAGGAAAAATCGGGAGGAAGGGAAGCCGGCCCCGATCATGAAGCCGGCCCGGATCCTCAGGCCGGCCCCGATCATGAAGCCGGCCCCGATCCTCAGCTCGGCCCCGATCCTCAGGCCGGGCCCAACTCCTCATCCAGGGCCATGCGGACTTCCTTCCGGCGCTTTCCTTCCCGGAAACGCTTCTCGTCCTCCTCCGTCTCCGGCTTCAAAGGGGGTACGGGGACGGGGCGATGATCGGCATCGATGGCCACGAAGGTGAGGAAGCAGGTGTTCGTGTGGCGCTTGGTTCCGGTGAGGAGATTTTCCGCCTCCACCCTGACCCCGATCTCCATGGAGGTTCGGCCCACGTAATTCACCCGGGCGCGACAGCTCACCAGCTCGCCGGTGAAGATCGGCTCCTTGAAGTCCACCCGGTCGATGGAGACGGTAACGCAGGGGCGGCCCGAGTGCCTCATGGCCGAGACCCCGGCGGCTCGGTCCACCATGGAAAGGATAACTCCACCAAAGACATTTCCGTGGTTGTTCACCTGGTGGGGCATCATGAGCTCCGAGACCAATGACTCGGAATTCTTCGGAGTCCGGGGCTCCATGTCGTGGGTCACAGATCGACTCTCCGTTGCGGTGACATGCGAGGCAGGGTGGGATCACAGGCACCGTCACCCACCCTGTCTCCAAAAGCGTTCTCCATACAGCGGAATCCTCCCTTCCGCCGTCCGTCTCTTTTCAACCCCCTTCTTCACCCGCAGTTTCAGCATCCTTCCCCATCTTCCCGGACCCGGCCGCCTGGATGCTGATCAGGAGACGCTCCGGCTTCTCCGAACTGAGGTAGAACCGGGTATTGTCGGTCAAATGCAGGACCAGGGCACGGTTGCCCCGGGTGGTCCAGGCCCTCTTCTTGCCAGGGCCGATCCGAATCCCCCAGCCGCCGAATTCCCGCAGGGGAGAATAGGTGACGGCCTCGGCGCCCACGATCTCCTCGTAGGCGAACTGTTTTCTGAAGACTTCGGAGAGGCCCCAGGCCGCTTCCACGCCTCTGTCCGTGACCCGGACCCTGAGTTGGCCAAGAAAGGCGTAGAGGAGAGCGGGAAGCACCAGGAGCACCAGGAAAAGGACGGAAGCACCAAGGGGGGACATCTCCCCGGGTCCTTCTCCCAGCGCCTCCGGAAGGAGCACGAAGAGGGGAATCCCGAGAAATAGCCCGATGATCAGGAGATGGACCCACCCGGCCCAACCCGTCCGCTCTTCATAGTGTATTCGCGGTCTCATGCGACCCTCCGGGGAAAGCACGGGTGGAGACGGACCGTTCCGGACCGTTCCGGACCGTTCCGGACCGTTCCGGACCGTTCTTCTTTCGGTTGCCGAAGACGGGATCGTCCCTCCCTGGATACCACCGTTGCCTCTTCACAGGGATACGGGCGTCCGGCGAGGCCGCTTCACCGCCTTGCCCCGATCCGCCCCTCAGGCTCAAGATAGGTGGCGAGCTCT